>NZ_CP015922.1:1893330-2208886 GCF_001659725.1 Polynucleobacter wuianus | reverse complement strand
TTCGGGTGGTTTTTTCATTTGTGCTCTGCTATAAATTGGCTATCTATCAATGGAGCAGACATGACCCAACAATCACGCCGTAATTTTCTAAAAACTTCTTCTATTGGCGGCGCATCAGCGGCGCTTGGTGAATCTGCTTTAGCCGCGCCACAAGTTACTAAAAAGAACGCAATGGATCATGTCATTTTGGTGATCTTTGAAAATCGTTCTTTTGACAATATCCTCGGACAGCTTTATCAGCCTGGCGAAGTGCCAAAATTTGAGGGCGTGATTGGTAAGAATTTCAGTAACCCAGTTCCATCATGGGCTCAGTATCCAGCGCCTAACGGCAGAGTACCTTTTGGGCCTGCTACTTATATGGATGGTCCAAATCCAGATTCAGGCGAAGAGCATCCACACACCAATACACAGATCTATAACATCTTGGATGAGCGTAATCGCTTTAAGATGGCCAGCCAAATGACTGCGCCATACAATGCGCCAGAGTCTTCATTAGTACGGCCAAATATGGAAGGCTTTGTGACCGATTACATCAGTACCTTTACAGCTGAGATGGGTCGCCAGCCGACTTATCAAGAGTATTCACAAATCATGACTGGCTACACACCTGAGCAGATCCCAGTCATTAGCAGTTTGGCAAAAGGCTTCTCTTGTTTTGATCATTGGTATTCAGAAGTGCCATCCCAAACTTTTACTAATCGTTCATTCTGGACAGCAGGCACTTCATCGGGCTTCGTGGTCAATGACCCATCTACAAACTTCTTGTTCAAAAATACTGCTGAGACAATCTTCAATCGTCTAGAAGCGCATGGCAAAACATGGAAGATCTATGTATGTGAGCCTGATCCAATTTCATTTACTGGCCTTATTAACATGCCGGTTTTGAAGAAGTATTTCAAAACGCATATCGTACCTTTCTCTGAATATGAAAAAGATTGCGCCAACGGCACATTGCCTGATTTCTGTTTAATCGAACCAAATTTACTTGCCGCACACAATGATTACCATCCCGCATTTGGTAGAGCACTCATTCAAGGAATGGATCTTCCAATTGATCCACCATCTTCTATTTTGGGTGGCGAGGCATTCTTGACTCGTATCTATAACGCTTACAAAGGCATGGGAACAACTCAAGCAGGATCGAATGTTCTGAATACAACTTTGTTTATTGGTTGGGATGAGCCAGGCGGCACCTATGATCACGTTGCTCCACCATTAGTTCCAGCACCAGATCCAGCGGTACCAAAAGGTCAGGAAGGATTTGATTTCCGTAGATCAGGCTATCGTGTACCTGCTGTGATGATCTCGCCATGGATTCCAGAAAAGACTGTTTTCACTAAAGAGTTCCGCCACACTTCCATGATTGCGAGTTTGCGAAAAGCGTGGAACCTCGGAAAACCATTTACTGCTCGTGATGCGAATGCGAGAACACTTGAGTCATGTTTCACGCTAACATCACCTCGTGACCCAAGCACATGGCCTACACCAGTGGCTCGACCAGTACCTGAGTACAAAGCACCAGATCTAAACAATCTACCGCCAGCATACTCAGGGTTGGCAAAGGCAATGATTCCAGGCGTAGTGAAGTTTTCTCACGCAGAAGGCTATCCAACACCATCGATGCCAAAAGATCCTAATGGTGCCATTACTCCAAAACAAGGCATTAAGATTGCTTTAGAGTTGGCGGCTGATATGTTCCCGCGGTTGGCACAAAAAGGAGATATTAAGAGTCAGTATTAATCTCGTATAAGGATTTGCATCCTCGGCCCTGGTCGATTCCGCCTTGGGTTGCCAAGAAACACCAAAACCACCTTCGGGCGGTTTTTATTTGGTCCTCAGCTTTTTGTATAGAATTTATCCATGACCAATCTAAACCAGCTTCCTGTAGACCTGCCCATTCCTCAAGATGATGGCTCAACAAATCATTTGAAGGGAATGAAGCTGCCCAATGTTTCTTTAAGTGCCACAAATGGTAAGGCAATTAATTTTGGCGACATCAAAGGTAAATTGGTTATCTACTGTTATCCAATGACGGGGCAGCCTAATGTTGCTTTGCCGGATGGTTGGGACCAAATTCCTGGAGCAAGGGGTTGTACGCCACAGAGTTGTTCCTTTAGGGACCACTATCAAGAGCTTCAAGCATTGGGCGCAGAAGTTGTGGGCTTGAGTGTACAGACTAGCGAATATCAAAAAGAAATGGCAGAAAGGCTTCATCTCCCATTTCCGGTTGTTAGTGACGTCAACTATCAATTTCAACAGGCATTGAATATGCCAACATTTGTAGCCGCTGGAATGACATTATTAAAGCGAGTTACATTAATTGCGAATAATGGCGTGATTGAGGCTGTTCACTACCCTATCTTCCCAAGCGACAGTGATCCAGCTTGGGTCATTGATTATTTGAAGAGCCATTAGGATTAGCGTTCTCGACCACTAGCGATCACTAAAGCTACCTTCGGGTGCTTTTTTCTAACTTGTAAAACTGGGTAGTAATTAATTAGATCTGTATAAGATGGATTGATCTTAGGAGAAAAGCAATGCCATTAGTGAGAATTGATTTAAGTAAAAAACACTCTGAGAGCTTCGCGCATCAGGTTGGGAACATTGTCTACCAGGTCATGCGAGAGCAAATTAACGTTCCCGAGGATGATAAATTCCAAATTATTACTAGGCACGAGTCAACGGAGTTCAATATTCCGAAAAGTTATTTGGGAATTGAATATTCAGATAGCATTATTTTTATTCAAGCAACTATCAGCTTTGGTAGATCTACAGATCTTAAAAAGAATCTATATAAAACAATTTGTGGGGCCTTAGTACAAAGCCTTAAAGTCAGACCTCAAGATGTCTTTATCAACTTGATTGAGGTGAATAAAGAAAATTGGTCGTTTGGGAATGGCGAGATGCAATATGCAGACAAGGATTAAGTATCCAGTGTTTAATCCAAAGGCATTCACATTTTTTGAAGAGCTCACCAATAATCAAAATAGAGTCTGGTTTAACGAACATCGTTCTGAGTATGAGGAGTTTGTGCGGGAGCCCATGAAGTCCTTTACAGAGAGCCTGTCGGAAAATCTTGCTGAGAAGCAGGTGCCGCTGTGGGGAGATCCTAAAAGATCTTTATTTAGAATAAATCGAGACGCTCGTTTTTCAAAGGCAAAACATCCCTATAACATGCATGCCAGTGGGCTGTTTACTCGAACTGGCGATAAACATTCTCCAGGCGTGCTGTACTTTCGTCTAGATCCTTTAGGAAGTCGATGTGCTGCTGGTTATTTTCAGCCCGAAACCCATATTCTGAAAAAGCTAAGACAGGGAATTCTAGAGAACCCTAAGGCCTGGCTTTCCCTAGAAAGATCTCTAAAGCGAAAAGGCTATGAGCTTGATTATTCCCATACATTAGCCCGAATACCCAGGGGCTTTGATGATGTGCCAGTAGAAATCGAGCGCGCTATCAAGCTAAAAGGTTGGGTTATCAGAAAACAGTTGCCCCGATCGGTTGTTTGCTCAAAAAATTTAATTAACGAAGTCACAAGCTTTGCTAAAGATATGCTTCCATTATTGAGTTTTGGCTGGCATGCACTGGCAAAATTTACTGATTAGATTGTTACGATTTTATTATTGGGAGATTTAAATGCTATTAGTCACATCAGTGATTGCTGCTGTGTTAACCATTATCTTTGTTAGGCTCTCCTTTGCCGTCATTGCGCTTAGAAGAAAGAATAAGGTTGGCTTAGGCAGTGGTGGCCACGAAGATCTTGAGAGAGCGATTCGCGCTCAAGGCAACTTTGCAGAGTATGTTCCATTTGGAGTTATCTTGATCGCTTGTTTAGAGTTAAATGGCGGGCCTTGGTGGTTGGTTGCCATGTCCGGCGTGACTTTAATTATTGGACGCTTGATTCACGCCAAAGGAATTCATATTCCTCCACCAGATTTCAGCAAGAGAGTTTTAGGAATGAAGATTACTTTTGGCACACTCATTACATTGGCCATTCTGAATCTAGGCTGGACTATGCAAAAGTTGCTTGGTTAATGAGAGGCCTTCTTCAAAATGCCAAGCTACTAGTGATCCTAACCCTAGGTTATGGATTGTTTTATTTTGCAAACAATCTTTGCACAGACTTTTTATATTTAACTCCCGGGGCGCATTTAGTACACCTACCTAGTGGGGTAAAAATATTAATGACTTTGGTTGCGGGCCCTATTGGAGCTTTGGCCATATTCATTATTTCTAATATATGGGGGGTAATGTTTCCATTCCACGGACAAATAGGTTTGGTATTGATCTTGTCGATTGGAAGCGCTGGCGTCCCTCTACTTGTTACTAAGGTTTGTTCTGATAAGTTCATGCTTAACGGTGAACTCTCAAATTTAACCCTTCGATCTTTACTGACCCTTGCATTAAGTTATGCAGGCTTGAATAGCGTAGTAACGCAATCAATCATTTATCTTGCGGGCGAGTCTTCTAATTTATGGGGCGGTATAGAGGTCATGTTTTTAGGTGATGTAACAGGGATTTTGCTGATAGTTTCAATAGCAAGATGGATTTCTCGTATGCTGAGGGGGAGGGCTTACCTATCTTAGGCTTATCTAATAATGTATTTAGTCCTCAAGCTATGTGGGGCCAATATAAGAATTTTCAAAATTATTTAAGATATTGATATGAGCAATTTCTTGGATCCAGCAATTCTCTTCTTTGTATTTGGTGCTTTTGCTGGAGCAGTGAAATCAAATTTAGAAATTCCTCAGCCAATCGCCAGATTTTTGTCTTTGTATCTCTTGATGGCTTTAGGCTTGAAGGGCGGATTTGCGCTTCATAAATCTGGATTTACTCTCGAGATTGTTTTGGCGCTTGGGCTGGCAATGTCTCTGGCAATCATCATCCCGCTCATGGGCTATTTGATTTTAAGAACAAAGCTGAACAATTACGACGCCGCAGCTATCGCCGCCACATATGGTTCGGTTAGTGCCGTTACATTTATCACTGCGACACAAGCGTTAGATCAATATGGCATTGCATTTGGTGGGCATATGGCTGCTGCAATGGCATTAATGGAGTCGCCCGCAATTATTTTGGCAATCTTGCTAGCAAATAGAGCCAGAGCTTCTGCTAAAAACTCAAAGCAACCGACGAGTATGTCAAAGATTCTTCATGAGTCCTTTACAGATGGCGCACAACTTCTTTTATTGGGTTCTATGCTAGTTGGCTTAGTCAGCGGCGATGCGGGACAAAAAATAATGGCTCCATTTTCTATTGATTTATTTAAAGGAATGCTGGCTTTCTTCTTGCTGGATATGGGGTTGATGGCGGCCAAGAACTTTGAGGGATTAAAAGGCAAGCCCTCAATCACTTTGTTCTATGCCATTGGAGCCCCCTTAGTTCATGCCTCCATTGCGCTAGGCTTCTGTAAGCTTCTAGGCTTGCCGCTGGGCGATACGATTTTATTAATGGTCCTTGCGGCAAGCGCTTCTTATATTGCTGTGCCAGCAGTCTTAAGGCATGCGCTGCCCGAAGTAAATCCCGCCCTATATATGGGGATGTCATTGGGCATCACCTTCCCCTTTAATATCATTTTGGGAATACCGCTCTACGCGTATATTGCTAAGCTAACTTATTAAGTAGCTACAGGCACCCCTTTACTAAACCTTTGCAAGATTAAAAGCCCTGTACAACTTCATTTGCACACTATTTGATGACATGGGAGAATGAGTTAGAAAATTCTTTGAAGACAAGCTATGAAAATATTGATATTCATTTTTGCCACTCTGCCTATTTTTGCTTTAACTGGCTGCCTTGCTAGCACTACTTCGCAGATTGGGGTTAATTGTGACTTCAGCCAGGAAAAGCCTTTATGGGAAATGCCCCTAGCTTGTCAGGGTCGATAATTCACCTAAGGGCAATATGTATAAGTTAATCACATTTGATGCTTATGGGACCCTTTTTGATGTCTACTCAATGGGACAGTTAGCAGAAGAGCTATTTCCAGGGCACGGCCAAGCATTGTCATTAATGTGGCGTGATCGCCAAATTGAATACACGCGTCTAGTTACGATGAGTGACCCCAGTCCTTGCGGTAGCAAGTATTACTTGCCATTTTGGGAGCTGACTATTCGGTCACTACGCTATGTCTGCAAACGCATGAGTCTTGACCTTTCTGAAGGCAGTGAACAGCTGCTTATGGACCAATATGCCAAACTCACCAGCTTTGAAGATAGCCTGGCAGTTCTTCAAGAAATTAAAAAGCGCGGAATGGCCACTGCCATTTTGTCTAATGGCAGCAGAGAAATGCTCACTACAGTTGTACAAAGCAATGGTCTAGCAGCGTATTTAGATCAAGTAGTTACGGTTGAGGACGTACGTCTGTTTAAGACTGCCCCACAGGCCTATGAGTTGCTGCTTGAGGCCTTCCCCGTAAAAAAAGAGGAAGTTCTATTTGTATCAAGTAATGCTTGGGATGCCTTGGCTGCCAAGTGGTATGGATATGATGTCTTTTGGGTAAATCGGCTGGGCCATCCATTTGAGGAAATCGGCGAGCAACCAAACTATGTCGGCAATTCTTTGAGCAAAGTATTAGAGATTATTTAATCATTCTTTCACGACCGCTATTTTAAAAATAATGAAAATAACTTCCTTTCTCAGAAACACTACATTAGTTTTTCTTGCCACCTTCCTATTTGCAACCCCGACCTTTGCTGCCGATATCCAGGTGATTACCTCAGGCGCATTTGCAGAGGCGCTTAAAGCTCTGGTGCCAGAGTATGAAAAACAATCATCAAATAAAGTCATTATTTCTTATGGCTCTTCTATGGGGGCTGCCCCTGACTCAATTCCATCAAGACTTGCCAGAGATGAAAAGTTTGATGTGTTAATACTTGCCGGGCCTGCGCTAGAAGGTTTTATTAAGAGCGGCACTATTCAGTCAGGAAGCAGAGTGGATTTGGTTGCTTCTGTCATTGGCGCTGCTGTAAAGGCTGGTTCACCCAAGCCGGATATCAGCACAGTTCCAGCACTCAAGCAGGCTCTGCTGAATGCAAAGTCTGTGGCCTATTCTGCGAGTGCTAGTGGCACCTATTTATCTACTGAGCTCTTTCCAAAACTCGGTATTGCTGAGCAGATGAGTAAGACTGCTAAAAGGATTTACAGTGAACGCGTTGGTACAGTAGTTGCTAGGGGGGATGCAGAGTTGGGCTTTCAACAGGTGAGCGAATTGATTCCCATTCCGGGGATAGATTTCATTGGCGAGATTCCTCCAGAAGTACAGCAGACAGTTTTGTTTTCGGCAGGCATTACCAGCAATGTGAACAGCCTTGACGCATCAAGAGACCTCATCGCATTTTTAGCCTCCCCAAAAGCCGCACCTTCAATTCAGAAGGCTGGCCTTAAGCCACTACTTCCCGCCTTGCCTTGGAGATAAATTACTCAGAGCGGCTAATATTTGCTTACTTAAATCGGTAAGCTAAGGCCGCAAAGATATTGTCTTGGAAGGAGCGATTCATGACGGGGCTGTTATTGATTCCGTTGCCAAGCCATTTACGACGCCCATAAAGATTGATATACCAATTATCAACAACTGGAATTTCAACCATAAAGCCAGCAATTAAATTACTTGTCGCAGGAGCAGTATAGGCGCTATAGCCTGTTTGATTCGACTCTCCAGGGCTGATTCCATAGTAGTAATTAGCGTATTGGCTAGATTGCCTTTCAATACCTACCTCTGGATAGACAACAACATTTTTGTAAGTCTCGAGTTCAGCAAAATACAAAAGCTCATACAGCGCACCCTTAGATTTGCCAAAGTCGTGATAAGCGTTCGCAAAAAATCCACCGATCGGAGTTTCTTGGTAGGTTCCCAAGCCCAATGGAATCGGATCACTTTTATTAATGGATGCCCCATTGATTGGCGATTTCACTTTGTAAGTATTTAGATCTATTTTGCCGATGACTTCAAAATAGCCGTACCCCATTTTGAATGTTTTAATTCCCACCTCATCAATGCGAGCAAAAAAACGTTTGTAGTCAAAAAATGCATAAGGCAGCACTAGCGACTGCGTTCCTTCGGTCCCAATATGCATATTCGACGAATAGACTGCCACACCAATATCACCAACAATGTGATCTGGTAATCCATCGGGAACATCACTTGGTTCAAGATTGATCGCGTAAATCGGCATAGAAAGGATGGCCAGCAATAAATAGAGCGGTAGCTTCACGAATCGTTTCATGTCGTAATAATAGGGTATTTAATTTCGATCTCGTTATAGATCTAAATTGTCGAGCGCTAAGCCATCTAAATGGCTGGTATCTGCCCAACTATCCACCTTCCAGGCCTTGCCATCGTGGCTAATCCAATTCAGGGAAGCATTGGGGACATTAACAACTTTTTCTGCTGCGAGGGCTTGATTGCTGGCCAGTCGATACATCATGTCGAGGGCCCCGCCATGACTGACCAACAAAATAGTTTTGCCAAGATGTTGCAAGCGAATTTTTTCCAGAGCCCCATGAATACGATCTGCAAATTGCGTGATGCTCTCGCCACCTCTAAGAGTATGGTCAAGATCTCTACTCAAGTGAATCTCCCATAGCTCGGCCTCAATCTGTAGCGCATCGCTTGTAGTGAGACCTTGTAATCCACCTAGATGGCGCTCTCTAAGCGCTGGATCAACAATCGAGGCTACTCCAAATATTTCCTCAATCGCTTTGGCAGTTTTGGCCGCACGCATTAGATCACTTGTATATAAGACATCAAACTCTAAAGCAATGACTTTGAGGGCCATAGCCATTTGTGTTGCCTGTCGCTTGCCATGAGCATTCAGATCAATATCGGTATGACCCTGAAGTCGGCGTTCGACATTCCAGTCAGTTTCACCATGGCGCACTAAGCAAAAGCGGGTTGTTGTCATGCAGTAATGATAAGGCTCAATGTGTCGCTGTTATTTTTTGAGCGTCCAAGCTCGAGGATTGTGTTCAAAGCCAATGTGTTTGTAGTAATCATTTGCCTTGGGCGCAGCCAAAAGAACAATCATGCAATCCGAGCCAAGTCGAGATTGTGTTTCAGAAATCAGCTTTTTCCCAATACCCGAACGTTGATAGACTTGATCTACAGCCAAGTCAGCAAGATAGGCAACATAGGCAAAGTCAGTTAACGTTCGTGAAATGCCTATAAGCTTATCTCCATCCCATGCCGTTATAGTGAGGTTAGCGTTTTTAAGCATGGCCTCAAAAGTTTCTGTGTTATGAATGGGGCGACGCTCCCCAAGAGTAGAGCGTGTATAAAGATCAATTGCTTGTTCAGCACTAATGATTGCATCATCGTGGTAGCTAATCATCGGTTTCCCCAGAATCAAAATGTAATTCATCTCCAACGGAGATGTTGCCAATTTGTAATATTTCTGCACGCAAGCCACCACGACCTTCAAACGCATCCAAAAAGTTTTGCTTTTTTAGTAGTTGAGCAGGTCTTTGGCATGGGGCACATAACTCCACGCCTTTAAAGTTTAGATTGCCTAATTTAAACGTGCGATCCACCAGAGCATTGAGTTCATTGGCACTCATATTGGCAATCACAATATTCCTACGGGTTTGAGCGGCTGTAAAGGTTGGCTCGCCGCTTGCCATCAGTGATTCGTTGGAAGTATTAATGCCGGCTTGTGTAATGAGACTAATATGACGGATCTTGGCGGGAATGACTTTTGAGTAAGCTCCAGTGCCAATAGCATAGCGATCGCCTTGAATGCCTTCCTTAATCAACTCTACATGCCTAACAGAGGCCATTGCTGCTCCAGCCTTAGGAGCGATATAAATAGCTTGAATATGGGCACAGGGTTTGATCATCTTTGTATATTACAGCCCATCAACCCAGCTTTATTAATACAATGGTTTGAATAATTTACAAAAGGTAAAAGTGAATAGAGAGAGCAAGGGAATGTTGATTGGATTTATCGGCATTCTCATATTTAGCTTAACTTTACCTGTCAGTAAGGTCGCTGTTTTAAGCTTTGATCCTTACTTTATTGCATTTGGTAGAGCTCTTTTGGCAGGTATGGTTGCCTTAGCCTATTTGCTTTTCACCCAATCACCTTTGCCCAGCAAAACAGACCTTGCAAAATTTGCTGTGATTGCACTGGGCGTTGTTTTTGGCTTTCCAATTTTTACAACGGTTGCTATGAAGGAGGGTTCTTCATCTCATGGCGCTGTTATTTTGGGAATGATGCCATTAGCCACGACGGTCATTGGTGTGCTTCGCTTTAAAGAGCGGCCTTCACTGGGTTTTTGGCTGGTTTCTTTATTGGGCGCTGCCTTAGTGGTTCTTTATGCGCTCCTCAAAAATGCTGGTAGCTTTACTCATATTGATGGACTCTTAGTACTTGGTGGTATTTGTGCTTGCATTGGTTATGTTGAGGGTGGTGAACTGTCTCGCAAGATGAATCCCCGCGCAGTGATTTCTTGGGCTTTAGTCATTTCATTGCCGATCAATATCGTGATGTCCTATCTCACATTTAATGCCGAATATTGGAATGCGGATCTTGTTGCATGGACCAGTTTTGTTTACTTAAGTATATTTCCGATGTTTTTGGGATTTTTCTTTTGGTACGAAGGTCTAGCGATTGGGGGAATTGCACGGGTTAGCCAGGTACAGCTAATTCAACCATTTTGTACTTTATTGGCCGCCAGCATTTTCTTAGGCGATCACCTTACTGTAATGAATATGGTGTTTGCTTTCTTAGTCGTATCGACTGTAATCTTGAGTAAAAAAATGTTGGTGAAGCGTAATTAAGTTGTAGATAAAAAAGCCCCGATAAACGGGGCTGAGTATTTATGCTGGAACCACTTGTATTTTGTTGAGCGCTCGCAAAATTTTGCTTTTCTCTTTTGGTTTCGTACTGCTTTCCATGAGCTTGGTGAGCTGAGCTGGGTTAAGGGGCCCAAGGCGTGTTTTGCCTGTTTTTGTGAGCATAGGGTCGTTTTTTCTGTTCTTTTGATTTTGGCCTACAGCCATTCTGATTCCTAGGGTGAAGGAGTGATGAATCTAGGAGTGTTGTCCGGAAGATTCCCCTATGTAGGGCGCGAGATAGTGACCACGATTCAGCATAACAGTTAAAAAGCTCAGGCGCTATGATTGAGGGATGATGAATCTTCCTAGTTTTATCTTTTCCCTAGTGATGGGCTTTTTAATGTCATCGAGCATTACCCTGGCGACCACTTTTGTGCGAATTGGACCCGCAGATAATTTTTTTGCAGTCTGGTTTGAGATTTGGTCCGTTGCTTACCCTGTGGCTATTATTTGCATCCTGATCTACAGACCATTTGCGACCAAGGTCACTGCAGCGATCATTGAGAAATTAAAAGGATCAAAGTGAAAACACTCTTATTATTTGCAGCCTGCGGCCTTATATTAATAGCCTGTACCGCAGTCTATACGGATGCATCTGATGCCAATCATGTCACGTTTTTAAATAGTAGCGGCGAGTCGATCGAGCAGCTAACTCAAAAAGCAAATGCTTATTGCGCGCAATATGGCAAGACAGCTTCTTTTAAAAGCACCGACTCCTCTTTGGTAGCAGTATTTAACTGTAACTTCGCCCGCCAATAAATTGTTATTAGCCAGCGAGATCTGATTGATAAATCAGACCAGCATGCTCCCTGAGTGCATGGAATTGTATGGATTCCCAGCGCTGCTGAGCAACATCTAATTCTGATTTATGAGAGCCCAAAAATACTGAAGCGCCAACAACGTCTTCGGCCATTCGGTGAATATTTTCTTGTGTAAATTTTTTCAATGCCACAGGATCATCTGAGCTGACCCAGCGGGCTAGGCTATAGCGGGCTGGAAGTAGGCGGACTTCAGCGCCATATTCAGTCTGAAGACGGTGGCTTACAACTTCAAATTGCAATTGTCCGAAGGCGCCTAGCAGCATCGTACCGCCAGCCATAGGCCTAAATACTTGAATAGCACCTTCTTCTCCAAGTTGCATGAGACCTGTTCTTAATTGCTTAGAGCGCAGAGGATCTGCGGATTCAACCATGCGGAAAATTTCAGGGGCGAAAAATGGCAAGCCAGTAAATTGCAACTGCTCACCCTCAGTCAGCGTGTCGCCCAAGCGCAGCAGGCCATGATTTGGTAGGCCAATAATGTCACCTGGAAAGGCCTCATCCAGAATGTCACGGCGCTGCGACAGGAATGACAGAGCGTTGTTAGTGCGGACCTCTTTGCCATTACGACATATCTTTAGTTTCATACCGCGCTGAAAGTGCCCTGAGCAGATGCGTAAAAATGCCACGCGGTCACGATGTGCCGGATCCATATTTGCCTGAATTTTGAAAACCACTGCTGAGAATTTATTTTCAGCAGGACTGACTTCGCGTTGTAATGCTTTACGCGAACCAGGAGATGGTGCCAGTTCAACCAAGGTATTCAGAATTTCTCGCACACCAAAATTATTAATCGCTGAGCCAAAGAAAACTGGCGACTGGCGCCCCGCTAAAAATGCCTCACGATCAAATACTGGCATTGCCTCTTTGATGAGCTCAACTTCTGCTAATGCATTTTCTAAGTCTATACCGAGGCGCTCTTTTAAGGTGGGATCATTAACGTCCACCACCACATGTGAATCTTCGGTTACACGATCCTCACCAGCCTTAAACATCCGCATTCGCATGTTGGCAATATCGATCACGCCAGCAAAAGATTTGCCCATGCCCACGGGCCATGTAAATGGCACAACTTCAATTCCAAGTGCAGATTCAATTTCATCCATTAACTCCATAGGCGGCTTTACCTCACGATCCATCTTATTAATGAATGTGACGATAGGTGTATTGCGCGCACGACAAACTTCTAAGAGCCTTAAGGTTTGTGATTCAACGCCGTTCGCCGCATCGATCACCATCAAGGCGGAGTCAACTGCAGTTAATACACGATAAGTATCTTCAGAGAAGTCTTGGTGTCCTGGGGTATCAAGCAAGTTAATAATGCAGTCGCGATATTCCATCTGCATTACAGAACTGGCTACCGAGATGCCGCGCTGCTTTTCAATTTCCATCCAGTCAGAGGTTGCATGTCTACTGGCTTTGCGTGCTTTAACGCTACCCGCAATCTGAATTGCACCAGCGTACAGCAACAGTTTTTCAGTCAGGGTCGTTTTACCCGCATCTGGGTGAGAGATGATGGCAAAGCTGCGACGTCTAAGTACTTCTGCGGCTGGAGTGCTGGAGGCGGTGGTATCGATGGTAAGTCTGCGCTGGTTAATCTAAGTACGGACGCAATTATAAGCGTCCGAGCCTTTTAGAACTGCTCTTCTGGCCTTAGAAATCGCCATTGGCCAGGCGGTAGTGGTCCCAAAGAGATGCGACCCATTCTGACGCGTTTTAAGCCCAAAACTTTTAGTCCTACCATTTCGCACATGCGACGTATTTGACGCTTGCGACCTTCGCGCAGCACGAACCGTAATTGATCCTCATTCTGCCAACTTACCTGTGCTTGTTTAAGTACAACTCCATCTAAGGAGAGGCCATGTTTGAGGCGATCTAAATCTTCAAAAGAGAGCGCGCCTTCAACGCGGACTAAATATTCCTTTTCAATCGGACTGTTTTCACCGATGAGAAGTTTAGCGATGCGCCCGTCTTGGGTTAAGACAAGCAAGCCAGTAGAGTCAATGTCCAATCGACCTGCGGGCGCCAGTCCCTTGGTGTTAAAGCGGGGGTTTCTGCCCTTATCGAGGTGGCTAGCAAAGTAATTGTCAGGGGTAATTAATGATGCAGCTGGTTGATATTCTTGTTCGTCATCGTAATGCGATATATAGCCTACTGGTTTATTGAGGATGACGGTAATGCGTGATGCTTGTTGTGCTTTAGCGCCTGATTGCAATTCAATCTTTTGATGGCGATAGGCTCTAACCCCAAGCTCATTAACTACTTCACCATCAACGGTGACTAAGCCCTGCTCAATATAAGAGTCGGCCTCACGTCTTGAACATAGACCCAACTCAGATAGCAATTTAGAAACACGAACTTTTTCTTCCATCACTGCATTATCCGATAAAGCCCGAGTGCACATGGTGCGGAGCACCATTTCAGATTGACTACACTACAGTATTACTGAAAGCCTAATAAAGGAAGATGCAATGACAGTTACTTTAAAAAAGCCACCAATCTATAAAATCCTTTACTTTCAGGTGCTTGTTGCCGTTGTCCTAGGTGTTTTGCTGGGTCATTTGTACCCATCCCTAGGAACGGAAATGAAACCCTTTGGAGATGCCTTCATCAAAGGCATCAAGATGCTGATCGCACCAATCATCTTTTGTACGGTAGTGGTCGGCATTGCTGGTATGGAAGATATGAAGAAGGTTGGCAAAACTGGCGGTATTGCACTTCTCTATTTTGAAATCGTCAGTACGATTGCTCTAATCGTTGGTCTGATTGTCGTGAACGTGTTACAGCCTGGTGCAGGCATGAACATTGATCCGGCCAGCTTGGATACCAAAGGCATTGCTGCTTATACCGGCCCAGGAAAAATGGGTACTACAACCGAGTTTTTGCTAAACATTATTCCAAGTACAGCAGTGGATGCATTTGCCAAAGGTGAAATTTTACAAGTGCTGTTCATTGCGGTCTTATTTGGATTTGCATTGCATCGCTTTGGTGGGCGCGGTACTTTGGTATTTGATTTAATCGAAAAATTATCACACGTCTTGTTCGACATTATTGGCATCATCATGAAATTCGCACCGATTGGTGCTTTTGGCGCGATGGCATTTACGATTGGTAAGTACGGCGTGGGCTCCTTATTTTCCCTGGGCAAATTGATGGGGACCTTTTACATCACTTGCTTGCTTTTCGTCTTCGTAGTGCTGGGCATCATTGCGCGAATCAACGGCTTTAGCATCTTTAAATTTGTGCGCTACATCAAAGAAGAGCTCTTAATTGTTTTAGGCACCTCTTCTTCAGAATCTGTTTTGCCACGCATGATGGAAAAAATGGAGCTGTTAGGCGTCAAGAAAAGCTGTGTAGGTTTAGTGATACCAACTGGCTACTCATTTAATTTAGATGGCACATCAATCTACCTAACAATGGCCGCAGTGTTTATTGCGCAAGCAACGGATACTCCGATGACAATCATGCAGCAAATCACGTTATTGCTAGTCTTGTTGTTAACTTCCAAGGGGGCTGCAGGTATTACTGGAAGCGGCTTTATTGTTTTGGCTGCCACATTATCTGCAGTTGGTAACGTTCCTGTTGCGGGTCTAGCAATTATCTTGGGTATTGACCGCTTTATGTCAGAAGCGCGCGCATTAACGAATTTAGTTGGTAATGGCGTGGCCACGATTGTGGTTGCTCGATTTACCGGTGAATTGGATAAAAAACAGTTAACCGAAGTTCTCAATAAAGATAATTGGATTGAGGCTCAAGATCCAGAGCTGATTCTGGATGAGAAACAAGAGAAGATGAAGTAAGTCATTTATCTGGGGGCGCAGTGAAAATAAAGCAAATTTGCTTGTTGCTAATTGCAACACTGACATTAAGTAAATTGGTTTTTGCTCAAACACGCCTTCCAGAAATTCCAATAGATCAATACACCGCAGAGCAAAAGCAGGCTGTACAAGAATTTGAAGCGGCGCGCAAGAAAGCCCCATGGGGCCCTTTTGCAATGCTAATGCATAGTCCACAACTCATGAACAATGCTCGTGCTATGGGCGACTATCTTCGCTACAACTCCGCATTTAATAGTCTGCTGAGTGAGTTTGCTATTTTGATTACTGCACGTGAGTGGACTCAGGATTATGAGTGGTATGTGCACTATCCGATTGCCATTAAGGCAGGATTAAGGCCTGCAATTGCAGAGGCTTTAAAAGAAGGCAGAAGGCCTGAGGACATGAGTGAAGATGAATCGATTGTTTATGACTTCACTATTGAGTTACAACGCTATAAGCGTGTCTCGGATGTGACGTTTGCTAAAACAGAAAAGCGTTTTGGTAAAAAAGGAGCAATTGATTTGGCGGGTATTGCGGGCTATTACACCTTTTTAGCCATGGAGATGAATATGGCTAAGTATCAAATACCAGCAGGCGCAGAGCGTCTACCGCGTTTTCATGAGTAACAGTTAAGTTCGCACAATATGAACGCTACAAGGCGCCTCTTCGACAATTTTTGTCATTGAGGTTCGCCAGGGCGTAACTTTATTGGGGAGCTTGTGTGAAGCCCCAATCAAAATAAGCGATGCATCATTGTCTTTGGCAAACTCGACAATCCGTGATGCCGGATCCATCGCTTCGAGCACGTGATACGAAATTCTTTCTGGCGGAAGCTTAAGCGGCTTCGCCCAATCCATAAGTTGTACTAAGTGGCCACGCACAATACCGCTGGCAGTTTCACTCTCGTGCTTACCTTCATAAGTTGGCGTGCTCGCAATGGTGCTGATGCAAACCAAGCGACTCTCTGGATAGGCTAACAATAAATTCTTTGCAGTTAGTTGCATGCGTTCGCGCAAGCCTTCATCTGATTGGCGGGTATCAATCGCGGCCATCATGAGCGGTGCATCGTAATTGCCCATGCTTGGTCTTGGGCTTGGTGATGGCTCATAGCCCACCGCCTTAAATAGACCTTTGAGATTCTCCCAAAAGCTTGGTGGCTCTACTCTATCGGCACGCTCAGTTAGTGTTACACCCTCAGGATCTCGTAATACTTGGCGCAAACGTGCAGCGCTTTGATAGCGATCGGCAGCGCGCGGCTCTAGACATCTGAGAATCACTTCTTGCAACCACCGAGGAATTTCTCGGCGAATTGCGCGCGGAGGAAATGGTTCTGCCCACATACGCCTTCTGAGACCACTCATGGTTTGAGGGTTGCCAAAAGGCAGCTCGCCAGTTAGCAATTCATACATGATGACGCCGATGGAATAAATGTCGCTACGCGAATCCGATCGAATGCCAGCGACTTGCTCTGGAGAAATGTATGGGGCAGATCCAACACCCTTGCGCATTTCTTCAGCAAGCAAGTCAGGGTACCGAGCATGATGCGATAAACCAAAATCAATTAGTGTTAACTTACCTTTGTCATCAATCAGAATATTCTCTGGTTTGATATCTAGGTGAATGGCATCTTGTGAGTGCAGTGATTGGACCGCCTGGGCAAGGTCAGCACCAATCCGAACTACCTCATCAATCGTGAAGACTTTACCTTCCTTGATGAGGTCTTCGAGTGGTCGTCCTTCTACACGTTCCATTGCAATATAGGGGCGTGTGGCCATATTGCCTGCACCTAAAAATTTTGGAACATAAGGGCTTTTGAGGGCGCGCAAAATGGTGAGTTCTGTTTCAAACCCAATCAGACTTTCAACTGGCTGATCTCTGCCAACGCGAGGAATCTTTAAAAGAATCGGGACATCAATTCCTTCTTTAGTTGCTGAGAAAAGGCTCGCCATACCGCCGCGATGCACTTCTTTGCCCAATACAAAGCCATCAACAACTTTCCCCTCTTGGAAGATGTCGTCTACTGCTTGAATATCAGTATTAATGGGCATTCATTATTTACCGGTAAGCAGGCGATTCGCTAGGTCTTCTGGTAAGCCGGCGCGACGCACTTTCTCAGCAGCAGAAAAATGGTCGTAGGCTACGCGGTGGAAAGTAAGCACTTCACTTTCAGGTTCAAAGATGGCAAAACAGGCTTCAGGATTGCCATCTCGTGGCTGCCCTAGAGAGCCAACGACACTGACCCATTGGCGATGTTGTAGTACAGGAATTTCATCGCCAGGATGTGGCGCAAAGCGAATTAATTTACCAACAGCGCTTTGATAAAACAGCGCTTGCTCATGAGCGTGACCAACAAAGGTATAGCTTTTGCCTGAGCTTTGTGCACAACGCCATGCGCTCATACTATCAGTGACATAGTTCCAGTCGCTGGGATTATGTGCAGAGGCATGGACAAAACATATTTTTTCTTCATTAACCATCAACGGTAGATTTTTCAGAAACTCCACATGGCCATTATTTAGCTGAGTCTTGGTCCATTCGATCGCAGCATTAGCGCTGGCATTCATTTGATTGCAACAGTCTTTAAAGACAGCCTCATCATGATTGCCGAGGACGGCAATTGCTTTCTTGGATTCAACTAAATACGCAATGCGCTCAATGAGAGCCGCAGGATCCGCGTTGTATCCAACAAGATCTCCCAAAAAGGCCATGCGAGTGACCCCCAGCTCTTCTGCTTTACTAATGCAGGCTTCAAAAGCCTCTAAATTACTGTGGAGATCGGCAAATAGCCCAATACGCTCTGACATCCTCTAATGATAGGACAAAAGTCCTTTAGATAGAAGGGTTATAGGGATTTGCCTCGTGATTGGGGCGATTTTTGAAGCGTTTATGCACCCAATAATATTCGGCCGGACGAAGGCGAATTTCTTTTTCAAAAAGCGCATTGAGTCGAGCGGTATCTGACTTTGCATTGTTTCCTGGAAAATTATCTAAGGGCTTGCTAATTTCACAGACATACCCGGACCCATCATCTTTGAGTGTGGTGAGCATCATGCAAACATCAGCGCCAGTAATACTTGCTAAGCGAGAGATGGTGGTAATCGTATTTGTTTCAATTCCGAAGAAGGGAACGAATTCAGAGTCTTTTAATCCCAAATCAATATCGGGCGCAATGATGATGAAATCACCATTTTTAATTTCACGAATAATTGCTTTGGCATTACCTTGGCGATCAATAGAGTTGCCCCCAAAGCGGTTGCGCCATTCAATAATCTTGCGATTAAAAAATGGATTTTTCATTCTTTGGAAAAATCCTGAAGTACGAGGCCAGCCCATTTTTTTTGCAAGGGCACTCAGAATAATGCTGCCCTCAATTCCTGTGAAATGCATATTGACCAAAATGCGTGGCTTGCGATTAGTAAGATCAACAGCAGATTTCACTTCAATCATTTGGCTTAATTGTTTTTCGCTTCCAAGCCAAATGATACTTTTTTCAACTAGACTACGACCCAGCAAGCGCCAGTGTTTCTTGCTAAGTCTATTAATTTCATTTTCATTGAGATTGGGAAAGCACAATTGGAGATTCGTTTTGACAACGCGATTTCGGTCACCCGATAATCTGGCAGCGATAAACCCTAGGCCATATCCAATCGACACCAAAAGCTTGTAGGGTAAGAGTGACAGAAGTTTAAGAAAAACTACCCCTGCATAATTAGCAATAGATTTCAGCACACGAAATTTACTTTGAGTCGTAGCGTTTGATGGTTTTTGCGTAGCGTTCGAGCATCTCTTCTGTTGAGCTGCTGGACATGCCCAAATCATTTACTAGACCAGTATCTAGGCGATATGCCCAGCCATGAACTGTCAGATCTTGTCCTCTTGCCCATGCATCTTGAACAATTGTTGTTTCGCAAACGTTCACAACTTGTTCAATGACATTAAGATCGCACAAGCGATCTTGACGTTTTGCTGTAGGAATTGCATCCCCCAAATAACGTTCGTGCTTTTGATGAACATCTTTTACGTGACGTAGCCAGTTATCCGCAAGACCAACGCGTCTATCGCTCAGTGCAGCATGAACACCGGCACAGCCATAGTGACCGACTACCAAAATATGTTTCACTTTTAGCAAGTCAATTGCAAACTGAATCACTGATAAACAATTGAGATCGGTGTGAACCACCACGTTTGCAACATTACGATGAACAAAGAGTTCGCCTGGCAATAAATTCACAATATCATTTGCTGGTACGCGACTGTCTGCGCAACCAATCCAAAGGTATTGAGGCGCCTGCTGGTTAACTAAACGTTTAAAGAAATCAGGATCCTTGGCCACCATGCCTTCTGCCCACTCTCGATTATTGGCAAATAGCTGATCTAAGGCTTGGGAATTTTTGTATGGCATTGTTTAAGTTTAAAGTACTTTAATGACACCTATTTGGTTAAAACAAACCCCCACTGGAATTGTCCTCAATCTCCATTGCCAGCCTGGCGCCAAGCAAACCAAGGTGGTTGGATTACATGACGGCTGCCTAAAGATTTCCTTGCAAGCGCCGGCCATAGAAAATAGGGCGAATGAGTTTTTGCTTGCCTGGTTATCTAAGCAGTTAAAAATTCCGCAAAAACAAATTCAGTTTATTTCTGGTCAAAACAGTCGAATAAAGCGACTCGAAATCTGGAGCCCAATTAGTCCTGAGCAAATTGTTCAACAGCTTAAGCCCTAAATGCGTTTTTCACTTACCAAAAGATAGCCCACAAAATACCCAAGATAAGGACCCATTTACCAATGTAATAGATGGAGCGATGCTTGGCTTTAAGCTTTTTTGCCTGAGCGCGTAGGTGATAAAAGTAAGTAAATAAGACATTCACAAAACCCACTTTTTCGCCCGCCACGTTTTGAGATGCGGCGGCACTCATGACATAACGCCCGAACCAGCGATTAAAGAGTTGAACAGCTCTGGTGTAAACGGGACGCTCAACATCACAAAATAAAACAATGCGCTGATGGTCGGTTTCATTTGCAGCAAAATGAATATATGTTTCATCAAACATTACAGCTTCGCCATCTTTCCAAAAATATCGCTCGCCATCAACCTCAATAAAGCATCTAGGGTCGTTTGGAGTCACTAGGCCAATGTGATAGCGAAGAGAGCCTGCGTAGGGGTCACGATGCCGCACAAGCGTTGCTCCAGGGGGCAAGGAGGCAAACATAGCGGCCTTAATCGATGGAATAGACTTCAGGATAGCAACAGTTTTGGGGCAGCTTGCTTGAGCTGATGGCAGATCTTTCCCATACCAATAGAGATGAAAACGCTTCCAGCCGGTTCTAAAGAAGGAATTAAAGCCAATATCGTTATAGCCCGTAGCGGCAGCAATCGCACCATCGGCGTTTAAGGAGAGCGCTTCTTGACGAATAATTTCCCAGTTTTCTTGTAAGGGTTGCATGTCAGGAAACTGGCTTACTGGGATAAATGCGCTTGCTTTTACTTTAGAGAATAAATAAAGCAGTGCATTTACTGGGGCTAATAGCACTTGATAGTCTGTAAGCGATCTCACTACACCAAAACGCACCTTACCCCTGAAATAGACATAAATTGCGGATATTACAAAGATAAAAAAGATGATGTGACGAACTTGCATTCAACGTGCCGATCTAAAGTTATGAACTGATTTTAATTTGGAAGTGAGCACGCATTTGACTATTTCTTATCTATATATGCTCATATACTTGACGCAAATCAATTTTTTCACCCGCTTAGGGTTAATGTGGATATAGCCTGGAGAAGATCATATGAATAGGTTTACAAAGTGGCTCTTAAGCCTTGTTTTAATTGGGTTTGTAGGCATTTCAGCCTATACCTGGCTGATGCTTACTTGGAGCTATGGAAGTGGTGAACGAGCTGGTTATGTACAAAAATTCTCCAAGCGCGGATACATTTGCAAAACTTGGGAGGGCGAACTAGCGATGGTTTCGATGCCTGGAACTATGTCAGAAAAATTCCTCTTTACGGTGCGAGATGATGCTGTGGCGCAAAAAATAAATGCTAACTTAGGAAAAAAAGTGGCCCTAAAATACGATCAGCATATTGGCTTGCCAACAACTTGTTTTGGGGATACTGAGTATTTTGTTTCCGGCATTGAAGTTTTAGATGAATAATTTGTAATAGTTTCAAAAATTGTT
This sequence comes from Polynucleobacter wuianus, assembly GCF_001659725.1. Lineage (NCBI taxonomy): Bacteria > Pseudomonadati > Pseudomonadota > Betaproteobacteria > Burkholderiales > Burkholderiaceae > Polynucleobacter > Polynucleobacter wuianus. Next base: position 2,187,240 of record NZ_CP015922.1, on the reverse strand, counting down.
GTGACCTAGCTTTATTTTTGTAATTTTTTGTGGTTAAAATCACGTAAGCGCAATGTGCGCCGACATCAATATCTATAAGGAGCTTCACTTGAACAAAGCCGAACTAATCGCAGCGATTGCTGACGACGCGGAGATTTCCAAAGCTAAAGCTGAATTCGCATTGAATTCTGCTATCGACACAATTATCAAAGCTGTTACTAAAGGTGATTCAGTACAGCTGATCGGCTTCGGTACTTTCGCATCTGGTAAGCGTGCTGCACGTATGGGCCGCAATCCAAAAACTGGCGAGCCACTCAAAATTGCTGCTGCTAAAACTGTTAAGTTTTCTGCTGGTAAAGCATTTAAAGATTCAGTTAACAAGCGTAAGAAGTAATTCTTCCTCTGTTGATAAAAAAGCCCGGCATGCCGGGCTTTTTTATTTCCTGCAGAATTTAAAACTAAATTGCAGAAAGCAATCGTTTAGCTTTGCACCAAGCGTCGGTGGCGATGAATGCTCATCAGGATTCCAGCACCAAACCCAAGGGTTACTAATGCAGTGCCACCATAGCTAATAAATGGTAATGGAACTCCAACAACGGGAAGTAGGCCGCTTACCATCCCAATGTTTACAAAAGCATAAGTAAAGAAGATGAGCGTCACTGCAGCGCCTAGCAATCGAGTAAACAAATTGGGGGCACTCGAAGAAATTGCGAGACCTCGTTTAATTAACGCAAAGAATAGCGCAAGCAATACTAAGTTCCCAAGCAGACCAAATTCTTCAGAGAAGACGGCAAAGACAAAGTCGGTATGTTTTTCTGGGATGAATTCCAGGTGCGCTTGGGTTCCTTGAAACCAGCCTTTGCCAAAGAATCCGCCAGAACCAATGGCGATCATGGATTGAATCGTATGAAAGCCTTTGCCTAGAGGATCACTGCTGGGATCAAGCAAAGTACAGATGCGATGTTTTTGATAATCGTGAACAAAAGGCCATGCAATATCATGCGCACAAATCGTGCTGCCAAAAATAATAATGAGCAAAATCCCAATAACGCCAATCCCTGCAAATGGGAGAATCCATTTCCAAGGCAGGCCCGCCAGGATAATGACATAGAGGCCCGCAGCAAAAACAAGGAGCGCCGTTCCAAGGTCTGGTTGACGTGCAATTAAGAAGACTGGAATAGCCAAAATAACTCCAGCTACTGCATAGTCCCAAGTTTTCTGAATGCCTTCGCGTTTTTGAAAGTACCAAGCAAGCATCAGCGGCATGGCGATCTTCATAATCTCTGATGGCTGAATCACAACGCCAATGTTGAGCCAACGACGCGCACCCTTTTTAATTAATCCAAATACTGCCACTGCGACTAAAAGTATAACGCCCAGTCCATAAATCCAAACAGCACCCATCTCCAACCATTTGGGAGGAATGCGAGACACAATCCACATCACTGCAAATGACAATGCAAGATTGCGTAACTCATCTGCGATTTGTACGGGTGTGTTTTGACTTGCAGATAAAAATGTAAAAAATCCAACAGCTACTAAGCCAAGCAAAATAAGGCCAAGCTGGCGGTCTAGGCCAGAAAAAAAACCAAAGAAGACGGCCTGGATTTTTTTTATGGGGCTCTTTTCCATTCAGGAACCTCCGAAGGCCACTTGCCCTCAATGTAGTAATCCAATGCTTTGCGTGCAATTGGTGCAGCATACTGTGCACCAAAGCCTGCATTTTCTACAACCATCGCAATCACAATGGTTGGCTTATCTGCGGGAGCAAAAGCAATATATAAAGCATGGTCCCGTAAAAACTCTGCGGTTGCTCCATGTTTGTAATCTTTGGAATTCAAGCTAAAGACTTGAGCTGTTCCGGTTTTGCCACCTGCAACATATCCTGCACCTTTAAATGCAGTAGCAGACGTACCAGATACATTCACTTCGACCATGGCCTTTTTGATGACTTCAATATTTTCTTGGCTAAGATCAATCCGATAGCTCTCTTTTGGGGTGGTAAGCACTCTATTGCGAGTAAACGGGTCTTCAATTGCCTTTACTAAATGCGGCTTCATGACAATGCCATTGTTAGCAAGGTTAGCCATAGCGTGTGAGAGTTGCAAGATGGTGAAGGAGTTGTAGCCTTGACCAATCCCTAATGAAATCGTTTCTCCTTCGTACCACTTCTGTTGCTCTGGTTTTTTGAAAGTATTTTTCTTCCAGTCGGTTGATGGCAGCACGCCCCTTGCTTCACCCTGTAAATCGATGCCGGTAATTTGACCAAAACCAAATGGCTTCATAAAGTCATGCATCATGTTTACACCCATGTCACGGGCTAGCATGTAGTAATAGGTATCGCAAGATTCAACAATTGATTTTTGCATGTCAACAATGCCGTGACCACCCTTTTTGTCATCTCGGAAGGTGTGATTGCCAAAATCAAAGTAGCCAGGATCGGAAATCGTTTGCGAAGGTGTACGTTTTTTGTTTTCTAGCGCTGCGAGTGCCATGAATGGCTTGTAAGTAGAGCCTGGAGGATAGATTCCCTTAAGTGGGCGGTTATATAGAGGCTTTTGTGGCGAGTCATTCAGCTCTTTCCACGTTGCCGAATCAATGCCTTCCACAAAATCATTCGGATTGAAATTGGGCTTAGAGACAAATGCGAGAACATCGCCAGTTTCTGGTTCGATTGCAACAAATGCACCACGGAAATTTCCATAGAGCTGTTCAACCAAGTATTGCAATTTGATATCAACCGAGAGCACCACATTTTTGCCTGGTACTGATGGTGAGCTAGAAAGAGTGCGCACTGGTTTACCGCCGGCAGTAATTTCTACTTGGTCGTATCCAGGCACTCCGCGCAAAACTGTTTCATAGCTTTGCTCCAAGCCAATCTTTCCGACGTATTGAATGCCAGGCAAGAAAGAGGCTTGCAATGCATCGGGATCATCAGATTTTGAGTTCTCAATTTCAGACTGCATCCGCTCTTTGTCGCGTTGAGAAACTCGCCCGATATAGCCAATTAAGTGGGAGGCCAGCTCGTTATAGGGGTACTCGCGGAAGCTTCTGGCTCGGATTTCAACCCCGGGAAATCGATAACGATTGGCCATAAAACGGGCAGTTTCAGCCTCATTGAGCATCGACCGCAGGGGAAAAGTGCCCATATTGCGGGAGTCTTCTAATGAGCGCTTGAAATTGCGGCGATCCCTGGGGGAAATATCGATGATTTCAGAGAGTTCATTAATCAGCTGGTCTACGTTGCCCTTAACCTCTTCTGCATTTACATCCAATGTGAGCGCAGAGTAATTTCGTCCAATCACGATGCCATTGCGATCGATAATTAATCCACGATTTGCGGGTGCCGGAACTAATGCGATGCGATTGCTTTCGGCAAGCAATGCATATTTACCGTGGCTGATCAACTGCAACCATACTAAGCGAGTAACCAAAAGTAAAAAGCAAAACGTAACAAATAAAGTCGCAATATAAATGCGCTCTTGAAATGAATCGAGGTCAGGCTTTTTGAAAGAAACCATGTGACTGGTTAAAGTGGACGATTGTGATCAACGTCAATCGGACGACGTTGAGGTGCCAGCAAAATGCGCGTTGCAATTGGCCAAAGCAGCGCCTCAACCAGAGCCTGTATGGCACCCGTTAAGGCCCACCAGTAAAGCTCTCCGCTTAATGCCCAGTGAACTAGTACGGGGAATAAAGAGACTAGTAAAAAGATTGGCATCAGATGCAGCGCTTGCGAAAGAACGGTAAGCGCAACAATACGTCGATGCCAAGAGATCGCGATGTAAGCAACAAAGGAGTAACTAAACGCGTGCAATCCCAATAGATCTGAGTTGTGCACATCCATCATCAAACCAAGAATGAAGGCGGTGATTACGTTGACATAGCGATGCTGATGAATATTCCAAAACACAATACATAGAATCAGCCAGTCGGGTACCCATCCATAGTTACCGATTGGCAAGAGATTTAATAGGAGCGCACAAAACAAACTGAAATAAATAAAGACTGGGTTGACTGGGCGCAGAATGTAGCCGCTTTGGAAATCGATCATTGCATTCCTCGCGCACGTGTTTGGCGGCGACCTGGTGTATTGGTCAAAGGTGCGCCTGACGCAGATTTATTGCTAATAGAAGAAGGCGCTTTAGCATCAAACTGAGGGTCGTATAAAAATACGAGTGCTTGGCGGTAGCGGTTTACTGCCGCCACAGGCACACAAAATACATTCGAAGAGTTTTTGTCAGCATTGCGCTCAATTTTGCTAATAACCGCCACAGCAAAACCGGGGGGATAGACGCCATCAATCCCAGAGGTCAGCAAAATATCGCCGACTTCAAGATCGCTGGCTACGGGCAGGTAGCGTAATTCGAGGGGGTTTCCGCGCCCAGCCCCAAAAACGGCTGCCCTTAGGCCATTTCGAGCTACTTGAACTGGAACCGCAAAGTCACGATCCTCTAGCAAGGATGCCTCTGCAGAACGCTCATAGAGACGAACCACTTGGCCAAGAATGCCTGCGTCATTAGCAATAGGATTGCCGAGCTTCAAGCCATAATTGCTTCCACGGTTAATCACAATCCGCTGCGATATCGGGTTAGGTGGGTTAAACAGAATTTCAACTGGCAAAGTTTTGAATGGGACTTGTTTTTGTAATGCCATTAACTCACGCAAGTTTTGATTCTCGACCATCAAGAATTCTGATTGATTTGCTAGCAAAGAGAGTTCTACCTGGCGAACCTTCATTGCCTGATTCTCTTGATCAAGAGTTGAGCGAGTTGTTAAATATTCTGATATTGCCTCGAACGCATTGCGCGGAGCCATCATCACATATTCAAGTGGCCGCAAAATCCAATTGACGTTATTGCGGATGGGGTCGAGTGCTTTAAAGCGAAAATCGATCAGCATCAGAGCGATGCTGATCGACAGACAGACAATCAGTTTGAGTAAGGCTGGAATGCCCTGTCTGAAAAGTGGTGGAGCGCTATGTTGCAATTCCCTGATCGACGTGTAGGTCGCTTACTCGTGCGAAAACACTCCGCCTAACTTATCCATGCGCTCAAGTGCGATTCCGCAGCCCCGAGCCACGCAAGTTAATGGATCTTCTGCAACATGAATTGGCAAGCCAGTCTCTTCTAACAAGAGGCGATCAAGGTCGCGCAATAAGGCGCCGCCGCCTGTGAGCATCATGCCGCGCTCAGCAATATCAGATGCCAATTCAGGGGGAATTTGCTCGAGAGCAGCTTTAACGGCAGTCACGATTTGATTTAATGGATCAGTCAATGCTTCAAGGATCTCATTGCTGGTAACGGTAAAGCTACGTGGAATACCTTCAGAGAGATTGCGGCCCTTCACTTCCATTTCGCGCACTTCTGCGCCGGGGAATGCAGAGCCAATCGTTTTCTTAATCAACTCAGCAGTTTGCTCGCCAATCAACATGCCGTAGTTGCGACGAATGTAGTTTGTAATCGCTTCGTCAAACTTGTCGCCACCAACACGAACAGAACCTTTGTAAACCATCCCGCCTAAGGACATCACGCCAACTTCAGTTGTACCACCACCGATATCCACAACCATCGAACCAGCAGCTTCAGAAACGGGTAAGCCTGAACCAATTGCAGCAGCCATGGGTTCTTCAATCAAAAATACTTGTGATGCACCAGCACCAAGTGCAGATTCACGAATCGCACGACGCTCAACTTGAGTAGATCCACAAGGAACGCAAATAATGATGCGTGGACTTGGCTTTAATAATTTGCTTTCATGCACAAGCTTGATAAATTGCTTGAGCATTTGTTCGGTGATGGTGAAGTCAGCAATAACACCGTCTTTCATAGGGCGAATTGCTTCGATATTGCCTGGAACACGACCCAACATCGCTTTTGCCTCTTTTCCGACGGCCAAAATGGTCTTTTTGCCATTTGGGCCACCTTCTTGGCGAATCGCCACAACCGAGGGTTCGTCGAGGACAATGCCCCGCTCACGCATATATATTAAGGTGTTGGCGGTTCCTAGGTCGATGGCTAGGTCATTGGAAAAGTAGCTACGGAAAAAACCAAACATGATGTAGTGGGAAAATAGAAAGTGTTAATAAAAATATATAGGAATGATACTCTAGCGCCCCATGAAACTTGATGATGTCCAGCGCATTGCGCACCTTTCTAGACTTGAGTTAAATCAGGCAGAAGCCGAGGCAGTGTTGCCTCAATTGCAGGCCATTTTTTCCTTGGTGGAGGAAATGCAGGCAGTTGATACAACGGGTCTTGAGCCTTTAGCTCACCCAATCCTCTTTTTGCGGGATTTGGCTCAGCCTATGCGTGCTGACCAAGTCACCGAGTCCAACCACCGTTCTGAAAACATGGAATCAGCCCCTGCTCAGCAGGAAGGCTACTTCCTAGTCCCAAGGGTGATCGAATGAGTTGGTACAACACCCCTATCGCTTTAATGGCAAAAGCACTTGCTGCAAAAGAGGTCTCTAGCAAGGAACTAACCCAGTACTTTTTAGATCGTATTGAGGCTGGAAAGCAGTGGAATGCATTTATTGATGTGAATGCTCACTTAACATTAGAGCAAGCAAATAAAGCAGACTCTCTGATTTCCTCTGGAAAAGCAGGTAAGTTGACTGGTATCCCAGTTGCGCACAAAGATGTGTTTGTCACTCGGGGCTGGAGGTCGACAGCGGCTTCCAAAATCTTGGCTGGATATCAAAGCCCATTTGATGCGACTGTAGTTGCCAATTTGGGAATTCCGGACGAAAGCAACCCCAATGGCGCTGGAATGGTTTGTCTTGGCAAGACCAATATGGATGAGTTTGCAATGGGCTCCTCGAATGAGAACTCAGCCTATGGCCCCGTTCTGAACCCCTGGAATATCGCTCATGTTGCTGGTGGATCATCTGGTGGATCGGCTGCTGCAGTAGCAGCAGGTTTAGCCCCAATTGCTACAGGTACTGATACCGGTGGTTCGATACGTCAGCCTGCCGCATTTTGCGGTCTGACCGGAATTAAGCCAACCTATGGGCGCGTTTCCCGCTACGGCATGATCGCTTACGCCTCCTCTTTAGACCAAGCAGGCCCTATGGGCAAAACAGCTGAAGATTGTGCATTGTTACTTTCTGCAATGTCATCTCATGATCCACGCGATTCCACATCTCTCGCAGATTCTGGCGAGGACTATGGTCGTTATTTGAATCAATCTTGGCAAGAAGGCAGTGCTAACTCTGCTAAACCACTAGAAGGTTTACGTGTGGGTTTGCCCAAGGAATTCTTCGCAGAAGGTTTAGCTGCTGATGTTGCGAAGTCTGTGAATGAAGCAGCAAAAGTTTTAGAAAGTTTAGGCGCTAAGTTGGCAGAAGTGAGTCTTCCTAAAACGAAGCTCTCGATACCGGTTTACTATGTATTAGCGCCAGCAGAAGCATCGAGTAACTTGAGTCGATTTGATGGGGTACGTTATGGCCATCGCGCGGGCGAATATAAGGACCTCGGTGATATGTATCAGAAGTCACGCACCGAAGGTTTTGGTGCAGAAGTAAAACGCCGCATCATGATTGGAACTTACGTTCTTTGTCACGGTTACTACGATGCGTACTATCTTCAAGCGCAAAAGATTCGTCGCATTATTGCAGCAGATTTTCAGGCGGCATTCAATCAATGCGATGTCATCCTTGGGCCTGTAGCCCCTGATGTGGCCTGGCGCTTGGGCGAGAAATCAAAAGATCCAGTGCAAATGTATTTGGAAGATATTTATACGCTTTCAACAAACTTGGCTGGATTACCGGCGATGAGTGTTCCTTGTGGGTTTAATACAAACAACTTACCAATTGGTATGCAATTAATCGGTAACTATTTTTCCGAAGCGCGCCTATTACAAGTTGCCCATCAATATCAGCAAGCCAGCGATTGGCATTTGCGTCAAGCAGGCGAGGTGGCATGATGCAATGGGAAGTCATTATTGGTCTAGAGACCCACGCGCAGTTACAAACGCAATCCAAGATTTTTAGTGGTGCAAGTACACGCTTTGGCGCAGAGCCTAATACACAAGCTTGTGCCGTGGACTTGGCATTACCCGGTGTGTTGCCAGTATTAAATCGCCAAGTGGTTGAGCATGCAATTCGTTTTGGATTGGCAGTTGGTGCAAAGATTTCACCAGCTAGTATTTTTGCTCGGAAGAACTACTTCTATCCGGATTTACCAAAGGGCTATCAAATTAGCCAAATGGAAATTCCAGTGGTGGTTGGTGGCAAGTTAGAAATTCTTGTTGGCGATGAGCTTAAGACGGTTGAATTGACTCGCGCACACATGGAAGAAGATGCAGGTAAATCCGTTCATGAAGAAGACTTTATTGGCCCTCATGGCGAGTCGTCTAGCGGCATTGATTTGAATCGGGCTGGCACTCCACTCTTGGAGATTGTTACTGAGCCTGTGATGCGTAGCGCTGCTGAAGCAGTGGCTTATGCCAAAGCTCTGCATACCCTCGTAGTCTGGTTGGGGGTTTGTGACGGCAATATGCAAGAAGGGTCCTTCCGCTGTGATGCCAACGTATCTGTTCGTCCTAAAGGTCAGGCTGAGTTTGGTACCCGTTGCGAAATTAAGAACTTGAACTCTTTCCGCTTTTTGGAAGAGGCAATTCAATATGAGGTGCGTCGCCAAATTGAGTTAATTGAAGATGGCGGTGCCGTTATTCAAGAAACGCGTCTCTACGATCCCGATCGCGGAGAAACACGCAGTATGCGTAGCAAAGAAGATGCAAACGACTATCGCTACTTCCCAGATCCTGATCTTTTACCAGTAGTTATTGATGATGCTTGGATTGCGCAAGTGCGAAGCGGCATGCCGGCTTTGCCTGCCCAGTTGCGTGAGCAATGGCAAAGTGAATATGGCTTGAGCGCCTATGATGCCCAGTTGCTAACTCAGGACCGTGATACCGCAAAAGTATTCGAAGATTTGCTGGCCATTGTTGGTAAGCCTTTGGCAAAAGCAGCAGCCAATTTAATTGCCGGTGAATTCGCATCCTCCTTAAATCGCGCAGGTATTGCTACAGCAGATGCGCCACTTAAGGCAGAACATTTAGCGCCATTACTCACTCGCGTTGCTGACGGTACGATCTCCAATAAGATTGCCAAAGATATTTTTGCAACCCTTTGGGAAGACGCTATTGCGGGTAAAACGATTAGCACTGTTGATCAAGTGATTGAGGCTAAAGGTTTAAAACAGATTAGTGATAGCGGAGCATTAGAGGCCATCATTGATCAGGTCCTCGCGGCTAACCAGAAATCGGTTGAAGAGTTCCGCTCAGGCAAAGAGAAAGCGTTCAATGCCTTGGTGGGCCAAATCATGAAAGCCTCTCAGGGCAAAGCCAATCCTGGTCAAGTGAACGAACTGTTGCGCAAGAAATTAAGTTAAGAAAGAATTAGATGAGTGCTATTGATCCAAAACAGGCAGAGCAAGAAGAGTTGGTTGCTGAGTGGTTGCGTGCAACACCAGGTTTCTTTGAGCGCTATGCCAATCTCTTTAATGAGATTCGGATTAAGCATCCTCATGAAGATCGTGCGATCTCATTGCAAGAACGTCAAATGACAGTATTGCGCACTCAAAATCAAGAACTCAATCGCCGCCTCAGTGAGATGTTGCACTTTGGCAGTCGCAATGACAAAACCCAACAAAGCTTAGTTGCCTGGTTGTTGCGATTGATGAAAGCAAACAACCAGGCTGATGTTGAGGCTGCTATTACTTCTGGTTTGGCTGAGGTATTTGAAGTCGAAGCGGCGCAACTACTGTCACCAAATTCTGCATTTGGTCCTTGGATTGATACCCCTTTGTGTGGCTCAGCAAAAGAGCTGGCCGCAGCGAGTGTAGATTTGCTGGCAAGTCAAGCCAAGATTGATCCGGAGTGGCAAAGCATGGTAGCGATTGGCTTACCGCTTGGCAAGAGCGTTGGTGTTAAACAATCTCCTGCGGTCTTGCTGTTAGCTAGCAAAGACGAAACCCGTTTTACTGCAGATATGGGTGCGTTCTACTTGCGTCAAATCGCGGAGCTTACAGCAGCAGCCTTGGATCGTATCCAAGCTTATGAAGCTAAAGTCGACTGAACTTCATCCACTCATGCAAGAGTATTTGCATGAGCTGCATGTGTTGCGGCAACTCTCAGGCCATACGCTTAAAGCGTATGGCCTGGATCTAAGTGACCTCCAAAATTTTGCTCTTGAGGATTCGGTTGATTTATTAAAGGTCAGTAATGCACATGTTCGACGCTGGGCGGGCCGACTACACTCTAAGGAAAAATCTTCTAAAAGCATTGCTAGGGCTTTATCGGCATGGCGTGGTTGGTATGACTGGCTGACTGAAAAGGATGCGCGTCGTGATGCACGCGCTGGCAAAGTAACCAGCAACTTAGTGGCCAATCCAGTGGATGATGTCAAGGCTCCCAAGCGTTTGAAGTCTTTGCCCAAAGCCTTGTCCGTTGAGCAGGCGCTGACTTTGGTGAATCAAGCAGTCAAAGAGGCGGAGGAGCAAAAGGATCTAGAAACGGTTCGTGATGCAGCGATTATTGATTTACTGTATTCCTCTGGATTGCGCTTATCTGAATTGCTTGGCATTGATGTGATGCAAAGCAAAGATCGTCACCAAGAATCTGCTGGCTGGCTAGATTGGGATGCGGCTGAAGTCACGGTACTGGGTAAAGGAGGAAAGAGGCGCTCTGTACCAGTCGGCGGCCCAGCAATGAAGTCCTTGCTTGCATGGCGAGAGCTTCGGGATGCAAGCTCTTATGCTGAAGAATCCATCGCTCTATTTTTATCTGCCACTGGCAAACGTCTATCCCCTCGTACCGTGCAGGCACGCCTGCGTTCTCTAGCGATTCGTGCCGGATTGCCTACCCATGTGCATCCGCACATGATGCGACACAGTTTTGCTAGCCATGTTTTGCAATCCTCTCAGGATTTGCGGGCGGTCCAAGAGATGCTGGGGCACGCGAGCATCGCCAGTACCCAGATCTATACCTCTTTGGACTTCCAGCATCTTGCTCAGGCATACGATAAAGCGCATCCGCGCGCAAAGGCTGGCAAAGGCTGAGGAACTCGGTAAGATAGTGAGTTTCCCAAGTTGGGAATGCAATACCTCTAGATTTTGATTGGATCATTCATGGCATTAATTCCGGTAACCATATTGACGGGCTTTTTGGGAAGCGGCAAAACCACTTTGCTAAAACACATCCTCACTGAAGACCATGGCAAAAAAATTGCCGTGATTGAAAACGAGTTTGGTGAAGAGAACATTGACAATGACATCTTGGTTCAAGACCACGAAGAGAATATTGTGCAAATGAGCAATGGTTGTATTTGTTGCACGATCCGTGGTGATCTCGTTGAAGCTCTGAACGAGTTATGGGAACAGCGTAAAGATAAGAAGATTAGCTTTGACCGTGTCGTTATTGAAACCACGGGCGTTGCCAATCCCGGCCCTGTGGCGCAAACCTTCTTCATGGATGACGATGTTGCTGATCACTATGTATTGGATGCAGTGGTTACTTTGGTAGACGCTAAGCACGGCCAACAACAATTGACCGAGCATGAAGAGGCCCAGCGCCAAGTAGGCTTTGCCGATCAAATCTTCATCACCAAGACAGATTTGGTTTCGCCTACTGAAGTTGAGGCACTTCGTGGTCGCTTGATGCATATGAACCCGAGAGCTCCGATTAGCGCGATTTCAAAAGGTGTCGTGCCTTTAAATGCCGTGTTGGATCTCAAAGGCTTCAATCTCAATGCCAAGCTAGATATTGACCCACATTTCTTGGAGCAAGATGATCACGACCATGCTAATTGTGGTCACGACCATTCCCATGACCATTCCCATGACCACGACCATGATCACAGCACTTGCGGGCATGACCATTCGCATGATCATCACCATCATGGGCACGCAGGACACACAGATCGCATTCAGTCCTTTGTTTTTCGTAGTGATAAACCCTTTGATCATAAAAAGTTGGAAGACTTTCTAGGGGGCATTTTGGAGGTCTTTGGAGAAAAGATGCTGCGCTATAAAGGCGTGCTCTATGTGAAGGGAAGTAACCGTAAAGTGGTGTTCCAGGGGGTTCATCAGATGATGGGTAGCGATTTGGCTGGTCCATGGGGTACCGAGCCCAAGCAAACCCGGATGGTCTTCATTGGTATCGATCTACCTAAGGACACCCTACTGGCTGGGCTTGAGGGATGTTTGGCCTAAAAGATGCGGGTACAATCCCTCGCCACAGTCAAGATTGTTGAATACTGAAGAATATTGATTGGTGGGCTGTAAAAGTTTGGCAGAATGAGGCAATAATGCTTCAAACCCAGGAAAGAATGAGATGACGGTAAAAACAGCAACAAAACCTCCAAGCACTGCAAAAGCGAGCAGCAAAGCAACTAGCACTAAAGCAGTTAAAGGCACACCTTTAACTGAGGCTGAATTGCTCAAGATGTCCGATAAGGACTACATGAATGCTGCGCAGTTAGATTTTTTCCGTCAAAAATTGCTGACTCTGAAAGAAGACATTTTAAAAAATGCATCCGAGACGACAGAGCACTTGCGTGAAAATATTTTGGTTCCTGATCCAGCTGATCGTGCAACGATTGAAGAAGAGCACGCATTGGAATTGCGCACACGTGATCGCGAACGAAAGCTCTTGAAAAAAGTTGAGCAAGCGCTCGGTCGTATTGAGTCTGGCGACTATGGCTGGTGTGAAGAAACTGGTGAGCCAATCGGCTTGAATCGTTTAATTGCAAGGCCTACAGCCAATTTATCTCTTGAAGCCCAAGAGCGTCGCGAACTCCGTCAAAAATTATTTGGCGAATAAATTTTATTTGTAATGACTAAGCATTTACCTGCCCTTAGCGATATCTCGCCTTTATTAAAGGCGGAGATTCTTGCTGAAGCTTTGCCTTATATCCGCGCATATCACGGTAAGACTATTGTGATTAAGTACGGCGGAAACGCGATGGTTGAGGAACGCCTCAAAGAAAGTTTCGCGCGTGACGTGATCTTGCTTAAATTGGTTGGCATGAATCCCGTGGTTGTTCACGGTGGCGGACCGCAGATTGATGAGGCCTTAAAAAAAATTGGCAAGACTGGTACCTTTATTCAGGGTATGCGCGTTACCGATGAAGAAACCATGGAAGTAGTGGAGTGGGTTCTAGGTGGCGAGGTACAACAAGATATTGTGATGTTGATTAATCACTTTGGAGGTCAGGCAGTTGGTTTGACTGGCAAAGACGGCGGACTTATCCATGCCAAGAAGATGATGATTCCCAGCGATACAGAACTAGGCAAAATGCTCGATATTGGTTTTGTTGGTGAAATTGAAGCCATTAATCCTGCCGTCGTGAAAGCATTACAGGATGACGCTTTTATTCCAGTGATCTCTCCGATTGGATTTAGCGAAGAGGGTCAGGCTTACAACATTAATGCTGACTTAGTAGCGGGCAAGATGGCTGAGATTCTCCACGCAGAGAAGTTGGTCATGATGACCAATATCCCAGGTGTGATGGATAAAGACGGCAAGTTGCTGACAGATCTCACTGCCAGAGAAATTGATGCCTTGTTTGCAGATGGCACGATCTCTGGTGGCATGTTGCCAAAGATCTCTTCTGCATTAGATGCGGCTAAGAGTGGGGTGAATTCGGTGCACATCATTGATGGCCGTATTGAACATTCTTTATTATTAGAAATTCTGACCGAGCAAGCGTTTGGCACGATGATTCGTTCTAGATAAGTAGATGACTATGCGTGAATCTTTGCAACCAGCAGACATCGACAGCAGCAATGCTGACGCTGGTAAAACACGCAAGCGCCCACGACCTGGCGAGCGTCGCCTTCAAATCTTGCAAGTGCTTGCTGAGATGTTGCAAAACCCAAAAGGTGAGCGCGTAACGACTGCCGCATTAGCTGCCAAGATTGATGTCTCTGAAGCGGCCTTGTATCGGCACTTTGCGAGTAAGGCGCAGATGTTTGAAGGTTTGATTTCATTTATTGAGCAAACCGTATTTGGCCTGATTAATCAAATTAATCAAAAAGAAGAATCAGGTCTTGCACAAGCGCGTGGAATCCTACAAATGCTTTTGTTTTTTGCTGAAAAGAATCCTGGCATGACTAGGGTTTTATTGGGCGATGCATTGCTGCAAGAAGATGATCGTTTACAAGAGCGCATCACCCAAGTCTTAGATCGCGTAGAAGCGTCACTTAAGCAGGCTTTGCGTATCGCTCAAACTCAAGGTGGGACATGGGCTCAATTGGGCTCAGATGAAGTCAGCATTCGCGCCGCGATGTTGATGAGTTTCGTTTTGGGCCGTTGGCATCGATTTGCCCGTAGTGGCTTTAAGAAATTGCCAACTGATGCCTCTGATGTCAGTTTGCGTCTGCTCTTGTCAGAATGAGCGAGCTTCATCTCTCTAGAAACACCATTCATTTTGCCGAGCCCCTGCCTTTGCAGAGTGGCGCCATGTTGTCTGGCTACGATTTAGTCATTGAAACTTATGGCAAACTCAACGCCGATAAAAGTAATGCTGTGTTGGTTTGTCACGCACTCAACGCATCGCATCATGTAGCGGGACCGAGCCCAGAAGACCCTGAAGATATTGGCTGGTGGGATAACATGATTGGTCCTGGTAAGCCAGTTGATACCAATCACTTTTTTGTTATCGGTGTAAACAATTTGGGTTCTTGCTTTGGCTCTACTGGTCCGATGAGCATTAATCCTGGGACTGGTAAGCCTTATGGTGCAGATTTTCCGGTGGTAACTGTAGAGGATTGGGTTAACACGCAAGCGCGTTTGGCTGATAAGTTAGGCATTCGGAAATTTGCTGCAGTGATGGGTGGAAGCTTAGGCGGCATGCAGGCAATGGCTTGGGCGATCCAATTTCCTAAGCGCTTAGATCATTGTGTTGTGATTGCTTCAACTCCAAAATTAAGTGCACAGAATATTGCGTTTAATGAAGTGGCACGTAATGCCATTTTGTCCGATCCCGATTTTCATGGCGGCAATTACTATGAGCATGGCGTAGTGCCTAAGCGAGGCTTACGTTTAGCTCGCATGGTAGGCCACATCACCTATTTGTCTGATGACGATATGGCTGAAAAGTTTGGGCGCGAGTTACAGCGCCCTAATGGCGAGTCCAACGACTATCGATTTAGCTTTGATGTTGAGTTTGAAGTGGAAAGTTATTTGCGTCATCAAGGCGATAAGTTCTCTACTTACTTTGATGCCAATACGTATTTGTTGATCACGCGTGCCTTGGATTACTTTGATCCTTCGCGCCGTTACGATGGTAGTTTGAACCGCGCCTTAGCTGAGGTGCACGCGAAATTCTTGGTGGTGAGCTTTTCTACAGACTGGCGTTTCCCGCCGAATCGCAGTCGCGAGATTGTTCAATCACTCTTAAGCAATAAGAGTGAAGTGACTTATGCGGAGATTGATGCACCCCATGGCCACGATGCGTTCTTGTTAGATGATGAGCGTTATCACAATTTAGTGAGAGCGTATTTCAAGCAGATGCTTGAGGTGCAATCATGACTATGCACAAGCGCGCTGACTTTGCCGCGATAGCCAATTGGATTGCTCCTAATAGTCAAGTGCTTGACTTGGGCTGTGGTGACGGCAGCTTTCTGGAGTTTTTGCAAAAGCAAAAACCGGTTCACGCTTATGGAGTAGAGATTGATGATGCGCGTGTACTAGCCTGCGTGCAAAAAGGTTTGAATGTCATTCAGCAAGACTTAGAGGGAGGTTTAGCACTGTTTGAAGACAATAGTTTTGATACTGTTGTTTTGTCTCAGACAGTTCAGACGATTCATCAGACTGAAAAGATTTTGCGTGAAGTGGTGCGCGTTGGTAAAGAGTCGATTGTGTCATTTCCGAATTTCGGCCACTGGTCACATCGCTTGGCAGTTGGTTTAGGACGCATGCCGGTGTCGAAGAGCTTACCCTATCAGTGGTACAACACTCCGAATGTACGCGTTCTGACGGTTGCTGACTTTGAGAAGTTAGCCTCAAGTCTTGGCCTACAAGTGATTGATCAGTGCATTTTGCATGATGGTCGACAAGTCACTCTGATGCCAAATCTATTTGGTAGCCTTGCTTTATTCCACATTCGTCGTGCCTAGAAAATAAATACAAAGGTGTTCACCGCAGTTCAATCTTGGCTAAAAGACTTTCGGGTATATCTCGAATGGCCTTGCTTGCGTATGCTCTTTTTGGGTTTCTCTGCCGGCCTGCCGCTTTTGCTCATTCTGGGAACTCTAAGCTTCTGGTTGCGTGAGGCTGGTATTGATCGCAGCACTATTGGTTATCTCACTTGGGTTGGCTTGATATATGCATTCAAGTGGGTTTGGGCACCTTTAGTTGATCGCGTACAAATTCCGTTCTTAACTAAATTGTTGGGCCGTAGAAGAAGCTGGCTGATTTTTGCACAAGCACTCATCATTCTTGGTCTAGTTGGAATGTCGACTCTTGATCCCAAGATTACGCTCAATTTAGTAGTTTGGTGTGCGTTGTTAGTGGCGTTTGGATCTGCGACCCAAGATATTGCCTTGGATGCTTTTCGCATTGAATCGGCCAATAGCGATCACCAGGCTGCGCTTGCAGCAACTTATCAGACTGGCTATCGACTGGCTTTGATTTGGGCTGGCGCTGGTGTTCTATGGCTTGCAGCCAGAGTTGAAACAGGTGGCGGCTACGACGCAGGTGCCTGGCAATTTGCATACCTTTGTATGGCTGGATCTATTGGGGTTGGTGTCTTAACTACCTTATTTAGCAAAGAGCCAGCACGTTATGAGTTGGCCAAAGCGCGCGATGCAAAAGCGTGGCTTTATCAAACCCTTGTTGAGCCCTTTGCAGAGTTCATCACACGTTATCGTTGGCATGCCATTCTGATTTTGTCTCTAATAGCCATTTATCGTATTAGCGATGTCGTAATGGGAATTATGGCCAATCCGTTTTATGTTGATATGGGCTACACAAAAGATGAAGTCGCGGCAGTTAGTAAAGTATTTGGCGTGATTATGACTTTAGTTGGCGCATTTGTGGGAGGCGTTCTTACTTTGCGTTTTGGGGTCTTACGAATTTTATTTGTGGGTGCCGTGTTATCCGCAGTGAGTAATTTGTTGTTTGCTTGGTTGGCGACTCAAGGCCATGATTTACATGGCTTGATCTGGGTAATCTCAGCTGACAACCTCAGCTCAGGCATTGCGAGCGCTGCTTTTATTGCTTTCTTATCATCCCTAACTAATATTCGATATTCTGCGACTCAGTACGCTTTATTTAGTTCGATGATGCTTTTGCTGCCGAAGTGGCTGGCAGGCTTTTCGGGTGTGTTCGTTGATAGCTTTGGTTATCAGGCTTTCTTCTACGGCACTGCAATTATTGGTGCGCCTGTTCTCATTTTGATCTGGGCAACGATTCACTTCAATATTGTGCAAGTTAACAAAGACGGCAAGTAAGCCTGCTTTTATTGCTTAAAGCTTCCAGTTATAGTCCACAGTCAGCGGTGCATGATCTGAGAATCGCTCATCTTTGTATACTGCTGTTGTCTTCGCAGTAGCAGCGATCCCTGGTGTGCTGATCTGATAATCAATTCGCCAGCCAACGTTCTTGGCATAAGCTTGGCCGCGATTACTCCACCAGGTGTAGCAAGTCTCTCCAGCTTCAGGCTCTAGCATGCGATACACGTCAACGTAACCTACTTTGTCAAAGAGATTGGTAAGCCATGCCCGCTCTTCAGGCAAGAAACCAGAGTTTTTGACATTACCTTTCCAGTTTTTCAAATCAATCTCGTGATGCGCAATATTGACGTCGCCACAGAGTACGATTTCTCGGCCAGATTTTTTCAGTTTGATGAGATGCGGCAAGAAACTATCCAGATAGCGATATTTAGCTTCTTGACGCTCGGGAGAGCTTGAGCCGGAAGGCATGTATACCGAGATCACTGAAAGCCCTTGGAAGCGTGCCTCTACATAGCGACCCTCAGCATCAAACTCCTCATTGCCATAGCCGTACAGAACTTCATCAGGCTTGTGGGGGGTATAAATACCGCAGCCGCTATAGCCCTTTTTCTCGGCGTGATGAAAGAAGCCATGCATGCCATCGGGATTGAGAATGGCATCCTCAAGATCGTCTCTTTGCGCCTTGAGTTCTTGCATGCAAATAAAATCGGCTTTTTGCTTCACAGCCCATGGCAGAAAGCCTTTTTTGACTGCAGAACGGATGCCGTTGAGGTTCGCGGAAATGATGCGTAACATGTAGTCCTATGAGCTCAAATAATTCAAATCAAGATAACTTTATTCAGTTTGCTTTAGAAGCAAAGGTTTTGTCCTTCGGGGAGTTTAAAACCAAAGCAGGCAGACTCTCACCTTATTTCTTTAACGCCGGCGGATTTGATGATGGGGCTCGCTTAGGCGCCTTAGGTCGTTATTACGCCAAAGCCTTACAAGAATCTAAGCTTCAGTTTGACATGCTCTATGGCCCTGCTTATAAGGGCATAACTTTGGCGGCTGCTACCGCAATTGCTTTAGCAGACAACGGCATTAATGTTCCCTACGCCTATAACCGAAAAGAAGCCAAAGATCACGGTGAGGGTGGCCTCTTAGTTGGGGCGCCTGTAAAAGGAAAGGTCATCATCGTGGACGACGTTATCTCTGCGGGAACATCAGTGAGAGAGTCTGTAGACCTTATACGTAAGGCGGGAGCAAAGCCTGCAGCAGTATTGATTGCTTTGGATCGTATGGAAAGATCTGGGACTGCGACCGAGATTGGCGATAAGTCTGCGGTGCAGGCAGTTGAGCAAGAGTTCGGTTTGCCGGTAATTTCAATTGCAAACTTGACTGGTTTGATGTCTTTCTTAACGGCATCAAGCGATAGCCAGTTAAGTAATTATTTACCAGCAGTCAAAGCCTATCGTGATAAATACGGCGTTTAGGAAAAGCAGAAATCTTTCTTAAATTTCTGTTTCGCCCTCAAAAACACTGACTGCCGGACCGGTCATGATGACGGGCTGAGCAACATCGTTGACTACTCCACCCCAGGCAATTTGAAGATCGCCGCCACGTGTACGGACTTTTACAGGTGAGTCTAGTAGACCCCTACGAATGCCTGATACCACGGCTGCACAAGCTCCTGTGCCACAAGCAAGCGTTTCTCCTGCACCTCGTTCATACACGCGCAATTTAATTTCATTGCGATTCACAATTTGCATGTAGCCTGCATTTACCCTTTTTGGAAATGCAGAATATTTTTCAATTTCAGACCCTTCTGTCAGGACGGGCGCGCTTTCCAGATCGCCCACAACCTGAACAGCATGAGGATTGCCCATGGAAAGAACGCCCACAAAACTATCATGGGTTGCAGGGTGATCTAGAGGAAGGGCATAAAGGGTTTCATGAAACTCTTGCATGCTCGCCAAGCCGCTTGCATTAAACGGAACTTGGCTATGCTCAAAAATAGGTGCGCCCATATCTACTTCAACCTGGCCATCCGGATGAGATTTCAGCGTGAGCACCGTATGTGCAACTTCTACGCGTAAGGGGTTCTTGGTAGACAAGCCCTGATCTAATACAAAACGTACAAAGCAACGTGAGCCATTACCACATTGCTCTACTTCGCCGCCATCTGAGTTAAAGATCCGATATTTAAAATCGGCATCCGATCTAGTTGACTTTTCTACTAGGAGGATTTGATCTGCTCCAATGCCAAATTGGCGATGCGCCAATGACTGCCACTGTTCACGTGTAATCCTGCTGAGGTCTTGATCAATCCCGTTGAGCACAATGAAATCATTGCCAGCACCATGCATTTTGGTGAAGCGAATTTTGCGTCTAGCGCTAGTTGGATAAGTACTCAAAATATCTCTTTAATCGTAAAGGCTGGCCCCGCCAGGGGGGCGATGTTTAAAGCGTTTATGTACCCAATAGTACTCTGCCGGCCTTTCCCGAACAAGCTCTTCAATGTATTGATTGAGACGAGCAGTATCTTTTTCAACATCATCACTAGGAAAGTTTGGCAACGGTTCGCTGATATGGCACGTATAGCTTTTGCGATCTTTATTGAGTGTTGTAGTCATCAGGCACACCTCAGCCCCACTCAGTCTAGCTAAGCGCGATACGGAGGTAATGGTATTAGTCTGAATTCCAAAGAAAGGCACGAAGACAGAATCACGTGGGCCTAAATCAATGTCGGGCGCAATAAAAATAAAATTGCCAGTTTGTATTTCTCTGATGAGATCTCTTAGTCGGCTTTGTCTTTCAATTGATTTGCCGCCAAAACGATTGCGCCATTCAATCATCTTTTGATTGAAAAAGGGATTCTTCATATTTTGATAAAGACCTGCCCCCCTTGGCCAATCATGCTGGCTTGCCAGCACGGAGAGGGCCATGAAGCCACCCTCAAGACCAACAAAGTGAGGGTTAATGAGGAGGCGTGGTTTGCGATCCCCTAAGGTAATCGCAGAATCAATGGTCACGATATCGGTGATTTGTTTTCCACTACCGAGCCAGATACGACTTCTTTCTAAGACGCTGCGTCCAAATAATTTCCAGTGCTCGAGTGCTAGTGCATTAACTTCTTTTTCGCTGAGATTGGGAAAGCACAAACGTAAATTTGTTTTGACTACCTTAGCTCGACTATTGGGAATATGGGCTCCTAGCCAACCTAGGCCATAGCCTACATATACGTTAATTGAATAGGGTAGAAAGGCAAATAAGCGCAACAAACTGAGCGCTAAGAAATTGAAGAGGTTGGATAACCAGGCCATTTCAAAAATGATGTTGATTCTATTGAATGCTTGGCGGCAATTCTGCACCAGCTGGATGCT
Source organism: Polynucleobacter wuianus (assembly GCF_001659725.1). Classification (NCBI taxonomy): domain Bacteria; kingdom Pseudomonadati; phylum Pseudomonadota; class Betaproteobacteria; order Burkholderiales; family Burkholderiaceae; genus Polynucleobacter; species Polynucleobacter wuianus. The sequence goes on along the minus strand of NZ_CP015922.1, from coordinate 2,166,437 downwards.
TATAGCGGTTATATGACCAGATAAATTGTTCTGGGGCGACCAGCACTGCATTTTCAATGGTGACGTTGAGTTGTGCGGCAGCAAGAGTGGGATCATCTGACAGTGGTGCTAGACGAGTTGCTTGCATTACCCAGCCTTGCCCAAGCGCTTTACGTTTTGCCGTAAACATCACTAAAGGTGTGCTATTGCGATTAGCTAGTCGCGCAGGCAATGGAGTTGTGTAAGCAGGACGACCGAAGAAGGGAACCCATACCCCTTCGCCACCACTCGGTACCTGGTCTGGAAGAATACCAATTGCTTCACCACGAGTGAGCGCCCTCGTCATTTGACGAACGCCATTGAGATTGGTTGGAACGAAATGCATATTGGGGTAAGCACGGCCATCTTCAACAACTTCATTAAGCCATTCTTGTCGTGAAGGACGATACAGAATCGTTGCAGGAAAATGTTGCGCTAATACTCGCGGAATAATTTCAAAGCCACCAAGGTGTGGTGTCAACATGACTAGGCCATGACCTTCTTGTATCGCTTCCTCAACCACGTCCCAGTTTTGTACTTCGACTAACTGAAGTGCTTTCTGGGGATTACGCCAGATCCATAAGCTATCTGTAAACAACATGCCCGATGCCCGCACTGCTTTCCAAAGTTGAAAAGGCAGACTGTGGGCATTAACAACCGCTTCATATTGGGGCCTAAAAAGTGAGCGATATTGAGATGAGCCAATATAGGCTAGAAGACCCAAAAGAGCGCCCAACGCCTGCACTGCCGCAAGGGGGAGTACAGCGATAGTGTTTAAGCCGATCTTTAGTAGGGTTTTTCGCACCCCCCAATGATATTCAATGCTGCCGTATAGACCAAATTTAAGTGTGCCTTGATGAATTGCACCCTTTTCAGATAGAATTAGTGGATCGCTGAGTTAAGACAACTTGCAGGGCGATTCAAAAATTCTGCTAAAGCGTCGCCATTGTGGTTCCTGGCACGTCGAGTTGTCCCATAGATCGTGTTAATTTTTAAAGGAATGTGCAATGGCAAATGATTACTTCTTTACCTCAGAGTCAGTCTCTGAAGGTCACCCCGATAAAGTAGCAGACCAAATTTCTGATTCGATTCTTGATGCCATCTTGGCTCAAGATCCAACAGCTCGTGTTGCTGCAGAAACTTTATGTAACACCGGCTTAGTTGTTTTGGCTGGCGAAATCACAACCAACGCCAACGTTGATTACATCCAAGTGGCTCGCAACACTTTGCGCGAAATTGGTTACGACAATACTGCTTACGGCATTGACTACAAAGGTTGCGCTGTATTGGTTGCTTATGACAAGCAAAGTCCAGATATTGCGCAAGGTGTTGATAAGGCGCATGACGACGGCTTAGATCAAGGTGCTGGTGATCAAGGTTTGATGTTTGGTTATGCTTGTGATGAGACTTCTGAGCTCATGCCATTGCCAATTCACTTGTCGCACCGTTTGGTAGAGCGTCAATCTCAATTGCGCCGCGATGGTCGTTTGACATGGTTGCGCCCAGACGCAAAGTCACAGGTGACCTTGCGTTATGTGGATGGCAAGCCCGACTCTATTGATACTGTTGTGTTGTCTACTCAGCATGATGAAGATATTTCTCTCGAAAAATTGCGTGAAGCGGTTATCGAAGAAATCATCAAGCCAGTATTGCCAAAGCATTTGATCAAAGGTGCGATTAATTTCTTGGTGAACCCAACAGGTCGATTTGTCATTGGCGGCCCACAGGGCGATTGTGGTTTAACTGGCCGCAAAATTATTGTGGACACCTACGGTGGTGCGGCTCCTCATGGCGGTGGTGCGTTCTCAGGCAAGGATCCATCTAAGGTTGACCGCTCCGCTGCGTATGCTGGTCGTTATGTTGCGAAGAATGTGGTTGCTGCAGGTTTGGCAAGTAAGTGCTTGATTCAGATTTCCTACGCGATTGGCGTAGCAAAACCAACTTCAGTGATGGTGAGCACGTTTGGTACTGGCAAGATTTCTGATGAAAAGATTGCTCAATTGGTTTCCGAGCATTTTGATCTGCGTCCAAAAGGCATTGTGAAGATGCTTAACCTCTTGCGCCCAATTTATCGTAAGACTGCTGCTTATGGCCACTTTGGTCGTGAGGAGCCAGAATTTACTTGGGAACAGACAGACAAGGCTGCAGCATTACGTGCCGCAGCAGGCCTGTAAGCGCTAGAGAGCATTAAAAAGCAGTTTCTAGATGTATTGAGGCGAAATATGGCGTAATTGTTTACAATTACGCCATACCTTCAAGGAGCGTTGCAAGGAATGTTGAGACCCAGCATTTCCCCAGGCTTGAAGGGAGTAGATTCCTAAACGGAGTTTGCTAATTGCAACCGCGCTCGCTAACCCATGATTCAACGGCTAGCGAGTTTGCACTCCAGCATTGGATCGTATTTAGCTGGAGCATTAATGAATACCGTTTCTGACTTAAATAACTTTGTTGCAACTCGTTGCGCAATTGCAGATATTTCTTTGGCTGACTTTGGCCGCAAAGAAATTGCGATTGCTGAAACTGAGATGCCTGGCTTGATCGCAATTCGCGATGAGTTTGCTGCACAACAGCCATTACGTGGTGCGCGCATCACCGGTTCATTGCACATGACCATTCAAACTGCAGTGCTAATTGAGACTCTCGAGGCGCTTGGTGCTGAAGTGCAATGGGCATCTTGCAATATTTTCTCAACCCAAGACCATGCTGCTGCAGCAATCGCTGCTAATGGCACACCGGTCTATGCAATCAAAGGTGAAACCCTTGAGCAATACTGGGACTTTACCCATCGCATTTTTGAATGGGCTGATGGTGGATTTACAAATATGATTTTGGATGATGGCGGCGATGCGACTTTGTTGTTACACCTTGGCGCTCGCGCTGAAAAGGATCAAGCCTGCTTGAATCATCCAACTAGCGAAGAAGAGACGATTTTATTCTCTGCCATTAAGAAAAAATTGGCACAAGATCCAACTTGGTATTCAACCCGTTTAGAAAAAGTAAAAGGCGTTACTGAAGAAACCACCACTGGTGTGCATCGCTTGTATCAGATGTTTGCTAAGGATGAGTTAAAGTTCCCGGCAATTAACGTTAATGATTCTGTAACCAAAAGTAAGTTCGACAATCTTTATGGTTGCCGTGAATCTTTGGTTGATGCAATTAAGCGCGCTACTGATGTAATGATCGCTGGTAAGGTTGCAGTAGTTTGTGGTTACGGCGATGTAGGCAAGGGCTCTGCACAAGCATTACGTGCCTTGTCTGCTCAAGTTTGGGTAACTGAAGTCGATCCAATTTGCGCATTACAAGCTGCGATGGAAGGCTACCGTGTTGTAACGATGGATTACGCCGCTGATAAAGCCGATATCTTCGTTTCAGCAACTGGTAACTATCATGTAATCACTCATGATCATATGGCCAAGATGAAAGACCAAGCCATTGTTTGTAATATCGGTCACTTTGATAATGAGATTGATGTTGCGGGCATCGAAAAGTACAAGTGGGAAGAGATCAAGCCACAAGTTGACCATGTCATTTTTCCGGCAAGCAATGGTCAGCCAGAGAAGCGCATCATCATTTTGGCTAAGGGCCGCTTGGTGAATCTGGGTTGCGGTACAGGCCATCCTTCATATGTGATGAGCTCTTCATTTGCAAACCAAGTGATTGCACAAATTGAATTATGGAATGCAGTAGGCACAAATAAATACCCAATTGGTGTTTACACATTACCTAAGCATTTGGATGAGAAAGTTGCACGCTTGCAGTTGAAGAAGCTCAATGCACAGTTGACGGAATTGACTGATCAGCAAGCTTCTTATATTGGCGTAACGAAGGAAGGCCCATATAAGGCTGATCACTATCGCTATTAATTCATTCAATAAATATTTAGGCCCAAGATCATGGAATTAAGCGTCGAGTTCTTTCCTCCAAAAACACCTGAAGGTGAGAATAAGTTGCATCTCGTGCGTGAGCGTTTTAGCGAAACCCTCAAGCCCTCGTTTTATTCCGTGACTTTTGGTGCTGGCGGCTCTACTCAGTCTGGCACATTAAAAGTGGTGAGCGATATTCATGCGGCAGGTGCTGCAGTTGCTCCTCACTTATCTTGTGTTGGTAGCTCACGTGACAGCGTGAGGGAAATGTTGAAGCAGTATCAAGCGATAGGCGTAAAGCGGATTGTTGCTTTGCGTGGCGACCTGCCCTCTGGCATGGGCCAGTATGGTGAGTTTCATCATGCCAATGAGTTAGTAGCATTTATTCGATCTGAAACAGGTAACTGGTTTCATATTGACGTGGCTGCTTACCCTGAGACTCATCCGCAGGCAAAGTCGCCTGCAAGCGATATTGATTTCTTTGCGCAAAAAATGAAGGCCGGCGCCAATTCTGCTGTGACTCAGTATTTCTACAACAGTGATGCCTACTTTCGTTTTGTAGATGAGGCTTATGACTTAGGCGTTACTCAGCCAATCATTGCCGGGATTATGCCGATTACCAATAGCACTCAGTTGCTACGTTTTTCAGACGCTTGTGGCGCCGAGATTCCGCGTTGGATTCGTTTGCGTCTTCAGTCTTATGGTGACGACATTGATTCTATTCGTGCGTTTGGTGAAGAGGTGGTTACGGATTTATGTGATCAGCTTTTGACTGCTGGTGCACCAGGCTTGCATTTCTATTCTTTGAATCAGGCTGATGCGGTTTTGGCAATCGCAGATAACTTAGATTTAACGAAGTAAGCCTGATTCAGTAAGCAGTAGATCTAAAGGCTCATCATGAGTTTGAGCCGACCATTGGTCATCATCTAGCTTCTGCCAGTCAAACCCAATCCCAATGCAAATCAGTTTGGGATTTTTTTTCCTAAGATCAGCAAGGGTTCGGTCAAAGTAACCGCCCCCGTAGCCTAGGCGCCAGTAGTGAGTTTTACCGTTTACAGTTGAGCTAGACCAACCAACACAAGGGATCAGAATGCAGTCAGGCTGTAGCGCTGGTCTATTCAGGTTACTAGGGTCAGGTTCTGGAACATTGTGCGCGCTAGGAATGAGGCTATCCCCATCCTTCCATTCATAAAAATCAAGATGCTTGTCGGGGCGCGCATAGGGGAGGGTAAGTCGACGTCCAGGCACATTTTTTGACCATGTAATCATGCTGGGGCGCAAATCTAACTCATCTAGAATGGGCCAATAGAGTGCGATAGTTTGCACAGAGCTGCCATCAGTTGCTAAAAACCGCTTTAAGTCTGCAGCTAAGAGATCCTTTATTTGGGTATACCTTTCGCTAGCTGCAAATTGTTTGCGTTGCTTTAATAATTCCTGGCGAAGAGTTTTTGGTGAATTACCGTGCATATCGTGCATTATCAGGCGAAAATTAGAAGATATAGTAATCAAGTTAGCGCAACGAGAATGCCTAATTTATCAATATAGGGTTGGATCGTGAAAAAGCAGTTAAAAACTCGCAAATACCATCAATGGGTAAAGATTCTGGTGTTGGGCCTAGCCCTTAATGCGCCCTATACATTTGCTGAGAAGTCCAAGAAGCCAGTTTTACCTAAATCCTACGAGAGTAAGGCTACCCCTGCTGAAATTACTGACACCGATCGGATGTTTATTGATCTTCGTGAAGCGGCTAGAAAAAATGATGTATTTCGTACACAGCAGTTGTCATCTAATTTAGCGAATTACCCTTTTGATGACTATGTTGCTTACTTTCGCATTAAGCCTCAGTTGTTTGATAGTGCGGGTGGTGCCCGAAATGATTACAGTGCTGATGCGCAAGTAGTTGCATTCTTAAATCAATACCAAGGAACGGCTCTAGCAGACCGCTTGCGCAATGACTGGCTATTGGTTTTGGGCAAGAGAAAAGACTGGGTGCGTTTTGATGCAGAGTATGCCAAGTTTGTTCTAGATGATGACACTCAAGTGAAGTGTTATTCCTTGTTATCTAAATTATCGCAAGGCGAAAATCCAACAAAGTTAGCAATTGATTCGCGCGCAGTATTACTAGATCCAAGTTATTTTGGCCAAGCCTGTCAGGAGCTGGTGCCTTCATTAGTAGCAGCTGGCGGCATGACGCCAAGCGAGGCTAAGGCAATTGGTCGCGCGGCTAGTGAAAGAGGTTTTGACACCATGGCTAAGCGTCTTGGTGGCGATGATCCTATTGGAGATATTGTGAAAGCGGCTAAGGCTGATCCATCAAAAGCTTACCGTGATTTCTTGCAAACATCTTCACGCTATAGCAAAGAAAATCAAGCAGTTGCTTGGGGTGTGATTGGCCAATTTCTGGCGAAGAAATTAGACCCCAACGCAGATGATGCCTATCGTTTGCAACAAGAGCTAGGCTATAACGAACTACTCTCTGTTGAGTCGCAGGAGTGGAAGGTAAGAGCAGGCTTACGTGCAAAAGATTGGGTTCTCGTAAAGAATGCGATCGACGGTATGAATCCTGTCGTGCGCAGTAAAGATCCAGCATGGACTTATTGGTATGGGCGCGCACTGAAAGCCGAAGGCCAGGACGCAAAGGCCAAAGATAGCTTTGAATTGATTGCCGAGCAGTATAACTTCTATGGTCAACTGGCCCGTGAAGAGTTAGGCAAGTCTAATCATGCGCCAGCACGTACCAAGGTGACCGAGCAAGAGATTGATGCGATGGCTACTCGCAAAGGCTTTATTCGTGGCGAGCGTTTGTATGCAATGAACTTGCGCTTTGAAGGTAATCGTGAGTGGAATTGGGAATTACGCAATATGACTGATAAGCAATTATTAGCTGCCGCGGAATATGCCAAGCGCATTAATTTGTATGATCGCGTGGTCAATACGGCTGACCGTACAAAACAGGAGCATGACTTTAGTCTGCGTTACCCAACGCCATATCGGGATGAGTTATCACCCATTGCAAGGCAGATCGATTTGAATCTCGCTTGGGCCTATGGACTCATTCGCCAAGAATCACGATTCATCATGAATGCATCTTCATCAGTAGGCGCTTCCGGACTGATGCAGGTGATGCCCAATACTGCAAAGTATGTGGCTAAAAAAATTGGCATGACCAATTACACCAACGATAAGTTAAGCGATACCAATACCAACCTGACTCTGGGTAGCAACTATCTCAATATGGTGTTAATTGATTTAGATGGTTCTTGGGTTTTAGCCTCCGCTGCTTATAACGCGGGGCCCTCACGCTCTAAGGCTTGGCGCGAAAAATTGACTAGCCCTACTGAGGGGGCCATTTTTGCTGAAACCATTCCATTCACTGAGACTCGCACCTATGTAAAAAATGTGCTGTCTAATGCAAATTACTATTCATCCGTAATGAATGGGCAGACGCAATCATTGAAACAGCGTTTAGGGGTCATCACACCAAAAGCGGCTACACAGTCTGAGTTACCTTAAACGTACTGAAACCTAGGGGTTCTATGCAATATGACATTCTGCTAATTGGCGGCAACGGTTTTGTAGGTCGCGTAATGGCTGCACAGCTGCAGTTTGCCGGCTATTCAGTATTAATTCCATCTAGCCGTCCCAACTCAGGTCGTGAGCTACGTATGCTACCCAAGATTTATATTGAGGATGCTGATGTTCATGACTTTGATGAATTGCAGTCTTTGTGTGCTCGCATAAGACCCAATGGAGCAGTTATTAATTTGGTAGGTGTGTTGCACGATAAGCCTGCTCAGCCCTATGGCAAAGTATTCAAGGCCGCACATGTGGATCTGCCAAAAAATATTATTACTGCAATGCAGGTGCATGGCCTAAAGCGCTACTTACATATGAGCGCATTAGGTGCGGACTCTAAGGGCCCTTCGATGTATCAGCGTAGCAAAGGAGATGGTGAGGCTGCAGTGAAGGCTAGCAATCTAGACTGGACTATTTTTAGACCCTCAGTCATTTTTGGTGAACAAGATCAATTCATAAATTTGTTTGCTAAGCTCACCAAATTATTTCCAGCAATGCCTTTAGCCAACTATCAAGCAAGGTTTCAGCCAGTGAGTGTGGATGATGTTGCAACTGCATTTATAAAGGCATTGACGATGCCGCAAACAATCCATCAATCTTATGACTTAGTGGGTCCTTCGGTCTACACGATGAAAGAGATTGTTGAATTTGCTGCTCACAAAGCAAAAACTTCATGTGCCATTATTCCTGTGCCAGCATTTGTTGGCTACCTGCAGGCCCTAGCCTTTGAATTCTTGCCTGGTCCAACTCTGATGTCGCGCGATAACATTGCCTCTATGCAGTTGCCGAATATTTTGCCGTCAAATGGAATAGATGCCTTAACTGAAGTATTCAAAATAAGTCGTCGCCGTTTGGAGGGCATGCAGTAATGAAGATTTACGCCGTTGGCGGGGCAATTCGAGACACCCTAATGGGTCTGCCAGTCCATGATATTGATTATGTGGTGGTGGGCTCTAGCGTGGAAGAGATGCTTGCTAAAGGCTTTCGCCCTGTAGGGAAAGATTTTCCGGTGTTTCTTCATCCCGAAACGCAGGCTGAATATGCTTTAGCGCGAACTGAGCGTAAAACCGGCAAAGGCTATAAAGGCTTTCATTTTTATGCTGATCCTTCGGTCACCCTAGAACAAGACTTAGAGCGCCGTGATTTAACCATTAATGCAATGGCTCAAGAAGTAGGTGCAAATGGAGAATTAGTTGGCCCCATTTTGGATCCATATAACGGTCAAGAAGATTTGGCTGCAAAAGTATTTCGTCATGTGTCGGATGCGTTTGCAGAAGATCCATTGCGTTTATTGCGTATTGCACGTTTTGCAGCACGCTTTCCAGAATTTACTGTTGCCGACGAAACGATGCTTGCGTTAAAGGCAATCGTTCAAGCAAATGAATTAAATACGTTATCAGCAGAGCGTATCTGGCAAGAACTTGCTAGAGGCTTAGTGGCTAAAAAGCCGATGCATATGTTCCAAGTACTGCTGAATACTGGAGCTGCCAAAACTATTCTTTCACTAACGTTAAATGAACAGCTGGCCCATGAACAATTCCGTGAGGAGTTAATTCAGAATCTCGATTCAATTGGGACGGCTTTGGATGAGCGCTGTGCAATTGTTCTCATGCATGTTTCCGGCAATGAAATTCGCTCATGGGCAGAATGTATTCGTATGCCAATTGAGATTCGCGACTTTAGCGAAATCTTTAGTGAGTTAATTGCTTTCATCAATGAATCTAATAACGTTTTTCAGGCAGTCAATGTTTTGGCTTGGTTTAATCGTGCTGATGTATGGCGCAAGCCTGATCGAGGACATGCCCTCTTAAATCTTGCTCAAAAAATTGGAATCAATACTTCTCTCTTGATCAAAGCAATGCGTGATGCTCAGGCGCTGAATACAGCTGAGATTATTGCGGGTGTTGCTGCGCAGGATCGCTCAAATGGAGAGCGCATCGGCAGTGCATTTGAAGTGGCAAGATTGGCAGCAATTTCTGCCGCCCTGGATGCGTAATTCTTAGAGTCTATTTCTACCACGTAAGCCAGGCAGATCCTCTAGTGTTTGTCCGGGCAATAACTGATTTAAGTTTTTAGAAAAAGCAAAGGCTTTAAACAGCTCTCCCATTTCGGCTTCAGACAATAATTTTTGTAAAGAGTTTGAAATGGGTAAGAATATTTCTGAGTTATTAGGGTCGGCGATCTCTAGGGCAATATCTCCAATGCCAGCATCTAATAAATAAGCGGCTTGGTTTGTGAGGAAAATATCATCAGCATTTTCCGCAAGTGCACTGCGGGCGATTTGCGTCCACTCTACATGGGTTGTGAGATCGCAAAGGCCTGGAAGATGAAATGGATCTTGAATCGCATGATGACGATGGTGTGCCATCAGCGTGCCTTCAAGCCTTTGAGAGTGGTAATACTCACTTTCTGGAAAGCCGTAATCAAAAGTTAAGAATAGGCCGCTATGTAGGTGCTTTGCAACGTGGCTCATCCATGCTTGTGCTGGAGCATGTAGTTCGGTGATATACCCTTCAGAAAAATTTCCGCTCAGTAGCGTTTCTGGAAGTAAATCTTGCCCAACAGGTAATCCTGACTTCCAGATAAGCTTGTCATTTTCAAAAGCAACGCCATACCAATACCAAAATCCATTTTGATAAATGATGGCATCACATGGAATCGCATCAATGACTTCATTTGCAAGAATGACTCCCTTAAAATCTTTAGGTAGCGCATTAAGCCAATTACATTGAGTGGAGACATTGAGTTTGGCAATAGTTTTATTAATGCGTTCTTGCTGACGTTGCGCTAAGTCAGGAGAGATTTCTACTATGTCATAGCGATCAAGGTTGAAGCCTAAGTCGTGCAGCCGATCCAGGATGGATGTTGCTAGCTTGCCAGTGCCGGCACCAAATTCCAAAATTTGAGTTGGTAGACCTTGCGCTTTGAGGCCCTCTAGAACCGGAATCAGTGTTGTGCAAATAGCTGCGCCAAATAAGGGGCTTAGCTCAGGCGCAGTGGTGAAGTCCCCGCCAGAGCCTAGCTTATGAGCACCCGCGCTGTAATAGCCCATACCGGGCTCGTATAGGACCATCTCCATATAACGAGAAAAAGACATCCAGCCGCTCTGGGAGGCGATCTGAGAGGCTATTTTGGCCTTCAGGAGCTCACTGTGCTCCGTTTCGAGGCTGGTCAAGGTAATATCCATAGCTCGCTAGTCTAAGAGAATTTAATTGAACCCCAGTTCAACCTCCCCTTCCCAGCAACGAAAAGCCGTTTTAGTGACCGGCGCTGCCAAGCGCTTAGGTCGAGAAATCGCTTTGCAATTCGCACGCCAAGGATGGGATGTAGCTGTTCATTATGGGCGATCCGAGAAGGAGGCCCAGGAAACCGTTTCTCAAATAGAGGCGCTGGGTGTAAAGGGTGAAGCTTTTCAGGCTGATTTGGCTGACGAGCGAGCAGCTCAGAATCTCTTTTCTCAAGTGAGTAAGCAATTTGTTAATTTGCACTGCTTAGTGAATAGCGCATCGATCTTTGAATATGACCGAGCCATTTCCAATATGCCGCTGAGCGCTAAAAGTTTGCAAGAGCATATGCAGGTTAATTTAACTGCGCCCCTTTTGTTGTCACAGCTCATGTTTGGCTTGCAAAGAGACAAAGCTCAGAAGTTGGATGAACTTCCATCCGTGATTCAATTGCTCGATCAAAAGTTAATCAACCTTAACCCCGATTATTTGTCATACACCTTATCAAAGGCTGCGCTAGCAACTTCAGTTGAAATATTGGCAATGGATTTTGCTCCACACTTAAGAGTGGTCGGTTTAGCGCCGGGCATTTCGCTGCCATCTGGAGATCAAACTTATGAGGGCTTCTCAAAGGCACATCAAATGACGCCGCTTGGTAAGTCATCTACACCAATAGACATTGCAAAGGCCGCCGTATTTTTGGCTGATTCAAGTGCAATTACTGGCACCACTCTTTATGTGGATGGCGGCCAACATTTATCACCTTCATCACGTGATGTGATGTTCAAAACAAATTAAAGAAGTCATTATTCATGCATGCAATTCTTTCCCATCCCGCCTTGATTGATTGTCGCCGTCTATTTTTGCGTGACTACGAGATCTATATCAATATTGGTGTCCATGATTTTGAAAAGAAAGCCGAGCAGCGCGTGATTTTGAATGTGGACTTATATATTCCACTCGCGATGAATACACCAACGCAGGATCAATTGGATGAGGTGGTAGATTACGACTTTATGCGTGAAACCATAAAGGAGATAGCCTCTAAAGGCCATATTCAACTACAGGAAACTTTTTGCGACGACATTGTGACTGCAATGTTATTGCATCCTAAGGTCTTGGCTGCCCGCGTTAGTACTGCCAAACCAGATGTCTACCCAGATTGTCATTCAGTAGGCGTTGAAGTATTCCGTATTAAACAGTCGTGAAGTTTTCGAAAGAATTGAATAGTCATGGGTGATATTCGTAAAGTTGTCTTCGAAGAGAATAAGCTAGAGAAAAAACTCTGTCGCTTGGTAGGTCAGGCTATTGGTGATTTCGGCATGATCGAAGATGGTGATAAGGTAATGGTATGTGTTTCTGGCGGTAAAGATAGCTATGCCATGCTCGATATCTTGATGAAATTACGTGAGCGCGCGCCAATCAATTTTGAAATCGTTGCCGTGAACTTAGATCAGAAGCAACCCAATTTCCCAGCAGAGATATTGCCCAACTATTTGAAGAGTTTGGGTATTCCATTTTATATAGAGGAGCAAGATACCTACAGCATTGTCAAGCGTGTGATTCCTGAAGGCAAGACCACATGTGGTTTGTGTTCTCGTTTGCGGCGCGGTATTTTGTATCGTGTTGCAGATGAATTAGGTGCAACAAAGATTGCTCTGGGGCATCATCGCGATGACATATTAGAAACATTGATGCTAAATATGTTCTATGCAGGTAAGCTAAAAGGCATGCCTCCTAAATTGCGCTCAGATGATGGCAAGCATATTGTGATTCGCCCTCTCGCTTATGTTCCAGAAAAACTGTTGGAGCGTTACGCGGGAGATATGAATTTTCCAATCATCCCTTGTGATTTATGCGGTAGTCAGCCCAATCTTCAGCGCCAAGTAATGAAGGAAATGCTTCGCGATTGGGAGAAGAAGCACCCTGGTCGCGTAGAAAATCTATTCCGATCAATGCATCACATCGTGCCATCCCATTTAATGGATGGAGAGGCCTTTGATTTTCAGAACCTGGAGATTTCTACTGAGTTGACTGGAATTGCCGCTAGATCTTCTGGTGATAAGGCAATTGACGAAGCGGATTTAGACGAGTTGGCTTGTGGAACCCTCATACAGGGGGCTTATAATCCCCTTTTATGAATATCGTCATATTGGCTGCTGGGCAAGGAAAGCGGATGAAATCCGCAGTGCCCAAGGTTCTGCAAACTTTGGCAGGCAAGCCCCTTCTACAACACGTGCTCAACACTGCTTTATCTCTTCAAGGCAAGTCCTCTAACAATGGACCCATTGTGGTTGTCGGACATGGTGTGGCAGATGTTAAGGAATTTTTAACAAGCATCGCCAAAGAAGACTTCAGATTTAGTAAGGTAAGCACTACGCTTCAGGCTCAGCAAAAAGGTACTGGCCATGCGCTTTTGCAAGCATTGCCTAGGCTGAGTGTAAATGAGCCCACACTAGTTTTGTATGGCGACGTACCACTTACGACTCAAAAAACCTTAAGCAAGCTGGTCAAGCTGGCAGATGGCGTGCGAAGTAAAGATTCTGCGCTGGCACTACTTACGCAGAATTTAACTAACCCAGCTGGTTATGGCCGCATCGTGCGCGATACAGATGGTTCTGTAAAGGCGATTATCGAAGAAAAAGATGCATCAACTTCACAAAAAGCTATTCAAGAAATTAATACCGGCATTATGGTGTTGCCTACGAATGCTTTGAAGAAGTGGCTCAAGGCTTTGCGTGCCGGTAATGCTCAGGGCGAGTACTACTTAACAGATGTCATTGCGATGGCCGTTAAAGATGGCGTGCCTATTCGGACAACCCAGGCGGATGATGAGTTTGAAACTGTTGGCGTTAATAGTCGCGATCAATTAGCCGCACTAGAGCGAGTTTATCAACTTAATATTGCGAATCAGTTAATGGATGCGGGCGTATCACTTGCTGATCCTGCGCGTATTGATGTGCGCGGCACGTTAGAGTGCGGTACTGATGTTTCAATTGATGTAGGTTGCGTATTTGAGGGTTGTGTAACGCTGGCCTCAGGCGCCAAGATTGGTCCTTACTGTGTACTTCGTAATACCACCATCGGTAAGGATGTATCGATTCATGCGTATAGCCATTTAGATGGCGCAAAGGTTGGTAATCAGTCAGTGATTGGTCCTTATGCTCGTTTACGCCCTGGCTCAGATTTATCGAATGATGTTCACATCGGTAATTTTGTCGAGGTAAAGAACAGCAAAATTGCTGCAAATAGCAAAGCTAATCACCTAGCCTATGTTGGCGACTCCATTGTGGGTTCAAGGGTCAATATTGGCGCTGGCACCATTACCTGTAATTACGATGGCGTCAATAAACATCAGACCATTATCGAAGATGATGTCTTCATCGGCTCAGATACACAACTAGTTGCCCCAGTACGAGTTGGTCGCGGTGCTACTCTGGGTGCTGGTACAACCCTAACTAAGGATGCACCTGCGAACCAACTCACAGTATCAAGAGCAAAACAAATATCTTTGCAATGGCAGCGCCCTATCAAAAAAGTAGCTACGAAAAAAGCTGTTCCCAAAAAGACTACAAAGAAAGTAGTCAAAAAAGCAGTCAAGACAGCAGTAAAGGGCAAAAAATAATGTGTGGCATTGTTGGTGCAGCATCTCATCAAAATATTGTTGATGTTTTAGTTGAGGGTTTGCGCCGCCTTGAGTATCGAGGCTATGACTCCTGTGGCTTTGCGGTCATTAATGGAGATGATACTAAACACCCTATTGAAAGAGCCCGTACCACGGCACGGGTTTCTGAGCTTGCTGAGCAAAGTAAAGACTTTCGTGGCACTCTGGGGATTGCACATACTCGCTGGGCAACCCATGGTAAGCCAGATACCCAAAATGCCCATCCCCATATCTCTAATGGTTTGATCGCTGTAGTTCATAACGGTATTATTGAAAACTACGAAACGCTCCGAACAGAATTAAAAGCTGCTGGCTACATTTTTACCTCCGAGACTGATACGGAAGTGATTGCCCATTTAATTCATCAGCAGTATGTGAGTGCTGTTCAAAAAGATATTGCTAAAGCAGTAAGGGCGGTGCTGCCAAAATTGCATGGGGCCTATGCTATTGGCGTAATTGCCCAAGATAACCCAACAACATTAGTTGGTGCTCGTGCAGGCTCGCCATTAGTTGTAGCGCTAGGTAATGAAGAAAATTTCTTGGCTTCGGATGCCCTTGCTTTAGCAGGGCGTGCTCATGCAATGATGTATTTAGAAGAGGGTGATGTCGCCATCTTGAAGGCGGATGATGTTGAAGTAATTGATCAATCCGGCAAGTCTGTAGAGCGTGATCGCAAGCCAATGCCGGCACAAGCTGACTCTGTTGATCTTGGCCCTTATCAGCATTACATGCAAAAAGAGATTTTTGAGCAACCCAGAGCAATTGGCGATACCCTTGCGAACATTGCTTCATTTGGACCTGAGTTGTTTGGTGCCAACCTGGAAGACTGGAAAGCATTCGATCAAATTTTGATTCTGGCTTGCGGTACCAGCTATTACTCTGCATGTATAGCGAAGTATTGGCTAGAAGATATTGCAGGTATTCCCACGCAAGTGGAAATTGCTAGTGAATATCGCTATCGGACAACAGTGCCAAATCCAAAGACTTTGATTGTGGTGGTCTCGCAATCGGGTGAGACAGCAGATACCTTGGCGGCTCTCCGTCATGCTAAGGCCCTTGGGCATCAATACACTTTAGCCATTTGTAACGTTGCAAGTAGTGCTATGGTTCGGGAAACTGATTGGCATTTTTTAACTAAAGCTGGCACAGAAATTGGTGTTGCATCGACAAAGGCATTTACCACACAATTATTGGCCTTATATCTTTTAGCAGTTTCGATTGCTAAGCGTGCTGGAAGAATTTCCGCTGAAAAAGAAAAAGAACTTCTTCGTGAGTTACGTCATTTACCAAAAGCCTTGCACGCAGTGCTTGCGCTTGAGCCGCAAATTATTGCCTGGAGCGATGCATTTGCAAAGTGTGAGAATGCTTTGTTTTTGGGGCGTGGCTTACATTACCCAATTGCTCTTGAAGGCGCGTTGAAGTTAAAAGAAATTTCTTATATTCACGCAGAGGCTTATCCAGCCGGTGAATTAAAGCATGGACCTTTGGCGTTGGTGACGGACAAGATGCCAGTAGTAACAGTTGCTCCAAAAGACGATTTATTGGAGAAATTAAAATCCAATATGCAGGAAGTTAAGGCACGTGGGGGCAAGTTGTACGTTTTCGCTGATCAAGATACCGAGATTGTGAGTAGCGATGGAATCAATGTGATCCGCCTGCCTGAACATTACGGCAATCTCTCACCCATCTTGCATGTCGTTCCCTTACAGCTGCTGGCGTATCACACTGCCTGTGCTCGTGGGACTGATGTCGATAAGCCGCGCAACTTGGCAAAGAGTGTGACAGTCGAATAAATCCTTTTGTTTGACTGTCACAAAAACTTGTGAACCAATTTAAGTAGATAAATCAGGGCTTTACAAGGCCCTGATGCTATTTCTGTGTTCAAATAACCCTTGTAAAAGAGGATATTTGCTGAAATTCATGTTTCGCTCCAAAGTGCCCCCCTTCTCAAGCTTGCATATGCTTGCGCTCATTTGTATGGGCGTGTTATCTGCATGTGCAGTGGGCCCAGATTTTAAGCAACCAGATGCGCCTAAAACCTCTTCTTATACCGAGGGACCATTATCTAAAAAACTGGTTACCGCTCCTGGTGTTCCTGGTGGCACTGATCAAGAGTTTATTGAGGGTGCCGATATTGAGGCGCAGTGGTGGGAGCTGTATAAGTCTCCGGAGCTCGATGCATTAATTAAAAAAGCGCTCGAGCAGAACCCGAATCTAGGCGCTGCTGATGCAGCTTTGCGTGCCGCTCAAGAGAACGTAAACGCGCAAGTTGGTGGGCAATATTTCCCAGCTGTGAGCGTCGGTGGTGCAGCCTCAAGACAGCTTCAGCCGGCTGCAATTTATGGTCTGCCGTACGGTTCAGATATATACAATCTTTACAATACGTCTGTAAATGTCACCTACAAGCTTGATGTTTTTGGTGGAGCGCGTCGGGCAGTTGAGGGTGCGCGCGCTCAGGCCGAGGTAGCTCAGTTTCAATTAGAGAGTGCCTATCTTTCCCTGACCGCCAATGTCGTCACTAGTGCGGTAAGGGAAGCTGCCTTACGAGCACAAATGCAAGCAACAGAAGAAATTTTGAAGGCTCAAACTAATCTTGCTGAAGTTACCGAAAAGCAGTTGGTGATTGGTACCGTATCAAAAGTTGACGTTACCTCACAGCGCACACTAGTTTCTAGTTCACAAGTAGATTTATTCAATTACGAAAGAAATTTAGCTTTTGCGCGTAACCAGCTAGCGGTATTAGTGGGTGAGTTACCGAGCAATGCCGATATTACTAAGTTTGATTTGAGTAAGTTACAGCTACCAGCCAAATTACCTCTCTCGGTTCCCTCAAGTTTGGTTCGTCAGCGCCCTGATGTTCGTGCTGCAGAGGCACAGTTAAAAGCACAGAATGCTTTTGTGGGTGTTGCTACAGCAAACTTATTGCCGCAGTTCAATATCACTGGCTCTATTGGGTCTGCTGCTCTTACTTCGGCTGCATTATTTGGTCCCAATTCTGCATTGTGGTCCATCGGTGGCGGCATTTTGCAACCCTTATTCCAAGGTGGGCAGCTATTGGCGCAGCGTCGTGGCGCAATTGCTAACTATGAGTTAGCCGCTTTTCAATATCAGGCAACCGTATTAAATGCATTTCAAGAGGTGGCTAATGCCTTACGCGCCCTTGAGACGGGTGCTCAGGCACTGAAGGCTGCATCAGATGCTGAGCGCTATGCTTATGAAACTTTAGATCTTGTGCAACAACAATACAAACTAGGCACAGCCAGTTATTTAGCGGTTCTTTATTACCAAAATCAGTATCAACAAGCAAAAGTAAAATCTGTTGCGGCACAGGCGACCAGATTCTCTGATACAGCTGCATTATTTGCAGCATTAGGCGGCGGCTGGTGGAACCGAGAAGGCCCCGCTTTTAAACCAAAAGCCATAGCGAACAAAGATCAAAATGAAACTTCTGGAAACAATTAAGAGCCAGCTCATCGCTGCCGTTCTTGCCCTGTGGGCATGGATGAAGTTAAAGGCTGAGCAGTGGAAATTGCGCGAAAAGGGCATCGCAGCTTGGGAAAAGACCAAGGCATTTTATGCGCGCATGAGTGCTAAATGGCGCGGAACTAAAGCGCATGCCAAGCT
Organism: Polynucleobacter wuianus; assembly: GCF_001659725.1. NCBI lineage: Bacteria > Pseudomonadati > Pseudomonadota > Betaproteobacteria > Burkholderiales > Burkholderiaceae > Polynucleobacter > Polynucleobacter wuianus. The sequence goes on along the minus strand of NZ_CP015922.1, from coordinate 2,148,468 downwards.
AATGGCAATGGAACCGCTTCAGCGACGTATGACTATCATGTTGTGCGGCGTGTTTTTATTGCTCGGGTTGATTTTTGCTTTTAATCAATTTAAGACTTTCATGATCAAGCATTTCATCTCGGGAATGGGATTGCCACCAGCTACTGTTTCTACGATGGTGGTGGCTACTTCAGAATGGCAGCCTAAATTAACAAGTGTAGGTAATGTTCGTGCATTTAGAGGCGTAGATCTGAGTACTGAGATCGGTGGCTTAGTGCAAACTGTTCCCGTGAAGTCTGGGCAAGATGTAAAAGAGGGGGAATTACTCATTAAATTAAATGATGCTTCCGATGTTGCTCAGCTTAATTCTCTCAAGGCGATGGCTGATCTTGCTAAGGTTATTAATGAGCGTGATAAACAACAGCTCGCTATTCAGGCAATCAGTAAGAATGTATTTGATACTAGTAAGGCTGACGCAAAGTCCAAACAAGCTCAGGTCGAAGCGCAAACTGCATTAGTTGCTAAGAAAAATCTGAAGGCGCCATTTAGTGGTCGCGTTGGTATTGTCTCAATTAACCCCGGTCAGTTTGTGAATCCAGGTGATAAATTGCTAACTTTGCAAACTTTAGATCCTATTTTTGTGGACTTTAATTTGCCACAAGGTAATGCTGAACAGATTCAGGTTGGTCAAGATGTTGAAGTGACAACAGACGCATTTAAAGACGCTAGCTTTTCGGGCAAGATCACTGCTGTAAGCCCGAAGGTCGATACCAATACTCGTAATATTCAAATTGAGGCACAAATTGCCAATCCAGATAAGAAGATATTGCCTGGCATGTTTGCAAATGTGAATATCAAGTTAGGCGATCAAGTGAAATTGCTAACTTTGCCCCAAACAGCAGTTACCTATAACCCATATGGCTCAACCATCTTTATTGCGAAAGATACGGGCAAGAAGGATAAACAAGGTAAACCAGCCCTCGAAGCACAGCAAGTATTCGTTACAACTGGTAGTACTCGCGGTGATCAAGTGGCGATTCTCAAAGGAATTAATGAGGGCGACACAGTTGTTACTAGCGGTCAATTGAAGCTGAAGAATGGCACGCCATTAATCATCAACAATAAGGTGCAACCAGCAAATTCACCCGATCCTAAGCCGCAGGAATAAGCAGCAGATGAATTGGACTGACATATTTATTCGCAGGCCGGTGCTATCGCTGGTAGTTAGTGCGCTTGTCTTGGTTTTTGGATTAAAGGCAATTGGTTCATTGCCAGTTAATCAATATCCACAAACACAAAACGCGATTGTCACAATCACTACTGCCTACTACGGCGCCGATCCTGAGACGATTGCGGGCTTTATTACGCAGCCACTAGAAGCGTCTGTTGCTCAAGCACAAGGAATTGATTATCTTTCCTCAACAAGCGTAAGTGGTGTCTCAACAATCATCGCAACTTTAAAGTTGAACTATGACTCTAATGCGGCACTAACGCAGATTCAAACGCAAATTAGCGCAGTTAAAAATCAATTGCCTCCGCAAGCGCAGCAGCCAGTGTTGACTGTTCAGGTTGGTCAGTCAACAGCTGCAATGTATATGGGGTTTTATAGCGATCAACTACCCAATAATGCAATCACTGATTATTTATTGCGTGTAGTGAAGCCAAAGCTCGACTCAGTGGAGGGTGTCCAGAATGCCGAGATTATCGGAGGCAGAAAGTTTGCCTTACGTGCTTGGCTTGATCGCGAAAAGATGGCGGGTTTAGGTGTTGGCGCAGATGACGTATACAGCGCGATGTCTGCTAATAACTACTTGTCAGCAGTAGGTAGCACCAAAGGAGATATGGTCTCCGTAGATTTGGTTGCGGGCACTGATCTGCACACTTTAGAAGAGTTTCGCAAACTGGTTGTCAAAAAAGATGGCATTAATATTGTTTATCTAGACCAAGTTGCCAGTGTCTCTTTGGGTTCTGAAGACTACAACACTAACGTTGCTTTTAGTGGCAAGCAATCCGTATTCATCGGCATTAAGGTTGCTCCTCAGGCCAATCTACTTGATGTTGCTCAACGTGTAAGGGATGCGGTACCGGATATTCAAAAACAATTGCCAATCGGTATGAATGGCAAGATTGTTTACGACTCAACAGAATTTATAACTAGCTCAATTGATGAAGTCGTTTCAACCTTACTTGAGGCTTTGATCATTGTGACGGTAGTGATCTATCTCTTCTTAGGTAGTGTCCGTGCAGTGGCTGTACCAGTAATTGCAATGCCGTTGTCCTTGATTGGCACTTTCTTTTTAATGCAAATACTAGGCTACTCTATCAACTTGCTAACCCTGCTTGCTCTAGTGCTAGCTATTGGATTGGTGGTAGACGATGCCATCATCGTTGTTGAAAACGTTGATAGACATATGAAAGAGGGAAAGTCTCCTTTAGAGGCATCTTTGATTGCTGCTCGCGAATTGGGTAGTCCGATTTTGGCGATGACAGTTGTTTTGATCGCCGTATATATTCCGATTGGCTTTCAGGGTGGTTTGACTGGTGCGCTATTCACCGAGTTTGCATTTACTTTAGCCAGTGCAGTCGCAGTATCGGGATTAATTGCATTAACGCTTTCACCAATGATGTGCTCACGGATTTTCACAGAAGAGCAAGAGGCGTCTCCTTTTGTGCAAAAGATTGATCAAATTTTTGACAAGGTGCATTACAGCTATCAAACTACTCTGCGTGACCTTTTGAGTACTTGGCAGGTCATTATTATGATGGGCGTCATTTTGTTGGGAGGAGTTGCATATTTATATGCAACATCTCGTGCAGAACTTGCCCCTACAGAAGATCAAGGAATTGTCCTGATGCAGGCATCTGGTCCACCTAATAGTACGGTGAATCAAATGCAAACCTATGCAGATCAAATTTATGCGATTGCTGCTGCCGAGCCAGAATACGAGCAGGCATTTCAAATAACGAGTCCAACATCTAGCTTTGGCGGTATTTTGCTAAAGGATTGGAGTGAGCGCAGCCGAAATGCAACTAAGTTCCAAGAAGATATGCAGCAAAAGTGGAATACGATTGCTGGCGCTCGGGTAGCTGCTTTCCAGTTTCCTGCCTTACCCGGTGCGCAAGGTTTACCAGTCCAGGTTGTCATTAACACTACAGAATCTTACGAACAGTTAAATGAAGTATCGCAAGCAGTATTAGATAAAGCGCGCCGTAGCGGAAACTTTTTCTTTGTGGATTCGGATTTAAAAATCGATAAACCTCAAGATGTTTTGGTGATTGATCGTGAGAAAGTTGCTGCTCTTGGAATGACCCAACAACAAGTTGGTGCAGCCCTATCTGCTGCTTTAGGTGGTGGTTATGTTAATTACTTCTCAGTTGCAGGGCGTTCATACAAAGTCATTCCGCAGGTTAAACAAATTGATCGCTTAAATCCCGAGCAGATTTTGGATTACTACATTCGGACTCCAAGCGGGAATATGATTCAGGCTCGTACCGTTGCAAGCATTAAACAAAAAGTGGTTCCTGAATCAATTAATCACTTTCAGCAGCTTAATTCTGCGACGATATCCGGGGTGAGCACACCATTTATTTCGCAGGCTGATCTATTGGAGTACATGCGCCAGACCTTGAAAGAGGTTGCACCGAGCGGTTATAGCCTAGATTACGCAGGACCATCACGTCAGTTCATGGCCGAGTCGGGTGGTTTCTTAGTCACCATGTTCTTTGCTATTTTGATAGTGTTCTTAGTGCTTGCCGCACAGTTCGAAAGCTTCCGCGATCCAATTGTAATTTTGGTATCTGTTCCACTAGCGCTCTTTGGCGCACTCATCTTTATTAACCTTGGCTTTACAACCTTGAACGTGTATACGCAAGTTGGTCTTGTTACTTTGATGGGGTTAATTAGTAAGCACGGTATTTTGATCGTTGAGTTTGCTAACGCACTTCAAGAAGGCGGTCGTAGCAAGCTTGATGCGATTATTGAGGCGGCTAGTGAACGTTTGAGACCTATTTTGATGACTACAGCAGCAATGGTTTTGGGTGTTCTGCCTTTAGTGATTGCTTCAGGTGCTGGAGCTGCAGGCCGTCAATCAATGGGCATTGTGATCTTCACCGGATTATCGATTGGCACCTTGTTTACTTTATTCGTAGTGCCCGCCATGTATCTATTTATAGGCGCAGATCACCATCAAAAGAAATTTACCCAAGAGTAAAGATTCGAATTGAGAGCGCCCAATCTCACTTGCTGATGATATTGAGTTCTTTCTCTGCAAACTCTTGAAAGAGCGTTTCGGACTCAAGCTGTTTTAGCCAACGATGAATATTTTTGAGATTTGCCCGCGCACCAGTTTCTTTTGGAAAACTCTCGTTGAGTAAAATCCAGCGGTGTGCACATAAAGCTAGAACAACATCGCCTATATGGAATTGCTTGCCGGAGCAGTAGGCTTGGGATTCTAGGGTTTGATCAAGCAAGGCAAATAATTGATTTGTGTCCTGATACGCTTTTTCAATACTGCCGTAATTGCGCTCTGCTTCTAGAACACGAGTAAGACCTAGAAACGCGGGGCGCAGAACTGGCCAGAGGGTGCCAACCTGCCAATCCATCCATTTTTCTGAGCCATACTGGGTTTTTATATCAACTGGAAAGCGTTTATTTTTATCGTATTGCGAGGCTAAGTAACGCATGATGGTGTTTGATTCCCAGAGCACAAGATCGCGATCTTCGAGTGTTGGCACAAGGCCGTTGGGGTTCAGCTTTAAAAATTCGGGAGAGCGAACAATGCCAAACTGAAGTCCTGCATCAACACGTTCAAAATCGACACCTTCTTTTAATCCCAGTTCAGCAAGACACCACAATACTTTTTGAACATTGATGGAACTTTTTCGACCCCATAAACGCAACATGGTATTTCCTTACAAATATTAGTTCGTGTTAGCTGAATTTTATTTCTGAGAAATCGAGTCCAACAAATTTGCTGCGCGCAAATATCAGCGGCTCTTTTTCTGGGTGATTTTTCAGATTGATCACTTTAGCAACAATGATGTTGTGATCTCCGCCGAGATGAACAGACACCGTTTCACATTCGTAGTAAGCGACACAATGATCAATTTGGGTTAAACCACTGGCAGCAAGTTTGTGATCGATGCTAGCAAACTGATCTACCTTGACCGTAGCAAAATGCATCGCTAAATCTTCTTGAGAGCGCTCTAACACATGAATGAGATGTTTTTTTCCAACTTCAACCCAAGGCATCAAGCGTGAGTGTTTCTTGAGGCTCCACAAGATAAGCGGGGGCTCTAAAGAAACTGTATTAAAGGAGCTAATCGTGATGCCGTGAGGATTTAGACCCTCATCAATACAAGTGATTACTGTGACCCCGGTCGCAAAAGAGGCGAATCCTTTGCGAAGATCTTGTGAGTTAAACGGAGTCATCAGCTACTTACTTCGTTTCTGCTTTGGCGGTGGGTTCGATCGTAGTTCCTGGAATTGGAATTAATACTTCGTTTTCCTCGGCTTTTACACACTTAAAGCGATATTCTTTGCCTGCTTTGGATAAAAAGCTAGCGCCTTCATAGAAATCGTTTTTACAGGCTTTGGTTGCAAAGTTCATGACGTCTTGTGGATTGGCGCTTGAGGTAATTAAGCGCATATTGCCCATAGACATGTTTATTTCAGTGGAATAGCATCCAGAGAGCAGTGAGCCAGAAATCGCGGTTAATAGTAGAATTTTTTTCATGGAAGCCTCCATAATCAGCAATGCTCGTTAGGATAAACCTATTACGTAAAAGCTGCGGGGAATTACCTCGTTTGAAAAGGAAGAGACATGTTTAAAGCAATATTGATTAATAAGGATGACCAGGGTTATCGCGCCGAGCTAGGTCAGGCGGATGAGACCAGTCTCCCTGAGGGTGATGTTCGGGTCAAGGTTCTGTATTCAACCCTAAATTACAAGGATGGACTGGCCATCACTGGTAAGAGCCCGGTGGTGCGGAGCTTTCCTATGGTTCCAGGCATTGATTTTGCCGGCGAGGTAATTGAAAGCTCTAATGCCGACTTTAAAGCTGGTGACATGGTGCTATTGAACGGCTGGGGGGTTGGTGAGGGACATTGGGGTGGATTGGCGCAGCAAGCGCGCGTAAGGGCTGATTGGCTTATTCCATTGCCTAAAGGTTTTTCGGCCAAACAAGCTCTAGCAATTGGTACTGCAGGCTATACCGCCATGCTATGCGTGATGGCTTTGCAAAAACACGGGCTCAAACCAAGCGATGGCGAAGTTTTGGTAACTGGTGCTGCAGGTGGTGTGGGTAGTTTTGCCGTTCACTTGCTGAGCAAGCTAGGCTTCACGGTAGTGGCCAGCACAGGAAGAATGGCTGAGGCAGAATATTTAAAAAAATTAGGCGCTTCCGAAATCATTGATCGCGCTACTTTGTCTGAACCAGGCAAGCCCTTGGCAAAAGAACGTTGGGCTGCAGTATTAGATAGCGTTGGCAGCCATACATTAGCAAATGCCTGTGCTCAAACTAAGAGTAATGGTGCGGTAGCTGCTTGTGGCCTTGCCCAGGGGATGGACTTCCCATCTAGTGTTGCACCATTTATTTTGCGCGGTGTGACTTTGTATGGTGTAAATAGCGTTACTGTGCCTAGAGAAAAACGGATTGCTGCTTATAAGCAACTGAGCGAATTGGTTGACCTAAAAACCCTTGATGAAATGTCGCATGAAATCACTCTAGAAGAATCACTAAAGTATGCGAAAGAGTTAATGGCGGGTAATGTTCGGGGACGTTTGATTGTGGACGTTAATAAATAATTTAAACAAGGTGTTTGAATTATTGAGGTGCTTGAGGTTTGCGGATGGTAAGTTGTGACCAAACCTTAAGTTTCTCTGCATTTGAGAGCTCTGACCAATTAGCGATTTCAGTAAGCGTACGATAGCAACCCCGACAAAAACCATTTTCAGGATTGATGTCGCACCAGTTGATACAAGGCGATGGCACTGTAGTCAAAGTAAGCCTAGACGTAATAAAAGAGAACGAAAAAACAAAACATGAGTACTCAAAAACAAGCTAACGCTGAAAGCGCTATTCATTATCCCTTAGGTGAGCAGCTTCCGCAGTTGGGCGAGACAATTGAAGTGGCGCCAGGAGTTCGTTGGCTCAGGATGCGTCTACCATTTGCTTTGGACCATATTAACCTGTGGCTTTTGCGAGATGAAATCGACGGTATCTCTGGCTGGACCATTGTGGATTGTGGCATTGCCAATGATGAAACCAGGGCCTCATGGGAACAGATTTTTGCCAGCCAACTTGAAGGCTTGCCAGTCTTGCGTGTGATTGTCACCCATATGCATCCGGATCATGTTGGCTTGTCTCAATGGCTGTGTGAGAAGTGGAACGTCCCGATGTGGATTTCGATGACTGACTATTTAACGGCGCAGTGGTTAAGCTGCAAAGAAGGTGGTGCTGCGATTGGTGCGCGCGCTGGTGGCGGTGGCTCAGCAGATCATTTTCAGAAGCATGGTTTAACTGCCCCAGAAGATTTAGAAAAAATTCGGGCGCGCTCAAATTACTACAGCAATATGGTTCCTGGCGTACCGCGTCAATATCGTCGCATCCTTGACGGTGAATCCATTTTGATTGGCGGTCATGCTTGGCAAGTCATCATGGGTTATGGTCACGCTCCAGAGCATGCATCACTTTTTTGTAAAGAACTCGGCGTTCTGATATCTGGAGATATGTTGTTGCCTCGCATCTCAACCAATGTCAGTGTTTATGATGCTGATCCAGACGCAGATCCATTAGGCTTGTATTTGCAGTCGCTTGAAAAATATTTGCCCTTGCCAGATGAGACTCTGGTGTTGCCTTCACATGGCAAACCATTTACCGGAATGAAACCGCGGATCGCACAACTTAATGCACATCATGATGAGCGCTTAGCTGAGACGCTTGGCGCCTGTAAAAAACCGGTAACTGCGCGTGAGATAGTGCCGGTTTTATTTAAGCGGGAACTAGATATTCACCAACTTACTTTTGCTATGGGTGAGGCTATTGCTCATCTGAATTACCTACTTCGTCGAGGTAAGTTGGATCGCCAGCTTTGCGAGGACGGCGTTTTGCGGTTTTTCGCGGTTTAGCTTTAACGCTGCTGGTCTGGCTACTAGATTCTTCTTTGGGTGCTGTAGCTGCAGCACCTGCTGCTGATACCGCATCACCAAAAGACTTGAGAGCCATCATCGTGGCGTGTTGTACTTCAAGACCCTGAATGGTTGATTTCAAAATATTCAAGTTCAGGTTGAGCCAGTTTTCGACGCTTTTGAGGTCTTTAATACGTTTCTCAAGCTCTTCGATATCCATGCCAGGAAAGGCGGAACCGAAGCCGCTGGCAGCCTTAGAGGCATCGGTGGTAAAGGGAAATTGCCCAGCCTGACCTGCTGCACCTTGTCCCCACATGGTTTTAAACATTTCAAGACTTTGATTAAATTCTGGAATCGTTCCAAACATAAGGGCTCCGGGGTAAATGAAAAGTGGCTTTTCCAATAGAATAAGGGATTCTAGAGATTAATCACGGTTAAGCAATGCAATTTAATGGTTTGTCCCAACCCTATACCCGCGGTCAAGCACTTCCTGACCTACTAAAGCAGCGCATTCTGATATTGGATGGCGCAATGGGAACCATGATTCAGCAATATAAGCTGAGTGAAGCTGATTACCGTGGTCTGCCAGGTAATACTCGTTTTGCAGATCATCCCGGCGATATCAAGGGTAACAATGAGCTTTTGGTTTTGACTCAACCCCAAATTATTAGCAAGATCCATGAGCAGTATTTGGATGCTGGGGCAGACATTATTGAAACAAATACTTTTGGTGCGACTTCAGTAGCTCAAGAAGATTACAAAATGGCAGGTCTAGCTCGTGAAATGAATGAAATTTCCGCAAGACTTGCGCGCGCTGCTTGTGAAAAATACAGTACACCAGATAAACCTCGTTTTGCTGCTGGTGCTATTGGCCCCACTCCAAAAACCGCAAGCATTTCTCCTGACGTGAATGATCCGGGTGCACGCAATGTGACTTTTGATGCCTTGCGCACTTCCTACCGTGAGCAGATCGAAGGCTTATTTGCAGGTGGTGTTGATTTATTTCTGGTTGAAACCATTTTCGACACGCTCAATGCAAAGGCGGCTTTGTTTGCGCTTGATGAGTTTTTTGAAGAAACAGGCGAGCGTTTACCAGTCATGATTTCTGGAACAGTGACCGATGCTTCGGGTCGAATTTTGTCTGGTCAAACAGTTGAAGCATTCTGGAATAGCTTGCGTCATATCAAGCCACTTACATTTGGCCTGAACTGTGCGCTTGGTGCTGCATTGATGCGTCCATATATTGCAGAGCTTTCACGCATTTGTGACACGGCAGTATCCTGCTATCCGAATGCTGGGCTTCCAAATCCAATGAGTGATACCGGCTTTGATGAGACTCCTGATATCACATCTAGTTTGGTAGATGGGTTTGCCAAAGATGGCCTAGTCAATTTGGTTGGCGGATGCTGTGGCACTACACCTGATCATATTCGTGCAATTGCTAATGCTGTTGCGAAACGTAAGCCCCGTGCTTTCTATCGCGAAAATGCAGAGGAATCTGTATGAGTAAGACAGATAAGAAAGTGATGTCTGCGATGAAGCTTTCTGGTCTTGAGCCATTCAACGTTACTTCAGCAGTTGGCTTTGTCAATATTGGTGAGCGTACCAACGTAACGGGATCCAAAGCTTTTTCTCGCATGATTTTAAATAATCAATTTGATGAGGCGCTTGCGGTAGCACGCCAGCAAGTTGAAAACGGTGCCCAAGTGATCGATATCAATATGGATGAGGCCATGTTGGATTCTGAAGCAGCGATGACGCGCTTCTTAAATCTGATTGCCTCTGAGCCTGATATTGCCCGTGTGCCCATCATGATCGACTCCTCCAAATGGAGTGTGATTGAGGCTGGTTTGAAATGCATACAAGGTAAACCAATCGTTAATTCGATTTCCTTAAAAGAGGGTGAAGAGCCTTTCCGTAAGCAAGCCCGCCTGATTCGTCGCTATGGTGCCGCTTCGGTAGTCATGGCTTTTGATGAAGTGGGTCAAGCCGATACCTTTAAGCGCAAGACAGAGATCTGCCAGCGTTGTTATGACATCCTGGTCAATGAAATTGGCTTTCCAGCCGAAGATATTATTTTTGATCCCAATATCTTTGCGATTGCGACAGGCATTGAAGAGCATGACAACTACGCTGTAGACTTTATTAATGCTACACGTTGGATTAAAGAAAACCTACCTGGCGCGAAAGTAAGCGGCGGTGTTTCCAATGTGAGCTTCTCTTTCCGCGGCAATGATCGCGTTCGCGAAGCGATTCACACCGTGTTCCTTTATCACGCTATTCAAGCAGGTATGGATATGGGCATTGTTAACGCTGGTCAGTTAGGCGTATACGCCGATTTAGACTCTGAGTTGCGTGAGCGCGTTGAAGACGTCGTGCTTAATCGCTTTAAAGAAAGAGATGGAAAAACACCAACTGAACGTTTGCTCGACATAGCTGATCAATTCAAGGGTGGTGGCGCTAAGCAAGTAGAAAACTTGGTATGGCGTGAAGAGCCAGTACGCGGACGCTTAACGCATGCTTTAGTACATGGAATCACAACCTTCATTGAAGAAGATACAGAGGAGTTGCGCGCTGAGATTATGGGCGCGGGCGGGCGACCAATTGAGGTGATTGAGGGCCCCCTCATGGATGGCATGAATGTTGTTGGTGATTTGTTCGGCGCCGGCAAAATGTTCTTGCCACAGGTGGTTAAGAGTGCGCGCGTGATGAAGCAAGCTGTTGCGATTCTGATTCCTTATATCGAAGAAGAAAAGCGTCAACATATAGCTGCTGGCGGCGAAGCAAAAGCCAAAGGCAAGATTGTGATGGCCACTGTAAAAGGTGATGTGCACGATATTGGAAAAAATATTGTTACTGTAGTGCTGCAATGTAATAACTTTGAAGTTGCTAATATGGGTGTGATGGTGCCTTGTGCCGAAATCCTCAAGCGTGCCAAGGAGGAAAATGCTGACATCGTTGGTTTGTCAGGTTTAATTACACCGTCATTAGAAGAGATGACGTATGTTGCGCAAGAGATGCAGCGTGATGATTATTTCCGCGAGCGTCAAATCCCTTTAATGATTGGTGGCGCCACTACTTCACGTGTTCATACGGCTGTAAAGATTGCTCCGCATTACGATGGGCCCGTTGTCTATGTCCCAGATGCCTCCCGTTCGGTGTCGGTAGCATCTAGCTTGTTATCAGATGAGAGCGCAAAGAAATTTATTCAAGATTTACGCGATGACTATGTGCGTATTCGGGAGCAACATGCCAATAAAAAAGCTGCGCCAACGATATCATTGGAGGCTGCTCGCAAGAACCGCGAGATGATTGATTGGGCAAGCTATGTACCTGAGAAACCAAAGTTTATTGGCCGCCGGGTCTTTAAGAACTTTGCGCTTAGCGATATCGCGAAGTACATAGATTGGACCCCATTCTTTCAGACCTGGGATTTAGCAGGAAAATTTCCGGCGATCTTAGATGATGAGATTGTTGGTATTGAAGCTCGCAAGGTCTATGCAGATGCGCAGGTAATGTTAGATAAGTTGGTTAAGGGCCAATGGTTGCAAGCGGATGCTGTGGTAGCTTTTTATCCGGCCAATACAGTAGGCGATGACATTGTTTTATATAGCGATGAAGCTCGCCAACATCCTTTGTTTGTTTGGCATAACTTGCGTCAACAGTCTGAGCGTCCAATAGTAGATGGCGTCAAAAGACCCAATCGTTGTTTGGCTGATTATGTTGCGCCAAAAGATTCTACTGTTGCTGATTATCTTGGTTGTTTTGCTGTGACCACAGGTCATGGTGTGGAAAAGAAAGTTGCTGAATTTCAGGCAAAGCATGACGACTACAGTGCAATTATGTTGAAAGCATTGGCAGATCGCCTGGCCGAGGCATTTGCAGAGTTGATGCACCATCGTGTACGTACCGACTTATGGGGCTACGCAACGGATGAAATTTTGACAAACGATCAAATGATTAATGAAGAGTACCGCGGTATTCGTCCTGCGCCTGGTTACCCTGCCTGCCCTGCGCATGAAGTAAAGCAAGATTTGCTGCGCGTCATTGGCTCTGAAGATATTGGTATGACCTTGACTGAATCAATGGCAATGAACCCAGCTTCTAGTGTGAGCGGTTTTTATTTGGCTCATCCAGATGCCCAGTACTTTAATGTGGGGAAAATTAGCAATGATCAGGTCGAGGATCTTGCTAAGCGCCGTGGACAGTCAGCAGAGGATGTTCGCCGTCAATTAGCTAGCTTAGTAGATTAAATGCCCCACATAACGGGTTCATTTTTTGCTTTGGCCTGCTTCATCAGCTCTAAAAAAGGATAAGCTCTTTGCCCCAGGCGATCTGCTAACTTAGGTTTTTCAGTGGCTTCATCCGCATCATTTTTTGCTTTTGCTCGTTCTTCAAGATCTTGGAGGATGGCAGTTTCTAATGCGGTAATGAGGGTAGGAAGTTGCTCTTCTGTAAGGATGCCCCTGGGTTCAAGCGGTCGCCCCAAAATATCAAAGATTCGCTTGGTCAGATCCGCCAACATGATGACGTCCGGACCGGCTTTGGAGCGAAATTGGTAGATCATTTCGATAGCTTACCACCTGATAAACTCACTTACCTATGTTGCTGACTAATAAAAATCGTTTAATTGAAATGCTGAGCAGCGCCCTTCAGGGTCTGGCCCAAGAACGCGGGCTAGGTGAGGTTCCAGTCCTTCGTTTAGAGCGCCCTAAGGCTGTTGATCATGGTGATGTTGCTTGCAATATCGCGCTCCAACTTTCCAAGGCCTGGAAACTTAATCCTCGTGAATTAGCCCAAGCTTTAGTAGAACGTTTACGAGCTCAACCTGGTTTTGAGCAATTAATCGCCTCTTGCGAAATTGCGGGCCCAGGTTTTATAAATTTTCGCCTAAGTAATCAAGCCAAGACGGCCGTAGTGGGAGAGATTCTCTCGGCGGGCACGCATTTTGGTGAGCTTTCCCAAGGTAGCGGTCCTGTTGCAAGTGCCATGATTGAGTTTGTCTCTGCAAATCCAACTGGCCCATTGCATGTTGGGCATGGCAGACAAGCAGCCCTAGGCGATGCTTTAGCAAACTTATTAGCCACTCAAGGCATCAAAGTACATCGTGAGTTTTATTACAACGATGCGGGAGCGCAAATTGCTAACCTCGCCTTGTCGGTTCAGGCGCGCTTGAATGGTTTGAGGCCTGGTGATACAAACTGGCCGGAGAAAGCCTACAACGGTGAATACATTGCTGAGATTGCGACTGCCTTTCAAGCATCCCCAGAGTATCAAGATGATCTAGAAGCGATTCGTCAATTTGCAGTTGCCTATTTGCGTAATGAGCAAGATATTGATCTCAAAACATTTGGCGTTAAGTTTGATTGTTATTACCTAGAGTCTTCTTTGTATACAGATGGCAGTGTGAAGCAGATTGTTCAAGATTTGCAGGGTATCGGTAAAACCTATGAAGCTGAAGGCGCCTTATGGCTCAGAACCACTGATGATGGTGACGATAAAGATCGCGTTATGCGTAAGTCTGACGGAAGCTATACGTACTTTGTTCCAGATGTTGCATATCACGCAAGCAAATGGAATCGTGGCTTTGAAAAAGTAATTAATGTTCAAGGAAGTGACCACCACGGCACGATTGCTCGCGTGCGTTCAGGCTTACAAGGAGTGGCACAAAAGCGTGGCTGGGATATTCCAAAGACATATCCAGATTATGTGTTGCACAAAATGGTGACGGTGATGCGTCATGGCGAAGAGGTCAAAATTTCTAAGCGCGCCGGTTCCTATGTGACAGTTCGTGACTTAGTCGAGTGGTCTGGTGGCGTTACCCAAGAGATGACTTCTGAAGACCGAGAATTAGCGTTGCAACGTGGGCGTGATGCGGTACGCTTTTTCTTGATCTCTCGTAAAGCGGATACTGAGTTTGTTTTCGATATTGATCTAGCACTACAGCAAAATGATGAGAATCCAGTGTTTTATGTGCAATATGCCCACGCGCGCATAAGCTCCATTCTCCAGCAATGGGGTGGTAATACGGGAGACTTGGTGGGCGCAGATTTATCTTTATTGCAAAGTAAAGCCTCCGATCATTTGCTCAGACGTTTAGCCGAGTACCCCGAAGTCTTGACAGATGCAGCGGCTGAATTAGCCCCGCATGCCCTAGCTTTCTATTTGCGTGATTTGGCAGGAGATTTCCATACTTTCTATAATGCCGATCGTGTGTTGGTGGATGATGAAAAGTTGAAGGTAGCCCGTCTTGCCCTTTTATCGGCGACCCGCCAAGTTCTGCAGAACGGTTTAAAGATTTTAGGAGTCTCTGCACCGGCGAAGATGTAGTAGCAAAGAATGAAGTGAATATGTAAGATGAGGAAATGATGAAAAAACCGAATCAGCAAGTTGGCTTCTTAAAGCGGAGTGGCAACAATACTGCTAACAATGCTCAATATGGCGGTACCATCCTTGGCTTTGTCTTGGGTTTGGGGGCAGGTCTTGGCATTGCTTTTGTGATTGCCTTCTACCTTTCTAAAAATACACCGCAAGAAAGGCCTGGGGTACGGGCGCCGAATTTGCCAATGACTATTAAGCCCGCCGCTGCTCCTGTAGAGGGTGAGGCTGCAGCCCCCTCAGAACAATTAGATTTAAACAAACCTCTGCAAGGTAAAAGTCCTGCCCCAACCTCAGCTGATCCAATTGGTGACTTGGTCAATGGTAAGAAATCTGCCGAGAGTCCTGCTGCCGCCCCCAAAGGTGATGCAATTTACTTTTTACAAGTAGGCGCATTTACAAAGCGTGCCGATGCAGATGCACAAAAAGCGGCCTTAGCTATTCAAGGCATTCAAACGCAATTAAGTGAAGTTACTGCTGATGGAAATACTTTATGGCGCGTGCGCTCTGGCCCCTACAGTAGCGTTGAAGAAAGCAATCCAGCTCGAGATAAGTTAAATAGCATGGGCATTAAGTCAACCGTAATTAAAGCAAGCAAATAAATTCAAAAATCATGATCTCCATTAGCAAAAGAGCATTTGTTGTACTCACTTTCATTTTCTTGAGTGGTATTGCAAGCGCACAAGGACAAAAAATTGAAGAGGGATTTGACTATCGTGTTTTGCCAGTTCCTCAGCCAGTAGAAACCAAGGGTAAGGTCGAGGTGATTGAGTTTTTTTGGTATGGCTGCCCTCATTGCTATGACTTTGAGCCCGAGCTCAGCGCCTGGGTTAAGCGTCAACCAAAAGATGTCGTTTTCCGCAGGGTACCAGTGGCTTTTCGTGATGATTTTTTACCCCATAGCCAGCTTTACTATGCTCTAGAGGCGATGGGCAAGGGCGATGCCTTAAATGAAAAGGTGATGTACGCAATGCATAAGGAAAACAAGCGATTACTTACCGAACCTGAAATTGCGGATTGGGTGGCATCACAAGGGGTTGATCGAAATACCTTTTTAGCTACTTATCGTTCATTTGCGGTGGTAGCTAAAGCAAGAGCAGCTAAGCAATTAGCCGAAACTTATCGCATTGATGGCGTTCCGACTATTGTGATGCAGGGCAAGTACGTCACATCACCTTCTATTGCAGGCACTAAAGCTAGAGCAATTGCTGTAATGGACTATCTCGAAGAAAAGATTCGTAAAGATAAGTACAAGTAATAGAGCTATCGTGCTACTGGATGATGCTTAGATTTTGACGAAGCGGCGCACAATCCAAAAGTAAAGAGGATAAGGAAGAACTCTTAAAAACTTTAAGAATCTTGAAAATCTCTTTGGAAAGTGGATGTCAAACTCCCCGTTTTGTATTCCTTCCAAGATCTCGCTAGCCGCTTCCTTCGCGGTAATTAAGGCGGGCATCTCAAAATCATTTTGAGCAGTTGCCTCAGTTGCCACGAATCCGGGTGAGATCATGTGAACACTAACGCCTTGCGGCAATAGATCGTAGTAGAGGGTTTCGCAGAAATTAATGATGCCTGCTTTACTGGGGCCATAAGCAAGTGCCTTGGGTAATCCACTATATCCTGCAACGCTCCCGACAATGGCAATATGGCCAGCATGCGCCTTCAACATCTCAGGTAAGACCAGGGCGACAGATCTCATTGGCCCCAAGAGATTTGCCTCAATGGTTTGCTCTGCGGTACCGATCAGAAAACTATCTGCGCGTAACGGTACATACATGCCAGAGACAAATAGCAACACATCCAATCCACCCCAGGTTTTTAGTAGGGTCTCATAGCCTTGAGTGAGTTGATCTTGATTCGTAACATCTAGTGGAATGACCAGGGCCTGATCAGTCCTAGCGTTTTTAGCTATTGCATTTAAGCGATCCCTCCTGCGGCTTGAGAGTGCGACTCTGGAGCCTTCTAGTAATAGTGCTCTTGCACAGGCTTCGCCTATACCGCTCGATGCACCAATAACCCAAACACGCTTATCAGTAAAACTATCGATACCTTTTTGTTTCATACTTGAAGTGCATCTGGTGACGTTGAGGTTTGCTGATGACTCAGGGTAAATTGCACTACATCAATATTGCGCTCTGCGAATCCAGCAGCACAATACATTAAATAAAAGTTCCACAGTCTAATAAATGCTTCATCAAATCCTAGTCCGCGAACCTCTTCAAGTCTTTGATTGAAACTGTCGCGCCAAAGGCAAAGGGTTTTTGCATAGTCAGCCCCAAAAGCAAATTCCCCTTCAATCTGGAGCCCCGCTTTAGCTGCACTTTCTTTAAAACTGGCGCGAGAAGGGAGCATGCCTCCAGGGAATACATATTGCTGAATGAAGTCGGTATTGTGGCGGTAGCGATCGAATAGCTCTTCGGCAATTACGATCGTTTGGATGCATGCTTTGCCACCAGGCTTTAAGCATTTTGCAATGGCCTGAAAATATTCAGGCCAATGTTTTTCGCCAACTGCTTCAAACATTTCAACGGAAGCGATACCGTTAAATTTCTCTTGGCAGTCGCGGTAGTCTTGCAGACGAACTTCAAAAGATGGGGGGTTGTCTATTTGTGATCTGATCGTTGCCAAGCGTTCTTCCGCATAGGCTTTTTGCTCAGTCGATAGCGTGAGGCCGGTAATGGCAATATTGCTACGAAGAGCCTCTTCCATGACGCCACCCCAACCGCACCCAATTTCGAGAATGTGGTCACCGGGTCTGGTGTCGAGAGATTGCAGAATACGATTGATTTTGGCTCGTTGTGCACCAGCAAGAGATTGTTTCTCGCCTTCTGAAAACCAAGCGCTGGAGTAACTCATGGTGGGATCAAGCCACAATGTATAAAAAGTATTGCCCAAGTCATAGTGGGCATGAATATTCTTGCGACTGCCAGTTTTGCTGTTATCTCGTAACCAGTGTCTGAGGCGATAAAGAATGGATCCGTACCAACTGCCATAAATTGCTTTTTCTAGAATCGTTCGATTGCGAATTGCAAGCTCCAAAATGGCTTTGAGATCTGGAGTATTCCATTCTCCGCGGATATAGCTTTCAGCAAAACCAATATCACCGTGAGACAACATTTGCTTAAATACAGACCAATCTAAAATTTGAATCTCAGCCTGTAAATCATCAGACTTATTACCGAATTCTCTGATGTTGCCATCAGGTAAAACCATTTTTAAGTGACCGCTGCTCAGTTGGGATAACAAACTTAATAAGGTCTCTGTACCCAACCGTGAAGTATTTGCTTGGGTGCGTCTTTGTGACCTTGAGAAATTCAGGCGAGAGAGTAGAGATTGTCCAGGACGATTCATCGGCTAACTTCAAATTCTGGTGGTTTGGGTTTTGAATGAAAGGGTACACCTTTTAGCCACAATTTCAATGCTTGCCAGTGAATGCGGAAAATGACCCCAAGACTCATCAAGGGGTAGCGTAGGAGTGCTAGATATAGATTTGATGTACTGAGGGGGCGGCTTACGCCACTAATACTGGTATTGATGAGGGGTAAGCCATCCTCAATAAGTTCAATGCGTGCCACCGAGTTTTGTTGGGACTGACTGTCCTGGGGAAATAGAAAGCGAAAACGATATTCACCGCGTACCTCACAGAACGGCGATACATGAAATACTTTCTTGCTGGTGAGTGTCTCACCAGATAGAAGCGCTTCACCAGAATCTTTATGTAATAAATAACAGTGACGTTCGCCAAAGGTGTTATTCACCTCGGCTAATACTGCTTGTACCCTGCCATCAGAGCGAGTACAAATCCAAAAACTAACCGGGTTAAATACATAGCCCAAGACTCTGGGAAAAGTTTGTAGCCAAATTTCACCATCAATATTACCCAGGCCATTTTCTTTGAGAATATTTTCAATCCAGGCAAGGCTGTCTGGGCCACCAAGACCATGATCCTTATCGTAAAAGGAGCAAAGACCAAGGCGATTGTCATTCACTCCACGATTGCTAAGTAGATTGGGATCTTCCTCTCTGGAGCGCATCGGAATCGATAGATTGAATACACCATAACCAAAGGCATTTTGAGCCGGTCGCAGACGACGATGCTTTACAACTCCAAAGTTAATCTTTGGCTGATTCATTTAGCTTGCATCTTGTTTGGGGGCAGAGTTAAGCGGTGATCGAATACTTTCAATTAAAGCTTCTGCTACTAGCTCCCCAGAGCGAAGGCCATCCTCATGGAAGCCAAAGCCAGTCCATGCTCCGCAATACCAAATCGATGAACTGCCTTGGATGAGAGGCAATTCTTTTTGGGCTTGGATAGCGTTCATATCAAATACTGGGTGTGAATAATGAATCTCTTGATGAACCAATTTCATGTTGGGCTCAGAGGCTGGATTAAGACTCACAATAATCTGAGTGTTTTGTAGTTTTTCAGGCAAAGGCTGCAAGCGATTAATGAGGTAATTTACGCTTACATGTTGTTTGGATGATGGGGTAGTGCCTGCTTTCGCTGTGTAATTCCATGCGGCCCAGCAGCGTTTTTCTTCGGGCAAGAAGCGGATATCGGTATGTAAGATCGCACGATTTTTTTGATACGGAATTGCAGCCAAAATATTTCTGGCCTGTTGATCAATGCCGTGCAATAGATCTAAAGTTTGGTCGCTGTGACAAGCCATTACAACCTCATCAAACCAGGTAGATCCAGATGGACTCACCACCTCCACTTGTGAGCTTCCATCTGAGTTAGTGTTGATGCGCGAGACCGCTTCATGTTTGATCGTGACATGATTTTTTTCTAATGCGCTCAATATGCGCTTGACGTATTCCCTGGAACCACCTTTGATGGTTAGCCATTGTGGCCGATTCTGGATTTGCAAAAGGCCATGATTGTGGCAAAAACGGATCATCGTCTGAATTGGAAATTCCAACATCTGCTCAACAGAACATGACCAAATTGCGCCAATCATAGGTAGGAAATAATTCTCTCGAAAGCTTTGGCTAAAACGATTTCTATCTAAGAAATTTGCAATGGTTTCATCTGGTTCTGCAAAGTGATGACCGGCATCTATCTGTTGCTGAGCAAGCTTAGTTGCGAGTCTATTAAAGCGCAGGATGTCATAAGCCATTCTCCAGAAAGACGGCGATAGTAAGTTTGATCTTTGCCCAAAAAAAGAGTTGATATCATTGCCAGCCCATTCAATTTTTGGACTTTTTTCATTTTTTTCGGAGACATCAATCGATACTGAAAAGGACATCTCAGATGGAGCAACAGGAGCCTGAATTTCCTCGAAAAGTCTTACGAGTCTCGGGTAGGTTTTGCGGTTAAAGACTAAAAAGCCTGTATCAACGCCATGCGTAATCTGCTCTCCATCTACATCACAAGTGAAGTCCACTGTATTGCTATGCCCACCGATATGATTGCCACCTTCATATAGGGTCAGTTCAATATTGGGATGCTGTCTTAAAGCGTAAGCACAGCCGAGCCCAGAGATTCCAGCGCCAATAATGGCAATTCTTTTTTTGCTCACTGCGCCTTCTCTCCTAAAAGTTTCTCAATCTCGCTCGTAATAGAACTACCAGTGGGTTTCGTGACGCTTCCAAATGAATCAACAACATTGCCGTTGCGGTCTATTAAATATTTATAGAAATTCCATTTTGGAGTAGTGCCTGTTTTGGCAATGAGCATTTTGAAGAAGGGGTTGGGATTACTACCTGAAACCACGCTTTTTGCAAACATTGGAAACTTTACGTCATATGTATTTTTACAAAAGTCCGCAATTTCTTTATTGCTGCCGGGTTCTTGTTGGCCAAAGTCATTCGAGGGAAAGCCGAGCACTACAAAGCCTTGATCTTTGTATTTGGCATAGATTTTTTCCAAACCTTCATATTGACTTGTAAATCCGCAAAAACTGGCGGTATTCACAGCCAAAATGACTTTGCCTTGATATTGGCAGAGGTTCTGGGGCGCCTCATCTTGGAGTCGCAGAAAGGTATGAGATAGAAGGGGACTGCAACCAGAAGCTGCATTGACCACTTTTACCCCGGGGAAAAAGATAAAAAGGGTCAAAAGACAGCCAGTCACTATTTTGCGTGCAATGCGGTTCATATTGTCTCTTCGTTATTCTGCTTTATAGCCGTCAAGTCTAAGACATTCTGGGTAATATCGCAGGATCGGCACGCAATGCCTTTAATATTGCGTTATGAGCACTTTGCCACCACCTTCTTTTGAGTCTAAGGTTTGTACTTTAGTTGAGCTTGAGGCCCGCATTACTAGGTTACCAAGACCATTAGTGTTTACCAATGGTGTCTTCGATATTTTGCATCGAGGCCATGCAAGTTATTTGGCTCAAGCACGCGCTTTAGGGGCTAGCTTAGTGGTGGGGGTGAATTCGGATTCCTCTGTAAAGATGCTTGGCAAAGGTGATGATCGACCCATCAATTCTGAGTCTGATCGTCAAGCTCTATTAGCTGCGCTCGAAAGCGTTGATATGGTAGTGCTATTTACAGAGCAAACTCCTGTAAATATTATCGAAAAAATTCGTCCTGATATTTATGTTAAGGGTGGAGATTATGAGATTGATGCTTTGGCAGAAACACATCTCGTCAAAACCTGGGGCGGCAAAGCGATTGCCATTCCATTCTTATATGAGCGCTCAACTACAAGTCTGCTAGGAAAAATTCGCTCTTAATTATTTATAAGTTCTTTAAGAGCCACGCCCAAACCCCGCGCAATACCAGTCCTTCGCTAGTTTCAATGCTGATCGAATTGGGTTTGCCAAGTTGTCTCATTTCATTTGCTAGGATTTTGGCGTTCCCACCATCGATCCAAATGCGTTCAACTGGCTGATTCATTTCTTTTGCGACGTTGAGGGCATATTGAATGGCTCCAATTTGTGCTGCATCACAGCCGCCGATAATAGCGTCATTAGTAGACAAACCAAATCCATGATGCGTTTCTCCTCGAACTGCAAGCGGAAGTTGTGCAGTGTTTGTTTCTAAACTTTTTTGCATGAGGCTTAGACCCGGTAGAATCCAGCCGCCATAGTGCAAGCCGTTAGAGCCAATCAGGTCAATGGTTGTAGCGGTGCCCGCATTGATGATCAATGTGTTGGTTTTTGATAATGTGCGGCCACCGATGATGGCTGCCCAACGATCAGAGCCTAGCTTGCTAGGGTCTTGATAGAGCGAGCGAATGCCATCGAAAGGGCTATTACCCAGTAACTGCATCCACTCCACATCTTCCCATTGAGGAAAGAGGGACTGGAGCTTATCGATAGCTTCTTGGCCAGCGACACAACTAAATGCAATGGCGTTTGGTTTAGGTAAGGTTCTAGCAATGTAGTCCGCTAACTCTGCTCGATGTTCTGCAGATTGCAAGGACTTGCTACCAATGGATCCTGAATAAGCCCATAATTTTTTCTGCTGATCCGAAGGATATTGAGTGGACTCTACTGCAGCCCACTTCAATCGCGTATTACCGACATCAAATAATAAATATAGACTCATGATTGAATTCTTAGAGATACATCGCCAGCATAAATGGCAATCGTTTTATCTGCCTGCTCAAGCAGCAGAGCCCCATTTGTATCAACCCCTTTTGCAATGCCGTATACGGTCTCTTTCCCAGAGCCAGAAATACATACCTTCTGATTTGCAAAAGCATCCCACTTCATCCAGTCTTGCTGAAATGAAGCAAAACCAAATTGATCAAATTTTTTGAAATGCATTTCAAATGACTCCAGCAGTGTCAGCCAAAGATATTCAATATCAGGAAGATAGGCCTCAGGGCGAAGTAGCTGCTCTAGGGAACCTACCTTTAGTCCGCTCTGACTAAGATTTTGTTCTACCGCATTGGCGTTAGATAAATTCATACCAACACCAACAATCATCCAACTGGGGTCACCCGGTTTTGCTTGTCCGCCTTCAATCAAAATACCCGCTAACTTTGCACCATTAAGTAATAAATCATTGGGCCATTTGAGACGCAGACCTGATTGGTGCAGTTGGAACATGTCTAGTTGGCAAGCTTTGGCGATGCCATCAATGACGGCGATGCCAACCAATAAGCTAAGACCGGTGAGCTCTGCTGGGCTTCGATTAAAGGGAAAGGCCATTGAGAAGCAAATGGAGTCTTTGGGATTGGCAAGCCATTTCCGTCCAGCCCTTCCTTTACCCGCAGTCTGTTTGTGAGCAATACGAGCTACAGGGTCTATAAGCTCACCAGCACGCCAACGCTCTAGCAGGTCATCATTTGTTGATCTGGTCTCGGTAACGCGCTCAAGGATGCAATTCACAGTCATTTCGCCATTGTAGAAAGGTCTGACCTAGAATTGTGGAATGCACGTAAAAGATCAGCGCCCCCGCAAACATGTATGGCCTCTACAGGCTATGCCACTTGCTCGGGCGATGAGTCTTGCTTATGCATTACTGATTCTTTATGTGAGCCTCAATCCATTCGATTTTGACTTTCAGAACGGCATCGCCGCCTGGGCTTGGGTTGATGCACCTTTGCCCCGCTTTATTACCCTCTTTGATGTATCAGTCAACATCCTTGCTTATATTCCATTCGGATTTTTGCTAGTTTTTGCAGCATATCCTCGTTGGCGAAATTTTGTAGCCTTAGGCCTCGCGATTAGCCTGAGTGCTTTATTGGCTTTCAGCGTTGAAACACTGCAATCTTGGGTTTTAACGCGGATACCTAGTTTGATGGATTGGTGGGCCAATATATTCGGTGGTCTGCTTGGTGGTTTACTGGCCATTCCTCTTGGGCCTGAATGGTTGTCAGGAACTGCGATACGACGTAGATTTGATCAATGGTTTGGATTGAATTGGGCAGTATGTGCTTTATTTCTTTTGTTTCCGTGGTCGCAAATTTACCCTCAGAGTTCATGGCTTGGGGTTGGTGTTTGGGGCCATGTGATTTTTGGATCAATTGATTGGGGGACCACGGTTGTTAATCAGGTCTTTCAAGAAACGCTGATCACGGGTTTTTGTTGGCTGGGTGTTGCTCTTCTGCTTTCATTAGGGATGCGAGCTAAGGCGCCACAGTGGCAGATTCTTAATGGCTTGCTAGGGCTCACAGTAGTTCTAAAGACTTTATTTACAGCGCTTCAGTTCGGATGGGAATTTAGCTTCATTTGGCTTACAGCAGGCGCATTTTGGGGAATGCTAGCGGCAGGTATTGCGCTGTATTGGGCTTTGCGTTTTCAGCAAAAAACAAAGTGCCTTTTGGCTTTATTTTGTTTAGTCAGCGTAACTGTAGCAATCAATATCATGCCGGATAATCCCTATTTCATCTTGATGCTAAGACATTGGCATCAAGGGCGGTTATTGCACTTTAATGAACTCATGCAATGGGTTTCGGTGATATGGTTACCATTGGCTCTCATTTGGATGATCTGTAACGTAACTGACTTTCAGTCAAAACATTGATAAATATAATTTTTCTATGAGCTTTTCACACCACTTATTTTTTTGCTTGAATCAGCGTAGCAACGGCGAAGATTGTTGCGACCGTCATAACGCCTTTGCTTTATTTGAATACGCCAAGAATCGAGTAAAAGAGCTCGGTTTGGCGGGGCCCGGAAAAATTCGCGTCAATAAAGCGGGTTGCCTGGATCGTTGTGCTGATGGCCCTGTAATGGTGATCTACCCTGAAGGGGTTTGGTACACCCTCATCGATAAAGATGATGTTGAGGAAATTATTCAATCCCACTTAATTAATGGCTGTCCTGTAGAGCGTTTACAGTTGTCATAATTTTTTTGTAATTGTTGAAAGTTTGATTTATGAATAGTCGTACAAAAGTCATTCAGATAGAAGGTATTGTTGGCGCAATGGAGATGTCCATTGATCTTCCTGATGAATTAAAAAATAATCCTAATTTTGCAGTCCGTGGCTTAGCTATAGTAGCTCACCCCCATCCATTAATGGGCGGAACAATGGATAACAAAGTTGCGCAAACTATGGCGCGGGCATTTAATCAATTAGGTTATGTTAGTGTACGACCAAACTTTCGTGGCGTAGGCGGTACAGCTGGAGTTCATGATCATGGTGTTGGTGAGTTAGAGGATTTGTTGCATGTCACTGAGTGGATGCAAACTCCATTAAGTTGGACTCAGCTCGAGACTACTGCATATCAGCCATGGACCAACTCAGTAAATACTTTACCTCTCGTTGTGTCAGGCTTTTCATTCGGTAGTTTTGTGGGCAGTCATTTAGTGCAAAGATTGGCTGAGCTTGGACGTCCTGCTGAGCGTTTAGTGATGGTGGGTAGCGCTGCAGGTAAATGGACGTTGGCTTCTGTCCCTGCAGATACTATTTTGATTCATGGTGAGTTGGATGAAACCATTCCATTGATTGATGTTTTGGACTGGGCCCGTCCCCAAGAATTAACGGTTCAAGTAGTGCCTGGTGCAGACCATTTCTTTCATCGCAGGTTACATTGCATTCGTACCATTATTACTGGCGCTTGGTTGGGCATGCCAGATCATCGAAAGAATTAATAAAACAGGATTGAGTCTCTAAAAAATTATGGCTGAAGAAAAATCATTAATTGAGTACCCTTCTCTTTTTCCGATTAAGGTGATGGGGAAAAATAATCCCGAGTATTTGCCCGCAATTATTCATATTGCCAAACAGTTTGATCCAACATTTGATGAAAGCAAAGTAGAGCAAAGACTATCCAAGGACGGTAACTATCTTGGAATTACTTTGCCCATCACGGCAACGAGTCGTGAACAGCTCGACGAGCTCTATCGAACCCTCTCGACGCACCCACTAGTTAGTATTGTTCTCTAAAGAGAGCTCATGGCGGCTTTAGTAAAACATCTGGGTTTGGCAGATTACGCTTTAACGTATGAGGCAATGCGTGCGTTCACAAAAGAGCGTAACAGTGTTACTCCAGATGAGATATGGGTCTTAGAGCACCCACCTGTTTTTACTTTAGGTTTAGCTGGTGATGCTGGTAATTTACATTCTCCGAGCAATCAAATTCCAATGGTGCAGGTTGATCGCGGCGGTGAAATTACTTATCACGGACCGGGTCAGATCGTTGTTTATTTATTGCTGGATTTGAAGCGCCTTGGAATCTTTGTAAAGGAATTGGTGTCACGCATTGAGCAGGCTTTAATCGATACCTTGGCAGATTTTGGAATACAGGCCGAAAGAAAGCCTGGTGCTCCGGGTATTTATGTGTCTGAGCAAGCAAGCATCCCCCCTGAGTGGTTTGGGGCAAAAGTGGCTGCTCTTGGTCTAAAAGTCTCTAAAAGCTGTTCATACCATGGCTTGGCCTTGAATGTGGCTACCGATTTAGAGGCATTTGGGCGTATCCACCCTTGCGGTTATGAGGGTTTAAAGACGGTTGATATGCAAACCCTTGGGATCAAGGACAATATAGACACTATTAGCCAAAGGCTTTTGCAGCACTTACAAAAGCAACTGATGCCATCATGACAACGAACAAGCCTGACAACAACCCAGCTATTGAGGCGCGCCAAGACCTTAATTACGACGCATCACGTAAGCAAAAATCGAGTGAGAAGACTGCGCGTATTCCGATCAAAATTGTGCCCCTTGAAGCGGTGCTCAAAAAACCAGATTGGATTCGGGTAAAGGCAGCATCGGGTAATTCACGTTTTGCTGAAATCAAAAAGATTCTGCGTGAAAACGAACTAGTTACTGTTTGCGAAGAAGCAAGCTGCCCCAATATTGGTGAATGTTTTGGCAAAGGCACTGCGACTTTCATGATCATGGGTGATAAGTGCACCCGTCGTTGCCCGTTTTGCGATGTAGGTCACGGTAGACCAGACCCATTGGATGTGAAAGAGCCAGCTAATTTGGCTCGCACAATTGCCGCTCTCAAATTAAATTATGTTGTGATTACTAGTGTTGATCGTGATGATTTGCGCGATGGTGGTGCCATGCATTATGTGGATTGTATTTCGCAATCACGCAAGCTTTCTCCAAGCACTCGCATCGAGGTATTGGTGCCAGACTTTCGTGGGCGCTTAGATAAGGCTCTCGATATATTTGCAGAGCACTCGCCCAATGGGTTACCGGATGTAATGAACCACAATCTAGAAACTGTACCTCGTTTATATAAACAAGCGCGACCAGGCGCAGACTATCTTCATTCTTTAAAGTTATTAAAAGATTTTAAAGAGCGCTTTCCTCATATCCCAACTAAGAGCGGTTTGATGGTAGGTTTGGGAGAAACTGATGAAGAGATTCTTGAGGTTATGAAAGACATGCGTGAGCACAATATTGACATGCTTACTATTGGTCAGTACCTTGCACCGTCTGGACATCACTTGCCTGTTCAACGTTATGTCCATCCCGATGTGTTCAGAATGTTTGAAGAACGCGCTTATGAAATGGGCTTCTCACATGCAGCAGTAGGGGCGATGGTGCGCTCAAGTTATCACGCTGACCAACAAGCGCATGGAGCGGGCATTGTTTAAAAGTGCTTTAAGAGTTTGTATATCCTTAGCTGTCATTTTTTCCCTACTTGCATGCAGCCCCAAACTAAATTGGCGCACAGTCCAATCTCCCGAGCAGAAATATAGCGCCCTTTTTCCAGGTAAACCCGATAAGCTTGACCGACGGATTCCATATCAGGATCAAGAATTAAAACAAACGCTTGAGGCAGTAAAGATTGATGACGATATTTACTCAATTAGCTCAATTCGGTTGCCTGCTAATCAAGCTGATATGACTCAAAAAATGATTGAGCAATTACAAAGCAATTTATTTGATCGAGCTAAGGCATCTGGCGGTAAGGTTCTTGTTGAAGAGAGTGCTTATCAATCTAGCGAATCTCGCCGTATACCAGTCAAAGACTATTTCATTGCATTTAGTTCAAATGGAAAGACTCAGCAGTCCATGCGAGTTCGATGGATTGTGCGCCCTAGTGACAGTAGTAGTTGGGTTTATCAAGTTTCTGTTTTGCATGCAAATGCAGAAACAGGTGATTTGAAAACACTCTTTTTTAAAGAGGAGTATGAAAGCTTTTTTAATGAGTTTCATCCAGAGTAGGGTCGAAGAACTCTAGTCTAGTTAAAAAATTACTGAGATTTTTCTAGGGCAGTAACTTTTGCTTCGAGGGCCTCAAGTTTTTCTCTAGTCTTTGCAAGTACTTTAGTTTGCAGCTCGAATTCTTCACGAGTAACGAGATCCATTTTCTGAAAACCTTGATTCATCATGGCGCGCACATTCTTTTCAATTTCTTGTGCCGGTGAATTACGGATGGCATCACCCACTTTATTTTGCATATCGCTAGCAATGCGTTGGATTTGTTCAAGGATTTCGCCAGGTTTTTGCATGATGGGCTTTTTAGTTGGGTTGTTAGTTGTATAAAACACACAGATTGATATTTTATGTTGAGCCGTCCAAAAGGGTGAAAAGGGTCAAAAATAGCCTAAAACTCAATTAATTCCCAAAGTTGGTGCAATAAAAAGCACCAAAATTGTGCAGTGGCATTAATAAAGGGAATGAGTGTAGATCTGAATTTGCGCCAACCCGCATGATCACCCCATGCAATAAGCATTCAACCCATTTTTTATTACAACCAGTAAGGAGCATTAGATGAAAACTTTACACAAGAAGGCAATCTCTGCAGCAGCAGTCGCATTGTTGAGTGGCCTATCTACGGCAACATTTGCGGCTGATGAGCCAGCTGCTGAAGTAGAAGTTAGCCCAATTACAGCAAACGTAACAGTTGTAAATGACTATCGCTATCGTGGTATTAGCCAATCAAACTTTAAGCCAGCGATTCAAGGTGGTTTTGACTACGCTCATGAAAGTGGTTTCTACATTGGTAACTGGAATAGCTCGATTAGCTGGATTAGTGATGCCTATGGACAAAATGGTTCAGTTGGTGGCAAAGGTAGTGCTGGTGCCGCAGTATCCGCTCCAATTGAAATGGACTTTTATGCAGGTTTCAAGAAAGAGCTAATTGGTGAAGGCTTTGCATCTGATATTGGATTCTTGCAGTACTACTATCCAACCACTGGCATTCCGAACACCAATGGTGCAACTGCCAATCCAAATACTAGTGAACTCTATGTTGCCCAAAACTTCACATTTGGTCCATTAACAGGTTTTGCTAAGGTTTCTTACTCTGTATCCACTTTGTTCGGAACAGTAAATTCAACCGGATCTTACTATCCAGATTTGACGATGAACTATGACACAGGCGTTTGGGGCTTGGCATTAAATGGTCACGTTGGCTACCAATATGTTGCTGGAAATACAGTGAATAATGCCACTTCATATGCATTAAATGCGTATGGTAATGGCACATCAAATAGCTCCCTATATTCTTATACTGATTGGAAATTAGGGTTAACGAAAGACTTTGGAGGCGGTTTATCGGCTGCTATTGCATATATTGGCACTAATGCCGCTACTGCAAAAGGCGGTTATTCATACTCTAGCCCAACTGGTAAGAACCTAGGTAAATCCACCGGTTTAATTTCCCTAACAAAAACTTTCTAATTTCCACCCTGAACGGAGAAACACATGAAATTAATTACCGCAATCATCAAGCCTTTCAAGCTTGACGAAGTGCGCGAAGCCCTCTCGGAAGTGGGAGTTTCGGGCATCACCGTCACTGAAGTTAAAGGCTTTGGTCGTCAAAAGGGTCACACTGAGCTGTATCGTGGCGCTGAGTATGTTGTCGACTTTTTACCCAAGGTAAAAATTGAAGCTGCTGTTGAAGATGGCATCTTGGAGCGTGCGATTGAAGCAATTGAAAAATCTGCACGTACTGGCAAGATTGGCGATGGCAAGATTTTTGTCTCTCCAGTTGAGCACGTCATTCGTATTCGTACCGGTGAAACCGGCGCGTCAGCACTTTAAAGAGAGGTTCAAAATGTTAACTTGGATGAAACGACTCGTTGCTGGTGGTGCTATGGCCTTGGCTATTGGCGCTACTGGTGTAATGGTTACTTCGCCAGCGCATGCTGATGAAGTCAAAAAACCAGCAGTGACTGCTCCGGCCGCTACTCCAGCAGCCGCAGAACCTGCACCTGTACTTTGTTCCGAAAAGTGCAACAAAGCTGATACTGCTTGGATGATGGTTTGTACAGCATTAGTGCTGTTGATGACCCTTCCTGGCTTGGCATTGTTCTACGGCGGTTTAACTCGTAGCAAGAACATCTTGTCTATCTGCATGCAATGTTTCATGGTGTTTTCTTTGATTACAGTGCTTTGGTCTATTTATGGCTACAGCCTTGCATTCACAGAAGGCGGAGCATTTGTCGGTGGACTTGATCGTCTCTTCTTGGGTGGAATGAATCCAGACTCAGTAGCTGCAACGTTTAGTAAGGGTGTTGTAATTCCTGAGTACGTATTTATGGCCTTCCAAGCAGTATTCGCAACTATCACTTGCTGCTTGATTATCGGTTCTTTTGCTGAGCGCGCTAAGTTCTCTGCAATCCTGATATTCATGGTTATTTGGTTCACATTCAGCTACTTGCCAATCGCACATATGGTTTGGTTCTGGCCTGGTCCTGATGACATCAAAGATGCTGCATCCCTCGAAGCAATTACTGCTCGTGCTGGTTGGTTATGGCAAAAAGGTGTTCTCGACTTTGCTGGCGGTACCGTTGTTCACATCAATGCTGCGATCGCTGGATTGGTTGGTTCTTTTGTGATCGGCAAACGAATTGGTTACGGCAAAGAAGCAATGAAGCCACATAACTTAGTGTATGTCATGACTGGTGCCGCTCTGTTGTGGTTCGGTTGGTTTGGTTTCAATGCTGGTTCAGCTCTTGAAGCAAACGGTAGCGCAGCATTGGCTTTCGTGAATACATACTTGGCTACTGCCGCCGCTGTATTGGGCTGGTCTGTTGCAGAGTGGGTTCTCAAAGGCAAGCCTTCTATGTTGGGCGCTGCTTCTGGTTGCGTAGCTGGTTTAGTTGCTATTACTCCTGCTGCTGGTTTTGCTGGCCCAATGGGTTCCATCATTATCGGTTTGATCGCTGGTGTAGTTTGCCTCTGGGGTGTTACTGGTCTCAAGAAAATTTTGGGTTCAGATGACAGCTTGGACGTATTCGGTGTTCACGGCGTAGGCGGTATTACTGGTGCATTGTTAACCGGTGTATTTGCTGATCCAGCATTGGGTGGCTCAGGTATCTGGGATTATGTAGCTAACGCAGTTGCTCCTGATTACTCTATCGCTAGCCAATTGTGGATCCAAGCGCAAGGTGTGATCACTACGATTATTTGGTCTGGCGTAGTTTCTTTCATTGCCTTCAAATTGATCGATATCGTGATCGGTTTGCGTGTCAAGGAAGAAGAAGAGCGCGAAGGCTTGGATATCAGCTCACATGGTGAGTCTGCCTACGAGTCTTAATCTGTAGATTTACCCCTCACTGGGCGGCCATGCTTGGTTGCCTAGTTTTAAGCGCGGGATCCTAGGATCCCGCGTCTTTCTTTTAATAATCTTACAATGGTGGAATGGTTCCACATCTCATCACTGCCCTTAGCGGTCCTTTGCTCGAATTAGAGTCAAAGGTTCTTGAAGCAACCCCAACGATTGAGCGCTGGTTTAGGCTCGAATGGCAGGAGCATACTCCACCGTTCTATTGTTCAGTTGATTTACGAAATTCTGGGTTTAAGCTTGCTCCGGTCGATACCAATCTTTTCCCCGGTGGCTTTAATAATCTATCTCCGCAGATGTTGCCTTTGGCTGTTCAGGCGGCAATGGCTGCGATTGAGAAGATTTGTCCAGAAGCTAAAAATTTATTACTCATACCTGAGCGGCATACTCGCAACACATTCTATTTGCAGAATATTTCGCGCCTCTCTTCTATTTTGCGCCAGGCTGGACTCAATGTTCGTCTAGGTACTTTCTCTGAAGAAATTAAGAAGCCAACTTGGATTGAGTTGCCTGATGGTAATCGTTTATTGATGGAGCCATTGTCACGCTTAGGATTGAAGAAACAGCGTTTGGGCTTAAAAGATTTTGACCCTTGCTCCATTCTGCTCAACAACGATTTATCGGCTGGCATTCCTCCAATTTTGGAAAATATCCATGAGCAGTATCTATTGCCTGGCTTACATGCTGGTTGGCATGTTCGTCGCAAGTCTAATCACTTTGCTGCTTATGAAGAGGTGGCTAAGAAATTTGCTAAGGTTGTTGATATTGATCAGTGGATGATTAATCCTTACTTTACTAGTTGCTCAAATATTAATTTTCATGAGCGCAAAGGTGAAGATGAATTGCAAACTGCAGTAGAGCAAGTTCTCAAAAAGACCGCAAAGAAATATCGTGAGTACGGTATCAAAGAAAAACCTTATGTCGTTGTGAAGGCTGATGCTGGAACTTACGGGATGGGTGTGATGGTCGTAAACGATCCTACTCAGTTGAAAGGTTTGAATCGTAAAGACCGTAACAAAATGAGTGTGGTCAAAGAGGGTCTTGAGGTAAGTAATGTATTAATTCAAGAGGGTGTTTATACCTTTGAGAAAGTGAATGAGGCAGTAGCAGAGCCGGTAGTCTATATGATTGATCGCTATGTTATTGGCGGCTTCTATCGCGTTCATACAGATCGTGGCCCAGATGAAAACTTAAACGCCCCTGGCATGCATTTTGTGCCGCTGGCTTTTGAGCAAAACTCTATGCCAGATCTTGGGGCTAAGCCAGGTAGTGCGGCACCGAACCGTTTTTATTTGTACGGTGTAGTAGCTCGTTTGGCATTGCTTGCAGCCTCTTTAGAACTCGAGCGCACTGACCCAGATATGGAAGCAGCATAGTATTCATGCTGATCACTTAATAGAAGAATATGGATCTTTTATTTATTGCGGACCCTCTAGAATCTTTCAAGATCAAAAAAGATTCCACTCTAGCGATGATGCGTGTTGCTCAAGAGGCGGGTCATCAGTTGTGGTTCTGTCAGAGTCGTAATCTCTTGTGGAAAGATAATTTGGTAGTTGCTGACTGCCAATCATTATTGATAAAACCAAGCTCTAAATCTTGGTTTGATTTAGGGGAAGTCCAATCAAAAGCTCTCAATTCATTTTCTGCAGTGCAGATGAGAACGGATCCACCGTTTGATATCGAGTATCTCAATTCAACATGGCTCTTATCTGCTGCAAAAATACAGGGCGCAAAAGTATTTAATGATCCTACGGCTGTTCGTAATCATTCTGAAAAGCTCTCGATTACTGAGTTTCCTGAGCTGATTCCTCCAACACTTGTGACTCGCGAACTCAGTGCAGTTGAAGAGTTTCATAGAGCGCATACGGATATTGTGATTAAGCCTCTAGATGGAATGGGTGGGATGGGTGTGTTTCGTGTTGGGCCTGACGGCTTGAATCTCGCAAGTATTGTTGAGACGCTCGGTGAGAATGGCGCTAGAACTTTAATGGCGCAACGCTTTTTGCCAGAGATTGCGCAGGGCGATAAACGTGTATTGTTAATTGGTGGTGAGGTTGTGCCCTTTGCCTTGGCCCGCATTCCTCAGGGCAAAGAAATTCGCGGTAATTTAGCTGCGGGTGGCAAGGGTGTTGCAATGCCTTTAAGCGCTGAAGAGAAAAGAATTGCTCAAAAACTTGCCCCCATTCTCAATCAACGCGGTTTATTCTTGGTGGGCTTGGATTTAATAGGCGGCTATTTGACCGAGATAAACGTTACTAGCCCAACCTGTTTTGTTGAAATTACAGATCAAAGTAGTTTTGATGTGCCGCAGTTTTGGTTAAAAGCCCTTGAGAGGACATTGTCATAACATGGCTGGAATCGTAATCGTTGCCCACACTCCCGTTGCTAACGCAATGCTGAGCTTTGCGGAACATACTTTTGGTGTAGTGCCAGAGCGCGTTAGAGCGGTTGATATACCTCCACATGAAGATACTAAGGTGAGCTTTGATCGAGTACTCAAAGCAGCCTACGGTGTAAATACTGGTAATGGTGTTCTCATTTTGACCGATGTGATGGGCGCAACCCCAGCAAATGTCGCCTCTAAGCTAGAAAGTCTCGGGCCCTTGTCGGGACTCAATGCTCCGGTAATTGTTTTGGCGGGTCTTAATTTACCGATGCTGATGCGTTGTATCTCTCATCGCGGTGAAGGTTTAGAGGAGTTAGCTAAGAAAGCACTCGCTGGTGGACAGCATGGAATTTTGCGTCTTGGCGCAAAAGTAGATCAAGAGCAATAGGAGCGGAGCGCGCAATGCCAGTAGCTGAAATTGAGATCATTAATAAATTGGGGCTTCATGCTAGAGCATCTGCAAAGTTGTCTCAATTGGCCGCACAATTTCCCTGTGAAGTATTGTTGTCACGCAATGGACGTCAAATTAATGCCAAGAGCATTATGGGCGTCATGATGCTGGCAGCCGGCATTGGCAGCACTGTTACTTTAGAAACGGTCGGCGATAAAGCCGATGAGGCCATGGAAGCGCTCACCGCATTAATTAATGACCGCTTTGGAGAGGGCGAATAAGTATGACCTTTGCGCTGCACGGAATTCCGGTATCCAAAGGCATTGCCATTGGCCAAGCGGTACTGATTTCACGTGCAGCTTTAGAGGTAAGTCATTATTTGGTTGAACCCGGTAAAGAAGAGGCGGAAGCCCAAAAGTTACTAGACGCATTTAATCAAGTCCGTTTAGAGCTAGATCAATTGCGCCTGGGCTTGCCTAAGGATGCCCCGCAAGAGATGGCAGCGTTCTTGGATGTGCACGGCATGATCTTGGCCGACCCGGCCTTAGCAGAAAAACCAATCAAGCTTATTCGTACACAACGATTGAATGCTGCTTGGGCCTTGACTACCGAACTCAATGATCTTTTAGAGCAGTTTGCTGAGATTGAAGACCCGTATTTAAAAGAACGTGCGAATGATATTCGTCAGGTAGCTGAGCGAGTCATCAAAGCCCTGAATGCCCAGAAAGATGCGCTAAATGAACCTGATTTTTTGCCATCGAGTGATGTGGGTGTGGAGTCCATTATCGTTGCTCACGACATTGCGCCGCATGACATGCTGCGCTTTAAAGAGCATGCATTTACAGGCTTTGTTACTGACTTAGGTGGCAAAACCTCGCATACTGCTATCGTGGCGCGAAGTATGGAGATACCTGCTGTAGTTGGTGTGCGCCATGCTAGCGAAATGATTCGCCATGGTGATTGGCTCATTTTAGATGGCGAGCAAGGTATTGTTGTGGTTGCTCCTGATGAGCAACTACTAGCTGAGTATCGCAAATTACAAACCCAGGCATTAAAGGAGGCTCGTAAACTCCAGCAGTTAAAGCACTCCAAAACAGAGACTTTAGATCGAGTAGACATTGAGCTCTTTGCCAATATTGAGTTGCCAGAAGATGCGATACAGGCAGTAAAACTAGGCGCAGTGGGGGTGGGTTTATTTCGTTCTGAGTTTTTATTCATGGATCGTAAGCAAGCGATGCCGGATGAGGAACAGCAATACCAAGAATACCGTCGTGTAGTTGATCTTATGCATGGCTTGCCAGTCAACATCAGAACGATTGACGTTGGCGCTGATAAAGCTTTGGGTGCGGGTGGTACCGACGTATCACAGACAGGCACATCACCATTGGGTTTGCGGGCGATTCGTTGGTCCTTGACAGAGCCAGAAATTTTCTTAACTCAATTAAGAGCAATTTTGCGCGCATCCGCTCATGGTCAAGCACGCATCATGATTCCAATGTTGGCTCATGCCAAGGAAATCGATGAAACATTCCGCTTGATTGAAAAAGCAAAGCAACAGTTATTGCAGCGTGGTCAATCTTTTAATCCGAATATCCAAGTCGGCGCCATGATTGAAATTCCCGCTGCCGCTTTGGTCTTGCCTTTATTTATCAGCCACTTTGATTTCTTGTCGATTGGTACTAATGATTTAATTCAATATACCTTGGCAATTGATCGCGCTGATCATGCAGTAGCGCATTTGTATGATCCCTTGCATCCAGCAATTTTGAATTTGATGGCTAGCATTATTGATCAGGCTAAGCGCGCTAATATACCAGTTGCTGTGTGTGGTGAGATGGCGGGAGATCCAATGCTCACCAAGTTATTGCTTGCGATGGGACTGACGGATTTTTCAATGCATTTCAGTCAGCTCTTACTAGTAAAGCGAGAGATTCTAAAAGCCAATGTTGGCATGTTGAAGGCCCGCTTTCCTAGAGTGCTGAAGGCTTATGAGCCTGAAGCTCAGGCTAAGGCCTTAGAACGCCTGCTGGCGTAAATCTTCAGCGCTTAGCGGGATTTGCCGCAGACTAGACAGTCGTGGTTGCGAGCGATGCGAATTTGATCTATCTGAGTGGTGCGCGCATTCCAGAGCAACATTCGCCCAATGAGTGGCTCTCCAAACGCAATCAATACTTGTAGTGCTTGTGCAGCTTGAATGGCACCAATAATGCCAACAAGCGGAGAAAAGATTCCCATGCTAGCGCAACTCACTTCTTCAAATTCTTCATCAGGAGAAAATATACAGGCGTAGCAGGGGGATGTAGCATTTCGGGAGTCAAATACAGAAACCTGACCATCAAACCGCAGGGCCGACCCCGAGACTAGAGGTATTTGATGTTTAACGCAGCTGGCATTAATGAGTTGTCGCGTTGAAAAGTTATCTGTGCAGTCTAAAACAATATCTACGCTAGGTAGTAATTCATCCAATAGCGCTTCAGTTGCCTTGGATTGTATTATTTCAATCTGAATACTAGAGTTCAATTGTTGTAAAAATTGTTTGCCTGAGGCAACTTTACTTTCACCAATTGTGGATTCAGTATGCATGATTTGGCGTTGTAGATTGGTGAGCTCAACTTCATCATGGTCTACTAATGTGATGTGCCCAACTCCGGCAGCTGCTAGGTATGGGGCTGCAGCGCTACCAAGGCCACCAGCACCGATGACTAGGGCGTGAGCATTTAATAGCTTTTCCTGACCTTCAACATCAATATCCTCAAGTAGAAGATGTCTTGAGTAGCGAAGTAGCTGCGCGTCATTCATTTGCAGGTCGTAAAGAATTTACTCAAGCTTAGATGAAGAGCGCTTCACCGGTTGACCGTTAATAAAAGCCACCGCTTGAGAAAGCATGAAATCATCGGCGCTACCAAGTTCAGGGGGCTTCTTGTTCTTTTCTTTCTCTTTTTCCTCGGGGGTTTTCTTGGCATTCTTCTCTTCGATGCGCTGTAACTCTTCAAGGCGACGTTGCTCGCGATCTTTAATCAATTTGTCTTCGGCTGTTTGTTTGTTGCGAAGATGCTTCTCGCTATCTATTTCACGAGTGATTAAAACATCATCAGGATCGCCATCTTTGTTTTGATCTACTGGAATATCAGGTTTCACGCCATAGGCCTGAATAGATTTACCGCTGGGGGTGTAGTAGTAGGCGGTCGTAATCTTAAGAGCGGAGTCATTACTCAGAGGGCGTACTGTTTGTACTGAGCCCTTGCCAAAAGTTGTCTTTCCAATAACGGTTGCGCGTTTGTAGTCTTGAAGCGCTCCTGCAACAATTTCAGAGGCAGATGCAGAGTAAGCATTTACTAAAACAACCATCGGTAGTTTTTTGTAAATCTCAGGCACGCCCGCCAAAGGATCGCCAGCTTCACTCAGTCGGTACATGGCTGGCGTTGCATTAAATACTTGCCTGGAGTCAGGCGCCTGCCCTTTGGTTGAGACAATGACGGCATCGGGTGGTAAGAAGGCCGCTGCTACTCCAACCGCGCCTTGTAATAATCCCCCACCATTATTTCTGAGATCAAGAATGATGCCCTTCATTTTTGGGTCTTGGTTAGCAAGCTCAGTTAATTTTTTGGCTAGATCTGGAACGGTGCGTTCTTGAAAGCTGGTAACACGTACCCAGGCAATATCGTTATCTAGGATCTTGGCTTTCACAGACTGGACTTTGATTTCTGCGCGAGTAATAGTTACCGGGAAACTACGCTCTTCACTCTTGCGATAAACAGTCAAGGTAATTTTTGTACCTGGTGTACCACGCATTGTGCGCACTGCTTTATCAAGCGACATTCCGCGGACAGGTTTGTCATCCAAGCGTGTAATTAAGTCGCCAGCCTGTAAGCCTGCGCGTGCAGCAGGGCTGTCTTCAATCGGATTGAGAACTTTAACAACACCATCTTCTGAGGTAATTTCAATTCCGAGGCCAGCAAACTTCCCAGAGGTTTGCTCTTGCATCTCCGCGAAATCTTTTTTGTCTAGAAAGGTTGAGTGTGGATCAAGACTGCTAACCATTCCCTTAACGGCATCAGTTAGTAGTTGCTTATCCTCAATGGGCTCGACATACTCACGTTTAATTTGAGCAAATACATTCGATAGCGTACGCAGTTCATCTAGGGGTAGCTGCGAGCCCTGCTGAGCGGTCGCTGATAACTGAATAGTGGCGGCAACACCAGCGATAAGGCCGACTGTAATGAGAGCAAAGTTCTTCAGAAATTGACGCATGTTATTTGTATTAATCCAAATAGAAGTGTTGAATTGGCTTGAGGTTGTCATCTAACTCGTAGACTAGGGGAATGCCATTGGGAACGTTAACTTCCATGATGGCCTCATCGGACATCTGGTCTAAATACTTAATCAAGGAGCGAATGCTATTACCATGAGCTACAAGTAGTACACGCTTGTTTGCTTTAAGTGCGGGTGCGATAGACTCATTCCAAAGTGGTAGAACACGTTCAACGTTATCTTTCAAGCATTCACCGAGTGGAATATCAGATGTGTTTAATTTTGAGTAGCGGCTATCATTTTTTGGATTACGCTCATCATCCGCTTCAAGCAATGGAGGGCGCACATCATAAGAACGTCGCCAAATATGGACTTGTTCATCGCCATACTTTGCTGCAGTTTCTGCTTTATTAAGGCCTGTGAGTGCACCATAGTGACGCTCATTCAATCGCCAACTATGTACTACTGGGATCCACATCAGATCCATGGTGTCTTGCACATGCCAGAGGGTCTTAATGGCACGTCTTAAAACAGACGTGTAGGCAATATCGAATTCATAGCCCGCTTTTTTAAGATTCTTCCCCGCCGCTAGGGCTTGTTCTGCGCCTTTAGGGGTTAAGTCAACGTCCGCCCAGCCAGTGAAGCGGTTTTCAAGGTTCCAGGCGGATTCGCCATGACGAATAAGGACAAGTTGTTTCATAGAGCCATTCTATAATCCGGTGATGAACTTTCTCACGCAAATTGATAATTTAGCGCTTATTGCCCTTCTGCTTGTTTCGGGCGCAGCGCTTTTCCTTCCTACATTATCTACGCTTATCAGCGGAAAAGGCTTGTCGCCTACTGAAGCGACTATTTGGATAAACCGCCGTAAAGCCCATGTTTTGGACTTACGTGCTGAAGAGGCATTTAAAGCGGGGCATCTACCTGGCGCGAAGATGGCTAATGTAGCCAGTCTAGAGGCTGCTATTGAAACTTTGAAGTTGGATCGCAAGCGCCCTCTAGTATTGGTTTGCGAGACTGGATCACAATCGCGCAAAGCCCTAGCTCGAGTTCAAAAGCTTGGATTTTTAGAGGTTGGTGTTTTAGAGGGCGGTGTTCAAGCCTGGAAAATTGCTGCTCTTCCATTGGTGAAATAAGAGAAGATATGCCAAAAGTCACAATGTACAGCACACAAGTTTGTCCATACTGCGTTATGGCGGAAAAACTGTTGCAAAAAAAAGGCGTGAGTAATTTAGAAAAGATTTTGATTGATCGTGATCCCGCTCAACGTGAGGTCATGATGACTCGCACTGGTCGCCGCACTGTCCCGCAAATTTACATTGATGAGACCCATGTGGGTGGTTACGATGATTTAGTTGCTTTGGATCGCGCTGGAAAGCTCGATCCTTTATTAGTTTGATAGATTAAATATAAAGAAAGTTTGTGATGACTGAACAATCTTCTGCTCCTAGCGCAGCCAATACCGAATCTCAAGATCCTTCATTTCGCATTCAACGCATCTACCTGAAGGATTTATCTCTGGAGCAACCCAATGCACCAGAAATTTTCCTGGTGGTTGCAGAGCCACAGGTACAAATTGAAGTGGATGTTGGCGTTAAGCCTATCAGCGGTGAACTCTTTGAGGTTACCCTAAGCTCTACCATAACTGCGCGCGTTGAAGGCAAGGTACTCTTCTTAGTTGAGGCTAATCAAGCAGGTATCTTTGAATTTAAAAATATCCCTGCTGAACAAATTGATCCAATGTTAGGCATTACTTGCCCAACAATTTTGTATCCATACCTGCGATCAAACATGGCCGATGTCATTAGTCGTGCTGGTTTCCAGCCGATCCATTTGAATGAAATTAATTTCCATGGAATGTACGAGCACAGATTGATGCAGGCGCAACAAGCTGCTGGCGATAGTGCTGGCGATAGTTCAGATGAAAGCAAAATCATTCTTCCGAATTAATCATCAAAAGCTAGGTCACAGATTATGAAAGTGACATTGCTTGGTGCCGGTGCTTGGGGGACTGCAATGGCCTCTCAAGCAGCACGTCAGCTTCAAGCAGAAGATGTGTGCTTATGGTCTCGTAGTGATAAACAGTTGCAAGATATTGTGCAAACGGGTGAAAACCAGTCTTACCTACCAGGCATTTCTTTGCCAAAAAATTTACTGCTAGAAAGCAATTTTGCTGCTGCAGTCAAACGAGTTGGTCCTGAAGATCTTTTAGTGATTGCAACTCCGATGTCTGGTCTCTCAGAAACTATTGCCAATGCTCTGAAGATTGCGAATCAGCCACTTAATATTATTTGGTTGTGTAAAGGCTTGGAGCCATCCACCGCGCTTTTGCCCCATCAAGTTGTAGGGCGTGAAGATCGAGCTCATAGTCATGGCCTAAAGCATGCTTATGGCGCTTTATCTGGGCCGAGTTTTGCTCATGAGGTAGGTGCAGGAATGCCATGTGCCTTAACCGTTGCCAGTTCTTCCACGCATCTTTGTGAAATCGTTCAAGCTGCTTTTCATCATGGCAATATGCGCGTTTATTCCAGCGATGATTTGATCGGTGTTGAATTGGGTGGTGCCGTAAAGAATGTATTAGCGATTGCTGCCGGTATTGGTGATGGCTTAAATTTAGGATTGAATGCGCGCGCTG
This sequence comes from Polynucleobacter wuianus, assembly GCF_001659725.1. NCBI lineage: Bacteria > Pseudomonadati > Pseudomonadota > Betaproteobacteria > Burkholderiales > Burkholderiaceae > Polynucleobacter > Polynucleobacter wuianus. The sequence goes on along the minus strand of NZ_CP015922.1, from coordinate 2,107,943 downwards.
CAGTGCTAACCCGCGGTCTTGCAGAGATGATGCGCTTGGTTAAAGCTGCTGGTGGTAAATCTGAAACCTGTATGGGTTTAACAGGTGTTGGCGATTTGATTTTGACTGCTACAGGAGATCTATCGCGCAATCGCCGTGTAGGGCTTGAGTTGGCTGCGGGAAAATCTTTAGATCAGATTTTGGCAAGTTTGGGTCATGTTGCCGAGGGTGTGTTGTGTGCCGCCGCAGTCAGTGATCTTGCAAAGCGTTTGGATGTAGAAATGCCGATCACAACAATGATGGGGGAAGTGCTCTCGAGCAAACTCACCCCAAAAGAGGCTCTTAAAAAGCTAATGGGCCGCGACCCAAAAATTGAATCTTAAGACCGTAAAGCTTCTTAGGTCTACTTGCCGCCTGCAAGACCATTCTGGCGCCAAGCTTCATATACCACAATGGCCACCGTATTGGATAGGTTTAGGCTGCGACTACTATCTTGCATCGCAAGACGCATCTGATTTCCAGCGGGAATTGAGTTGCGTACTTCATCAGTAATGCCTTTGGTTTCTGAGCCAAAGATGAAGTAATCATTCGCAAGATACCTTCCCTCATGAAACCTTCCCTTGCCCTTAGTGGTTAATGCAAAGAGATGCTGGGGATCGGGTTTTTCATTGATCAGAAACTGTGCCCAATTTGCGTGTACTTTGATACTTGCAAACTCGTGATAATCCAAACCGGCGCGACGCAATTTAGCGTCTTCCATTGGGAAGCCCAATGGTTCAATAAGATGCAGTTTTGCTCCCGTGTTGGCACACAAGCGAATAATGTTTCCCGTATTCGGAGGAATTTCTGGTTCGAATAAAACGATATTAAACATGCTGCATTTTCAATTCTTAAAGGACTGATCAAGTAAATTTTGTGGTTCTGAGTAATACCCAATTAATGACACGCAAGACCCCAATAGATTTGAGAATACGCGCAATTTCATTGAGTGTCGCACCGCTAGTCATCACATCATCAAAGACAATAACGATTTTGCCTTTCAAGCGAGATTGATATTGAGTGTCAATATAAAACATCTCCTGAATAGCATCTTGCCTTGCTACTAAGGTATTGCCTGCTTGATGGTCTGGGTGATGATGGCGTCTTAGGGCGTAAGGGAGCTTTTGCGCATGGTTGCTGCAGTGGATTCTCCTTGCCAGTTCCCAGCTTTGATTAAATCCTCGAGTGAGTAATTTTTCAGTACTTAATGGAACGGGGAGAAGAAAGTCTGCATGATGTTGTCCTAGCAGGTTCGATTGAATTTGATTCCATGCCTTAGCAAGCCCATGTGCAAATGCAATTCTCTTTTGGTATTTGAGTTGATGCAGGGCGTCTTGTAATATCCCGTCGTAGCAATCAAGACAATGAGTTTCATCAAAGAATGGTGAATGCTTTTTACACGATTGGCAATGTTGTTCATGAACTTCATATGCATTTAGCGGAATGCCACATTGATAGCAGCACTCGTAGTGAGTAAGGCTATGCTCCTGCAAAGCATTGAGGCATGAGACGCAAATAGAATTGTCTTGATATTGCTGACAAGCAATGCAAGCAGTGGGCAATATTTGTACGCTGATGGATTGAGTAAGATTCACTAGAAAATGCATGGGGCGCTGAGTATACTGAGCCAATGACCCAGCCAATTAGATGGTTACAAGACGAAATTGCAGACCGTATGTTGCAAAAACTCGATATCGTCAAATTAAAAGTTCAAGATATTTTGTTGATCCCAGATTTTTCTGGGAAGCATTTATATTCTTTTGCAAAGCGCTTTCCTGGGGCTCGCATCCATAGTGTTGCTGAACAGGGCTCATCTAGTTTTGACTTGTGGCGATCTAAAGTTTCGGCAAATTGGCGCACATTGTTTCGCAATGGGAAAACAAGCGCCATTGCAAGTTATCTCAATACTGGCAAATTTGATCTTCCTGATAATTCTGTTGATTTGGTATTTAGTAATTTATTGTTGCAAGACCTTGCCGACCCAAAGCATTTTTTGCAGGAGTGTTGGCGAGTGCTGCGAGAGGGCGGTTTGATTGCGTTTAGCTATCTAGGGCCTGACACCGGAAAAGAGCTACGCTCGATGGGTATAACCCCTTTTCAGCTCAAAAACCTATTAAACCCTTGGGATATGCACGATATGGGTGATGCACTAATGGGCGAGCGTTTTTCGGATCCCGTAATGGACATGGAATATCTGATGCTCGATTATGAAAAGCCAGCGCTGTTATTGGCAGATATCGAGGCTTTGAAGATGGGTACTCCTAGCACCAATTTTGCTTATGAAACGACAGAATTGCCCACAAAACTGACTTTAGAAGTGGTTTACGGGCACGCTTGGGCTATTGGCAAGCAACTTGCAAAAGCGCAGGACAGCGTTGCCTATATCGATATAAATCAAATTGGACGCAAGACTAGGTAATATCCTGCTTAAGTGTAAGTGCTTACTATCATTTTAAGCTCGACCAAGATTGGATGAAGGTGGGTTATCCCTGTTTGTTCTTGTGCCTAATTAACCCTATAATCACCGCTGGATGTATTGGCTTGAGACCGCATTTTGAGCATTTTGTGGCGCTTTTTGCTACTGTGCTCACGACAATAAACAGAGAATAAGATGAATTTATTTGGAAAAGTCACTAGGGCTTCGCTCTATCTAGTAGCAGCCTTCGGCACTGCTTTTGCACACGCAACTGAAAACATGCCTGGCGGTCCAGCTGTAAACCAGCTGAACTTCACTGCCCCAGCAACCAAAATCATGCAAGAAATCCATTGGCTTCATTGGATGATGTTGGTAATCTGCGCACTCATTTTTGTGGGCGTATTTGGCGTGATGTTCTATTCGATTTTGAAGCACCGTAAATCTTTAGGCCATAAGTCAGCCTCTTTCCATGAGAGCACCACTGTTGAAATTATTTGGACGGTGATTCCTTTGCTCATCGTTATTGGCATGGCATTGCCCGCAACTAAAACAGTTGTTGCCATGAAAGACACTACCAACTCTGACATCACCATTAAGACTACTGGCTACCAGTGGAAGTGGGGTTACGACTACATTAAAGGTGAAGGCGAAGGCATTAGCTTCTTATCTACTTTGTCTACTTCACGTGAAGCGATTAATAACCTAGCGCCAAAATCAAATACGTATTTGATGGAAGTGGATAACGAAATGGTCGTGCCAGTTGGCAAGAAGATTCGTTTGATCACTACTGCTAATGACGTTATTCATGCATGGACTATTCCAGCATTTGGTGTAAAGCAAGATGCGATCCCTGGTTTTGTTCGAGATACTTGGTTTAGAGCTGACAAGATTGGTACATTCCGCGGTCAGTGTTCAGAGCTTTGTGGTGCAGAGCATGCCTTTATGCCGATCGTTGTGAAAGTGGTTTCTGAAGAGGATTACACCGCTTGGGTAGCGCAGAAGAAAAAAGAAATGGGCGCTGCTGGAGATGATCCTTCAAAGGTTTACACCTTGGATGAGCAAAAAGAGCGTGGCGCAAAAGTGTACGCAGCGAACTGTGCTGCGTGCCATCAGCCTAACGGTAAAGGTGCGGGTGCGTTCCCAGCATTGGATGGCAGCAAAGTGGTGAATGGTCCTAAAGCGGGTCAATTCAACATTTTGTTAAACGGTAAAAATGCAATGCCGAAATGGGCTGGTGTACTTTCTGATGGCGATATTGCTGCAGTGATTACATACACCCGTAACTCATGGGGTAATAAAACGGGCGAAGTAATTCAGACCCAAGAAATTATTACCGCACGCGGCCAGTAATTCAGATTAACTAATATAGATAAAACGAAACCGGAGTAATTCATGAGCACAGTCTCTACTACCCACGATCACGCACACGATCACGCGCATGATGATCACACGCCACATGGTTGGCGTCGTTGGTTGTTCGCAACCAACCACAAAGACATCGGCACGATGTACCTGATGTTCTCGTTTGTTAGCTTATTAGCTGGCGGCGTGATGGCCTTGGGAATTCGTTTGGAATTATTCCAGCCTGGTTTGCAATTCTTCCGCCCTGAGTTCTTTAACCAGCTCACCACCATGCACGGCTTAGTGATGGTGTTCGGCGCGATCATGCCAGCTTTCGTTGGTTTTGCTAACTGGATGGTGCCATTGCAAATTGGTGCGTCTGATATGGCATTTGCTCGAATGAATAACTTCAGCTTCTGGATTCTGCCTGTAGCTGCAACCTTGTTATTGAGCTCATTCCTTGTTCCTGGTGGCGCCCCTGCGGGTGGTTGGACAATCTATGCTCCATTGACCTCACAAATGGGCCCTGGCATGGATATGGCGATTTTCTCGCTTCACTTGTTAGGCGCTTCTTCGATCATGGGATCGATCAATATCATCGTCACCATTTTGAATATGCGCGCTCCTGGCCTAACTCTGATGAAGATGCCAATGTTCTGTTGGACTTGGTTGATCACTGCTTACTTGTTGATTGCTGTGATGCCTGTTTTGGCTGGCGCGATCACCATGGTTTTGACTGATCGTCATTTCGGCACTTCATTTTTCTCTGCTGTTGGTGGTGGCGACCCAATCATGTTCCAGCATATTTTCTGGTTCTTTGGCCACCCAGAGGTTTACATCATGATTCTTCCAGCATTTGGAATCGTGAGTGAAATCGTTCCTGCTTTCTCCAGAAAAACATTGTTTGGTTACAGCTCCATGGTTTATGCAACCGCATCGATTGCGATCTTGTCATTCATCGTTTGGGCTCACCACATGTTTGCTACTGGTATGCCAGTAACGGGTCAACTGTTCTTCATGTACGCAACCATGTTGATCGCTGTTCCAACTGGTGTGAAGATTTTTAACTGGGTTGCAACAATGTGGAAAGGTTCAATGACCTTTGAAACTCCAATGTTGTGGGCTATCGGTTTTATCTTCGTATTTACGATGGGTGGTTTCACTGGTTTGATCTTGGCGATGGCGCCAATCGATATCGGCGTGCAAGATACGTATTACGTCGTTGCTCACTTCCACTATGTATTGGTAGCGGGCTCATTGTTTGCAATGTTCGCAGGCTTCTACTACTGGTGCCCTAAGTGGACCGGCTATATGGCGAATGAAACTCGCGGCAAGATCCACTTCTGGGCTTCCATGATTTTCTTCAACATCACCTTCTTCCCTATGCATTTCTTGGGCTTAGCTGGTATGCCACGTCGTTATGCAGACTATCCAACGCAGTTTGCTGATTTCAATATGATTGCTTCAATCGGTGCTTTAGGTTTCGGTTTAGCGCAGGTTTATTTCTTAATCTTTGTTGTGATGCCAGCGTACCGTGGCCAAGGTGAAAAAGCACCAATGAAGCCATGGGATGGCGCTAAAGGTTTGGAGTGGACTGTTCCTTCTCCTGCGCCTCATCATACTTTTGAAACTCCGCCTAGTGCAGAGCAAATGCGTGAAGCAGGAATTTAATTCTTCAAATAAACAAGCCCTGGCTGCGAATAACCGCAGGCTGGGCTTTGTCCTTTTGAGCGTCGTCCTGACCTTCTTTATTGGTATCGTGATCAAACGGAGCTTTTTAGGTTAACGCCTGCTTACAGCAATGGTTTCTACTCAGTCACTCAACCGTCAAATCTTAGTCAAGCTCTTAATTGCAGCGGTGATGATGTTTGGCTTTGGATATGCCTTAGTGCCAATGTATAAGGCTCTGTGTGAAGTTACTGGCATTAATGTCGTAACAAATAAGAATGATTATGGCGTTAGAGCCTTTAGTCCTAATAAGGTTGGCAATACCCAGGTTAACTATGCTCGTACGGTAACGATTGAGTTTGACTCAAATAGCCGTGGCCCATTCACATTCAAACCGGTTAAGAATTTTCTAGAAGTGCACCCGGGTGAGATGACAGAGATTGTTTATGAAGTCACCAATAATCAGAATCGTTCGGTAAGGGCGCAAGCCATACCAAGTTATGCGCCTAAAAGTGCGACAGAGTTTTTTACCAAACTAGAGTGTTTTTGTTTTCAAGAGCAAACATTGGCAGCAAATGAAACCAAGAAGATGCCAGTAGTTTTTGTAATTGATTCAGGCTTACCGGATGATGTGAAAACCATCACTTTGTCGTACACCTTTTTTGAGCTGGGCTTGGGCGGTACTCCACCGGCTCCTAAATCAAAGGTTGTTTCGTGAAGAAGAAAAGTAGCTTTACGCAGTCTATGAAAGCCGTGATGTGGGGTTTTTTAGGAGTGCGTAAGAAGTCAGGTTTGCAGGAAGATGTAGCGTCGTTAAGTTTTGTACACATTATTATTGCGGGAGTTGTTGGTGCCTTAATTTTTATGGCTATCCTGCTCTTAATAGTGAAAGTAGTTGTGTCCCATTGATTATTTTTTGATTGAATAGAGAGAATAAGATGTCATCCAATTCAACCCCACACTATTTCGTCCCTGGACTATCTAGGCATCCAGCTATGGCTGCACTTGGCCTCATTGGCTTTGCTTTTGGCATATCAGGCTGGGTTAACCATGCTCCTTGGGGTGGCCCCCTTACCCTGACGGGAGTAGCATTTGTTCTCTATGTGCTCTACAACTGGTTTGGTGACACGATTGCTGAGTCAAACGCTGGTAAGAATGGTGTCAACGTAGACATCTCTTATCGTTGGTCGATGGCATGGTTCATCTTCTCCGAGATCATGTTCTTTGGCGCATTCTTTGCGGCTCTCTTCTATGCTCGCAATATTGCAATGCCCTGGATGGGTGATGTTGAGAGCAAGTTGCTCTGGCCAGATTTTCAGGCTGTTTGGCCTAATGATGGTCCAGCTGGTTTGGTTGAGAAGTTCACTACCATGGGTCCTTGGCCAGTTCCAACCATCAATACTTTATTGTTGTTGAGTTCCGGCGTGACTATTACGATTGCTCACCACGCATTAGTAGAGAACCATATGAAGAGGGCCATTATTGGTTTGGCCGCAACTGTTGGTTTGGGCGCAATCTTCTTGGGTTTCCAGATGTATGAGTACTACCATGCATACCATGCGTTGAATCTGAAATTGACTTCAGGTATCTATGGCTCAACCTTCTTCATGTTGACAGGTTTCCACGGCTTCCACGTGTTCCTTGGTGGCACGATGTTGGCGATTGTCTTGCGTCGTATGATTCGCGGCGATTTCACAGCTAAGCATCACTTTGCCTTTGAGGGTGCTGCTTGGTACTGGCACTTTGTTGACGTTGTATGGCTTGGTTTGTACATCGCTGTTTACTGGATGTAACTAGAATAAAAAATCGGGGCTCTAAGCCCCGATTTGTTTCTGAGGACTCTAATTTGTAGCAGTTTAGTTTGTGCCAACCTTGATTCCAGTCGCTTCAATGAGGCCAAAGTAGTGGGCCAGCAAAATACCTAGAAATAGCGCAATAGATAAGCCAATTCGCAGCATGAGGGAATGAACCATTCTAGCGCTATTGCCCTTATCTTTCATCATGTAATAAAGCGCTGAGCCTAAGCTAGCAACGATCATTAGTAGGACAATTGGAATAATCCACTTCATCTCAAATCCTTATCTTGAATCCTTTAAATAGTCTCTTTCACAGCCTTGTGACAAAGCGCATAGTTGCTACTGTATCAGCCTTGCTGGTGGTTGCGCTTAGTTGCGGAGCGGGCGTTTGGCAGTTGAGTAGAGCCAGCAGCAAAATTGCATTAGCAGCTAATTTATTAGCTCGACAACAAATGCCAATTTTGAGTGCTAATGCAGGGCCTTGGACCTTGGAAGAGGTCGGTGAACGCCGCATGATCGCACGTGGCCAGTTTATTTCCGAAGGCGCTATCTGGTTAGATAACCGTCCAAGACCTATCCCCGCCGCTGGTACCGCCTCATCCCAAGCGGGGTTTTATTTGATGATGCCCTTGCGCTTAGAGGGTCGCGATGAAGTACTTTGGATTAATCGCGGTTGGGCTCCGCGAAATAATGAGAATCGAGAAACTTTACCGCCAGTGAAAACTCCCGCAGGGATTGTGAATGTTGAGGGTATCGTCTTTGCTCATCCAGGTAAGGTTTATGAACTAGGGGATGGCAAACCTTCAGGTGATGTAGGCAAGCCAAAGATAGAGCAAAACTTCAATCTAACGGCTGAAGGTAATCTTCGTGGTTGGAATCAGGCCCCATTCATCTTGCGTGAAGAAAATATGGGGATTGAAGATGGTTTATTACGAGAGTGGTCACCTCTGACAAGTGGAGTCGATCGCCATTATGCTTATGCATTCCAGTGGTTTGCTTTAGCAACTTGTGGATTCTTGTTTTGGTTGATTACTGGCCTGCGTCAATATTGGCGTCAGGATGTAAAGGATAGGGCTTAGGCGTGAGTGATAAAGAGTTATTAATTCCGGCTTCTCAAACAGATTCTTCGGCAATCAATGCGCGAACTCGCCGTGGCCGCATTCAAATGCTGCTGCTATTGCTGGCTTGCGCTAGTCCTGTAATTGCATCCTACTTTGCCTACTACGTGATTAAGCCTGAGGGTGGAAAAACCAATTTTGGTACCTTGATATACCCAGCCCAGGAATTCAATAGTGCTTGGCTCGATGTTCCACTAAAAGGTAAATGGACTTTGTTGATTGCCCGCCCTGCAGGTGAGTGTCAAGTGAAAGACAAAGAATGTGTGGAAGCATTATTTCTTATGCGCCAAACCAGAGTGGCAATGGGCAGAGAAAGCGGACGTGTTCAGCTGATTTGGGTCAATACGGATGGCAAGGCTGTGGACCCTGAGCTTACAAAAGCGTATGACGAAAAGACGGCAGGGCTTAAGGTAGTTTCGTTGTCCTCAGATCCTAAATCTCGTGCTGAGTTTGACACTTGGCTGAATAAAGAGGGCGCTGGCAAAGAGATTCAGTTGATCGATCCAAGTCCAGCGAAGATGATGTATTTCCCAGTGACTAATTCGCCTAAAGAATTTTCTAGTTTGAAGAAAGATTTAGAAAAACTCTTGAAGTTAAATCACAAGGGTGAGAGTTTGTAATGCCCAATATTGTTTTGTTCTTAGAGTTGGCCGCTATTGCAATCGTCTTTGCAGGTCTGCCCTTGGCTTATCTCTGGACAAGGCCAGGCTATAGTTTTTTTCAGAAACTCAATTGGGTTTTGGTGTTTATGACTTTTGATTTAATTGTGTTTGGCGCCTTTACGCGCTTAACCGACTCAGGTCTTGGTTGCCCAGACTGGCCTGGTTGCTATGGCACCTCCAATCCCTTTCATGCGTTGAGCGACATACAGCAAGCTCAAAGTGCGTTGCCCAGCGGGCCTGTAACTGTCATGAAAGCTTGGATTGAAATGATTCACCGCTATTTGGCGATGACTGTTGGCGCATTGATCTTGGTACAAGTAGGCTTAGCCTTCAGTAAACTCAAAACGCTTGGCAAAAGCCCATTGTTTGGTAGCTTAGGTTTGCTCCTATTGGTGTGTATTCAGGGCGCTTTTGGCGCATGGACTGTGACCCTTAAATTGCAACCGATTATTGTGACTATTCATTTGATGTTGGCGCTGGCCCTATTAGCCGGTTTAACTGCTTATGCTCAACAAGCGTGGGAAGAAAAAATTTCTGCAGTACGCACACTGCGAGTTAAACCTTTGCCGGCCGTTTTGTTATTGATAGCTTTTATAGTGCTTGTCATTCAGGTCTTCTTGGGTGCTTGGGTGAGTACCAACTACGCTGTGCTCGCCTGTCCAGACTTTCCGACTTGTTTGGGTTTGGCATGGCCGGAAACCAATTGGACTGAAGGTTTCACGCTTTGGCGTCAGCTTGGATTAAATGCCCAGGGCGAGTTTATTTCTCCTGTTGCGTTACAGACCATTCACTGGGCGCATCGCCTATTTGCAGTATTGGTATTAGGGGCCCTCTCATTCTTGGGTTGGCGGGCTCTCAAGCTAACTACATTAGCAACAACAGGGCTTAAACGTTTTGCCAAACTCTTGTTTAGTCTGCTTGCTTTGCAGATTCTGACGGGTATCTCAAACGTAGTATTTCAATGGCCCTTGTTGGCGGCTTTATTGCATACGGCCGGTTCTGCTGCTTTGGTATTCTGTTTAGTCAGAATGAGTTACTGGGCTTCTTGGAAGTCATTATGAATACACCTCAAACATCTACAACAGTGGCGATGCCACGTTGGCGTCAGTACTGGGTTCTAACAAAACCTAGAGTGACTCAGCTCGCAGTCTTTTGTGCAGTCATTGGTATGTTCTTGGCTACACCAGGCATGGTTCCATACCCAGTTCTCTTTGGCGGCATTATTGGGATATGGCTTTTAGCAGGCGCGGCATTTGCTGTGAACTGTTTAATTGAGCAGGCAGTGGATGCCAAGATGAAACGCACATCCTGGCGTCCATCGGCAACTGGTGAAGTGACGCCTTTTCATATTATTGTTTTTTCGATCATTCTTGGTTCTTTGGGAATGATCATCTTGTGGAACTTTTGCAACCCTTTAACGATGTGGCTGACATTAGCTACCTTTGTAGGGTATGCAGTCATCTACACTTGGTTACTGAAGCCCGCTACCCCGCAGAATATTGTGATCGGCGGCTTATCCGGCGCGATGCCGCCCGCACTAGGTTGGGCAGCGGTAACGAATACGCTTTCAGCAGAAGCATGGCTACTAGTCCTCATCATTTTTGTATGGACGCCGCCGCATTTTTGGGCCTTAGCTTTATATCGTCGCGATGATTATGTGCAGTCCGGGTTGCCAATGCTTCCAGTGACTCATGGTGAGCGTTTTACCTTGCTCAATATTGTGCTCTATACCTTGATTTTGATTGCCGCAACCTTGCTGCCCTACATTTATGGCATGAGTGGCATGGTGTATTTGATTTCCGCAATTATTCTGGGCTTGATGTTCTTGGCTTATGTGACTGCATTGTTTATTTCTTATAGCGATGCATTGGCTAAAAAGACCTTTCGCTTTTCAATTACCTATTTGTCTTTGCTGTTTGCAGCCTTGCTAATAGATCACTACTTCCTTTGAAATGAATATCAATTTATTGCGCAAGATCTCTATCGCACTCTTTATTTTGTTGTTGGCCGCATGCAGCCCAAAGCCTGAGTTTAAAAATATCGATATCACTGGCAGCACAGCATTTGGCAAAGACTTTAGCTTGCTAGATCCGGATGGCAAGGTGAGAACGCTTGCCGACTTTAAGGGCAAAGTGGTGGTGATGTTCTTTGGGTATACCCAGTGCCCTGATATTTGCCCGACTACTTTGACAGAGATGCAGCAGGTCATGACCTTATTGGGTCCGCACTCCGATAAAGTACAGGTACTATTTGTAACGGTTGATCCTGATCGTGATACTGCAGCAATTTTGAAGCAGTATGTTCCGTCTTTTGATTCACGCTTCCTAGGATTACGCCCTGCAGATGAAGCTGCGCTAGAAAAAGTCAGCAAAGACTTCAAGATTTATTACAAGAAAGTACCAGGCACTAGCCCAGGTTCTTACACCATGGACCACACTGCCGGTAGTTACGCATTTGATCCTGAAGGGCGACTGCGTTTGTACATCAAGCACGCTCAAGGTCCAGAGACCTTGGCGCATGACTTGAAAGAACTTTTAAAGTAAGAGAATGGAGCTGAAGCGGCTCTAAGCTGCTTCAGCCTGCAACATGCCGCGCATCTTTTTGAGGGCGGCTGTTTCAATTTGGCGAACACGCTCTGCAGAGATGCCATACTCAGCTGCAAGATCATGCAGGGTCTTGGTGCCGTTGCCATCAGCATCCATTGCTAACCAGCGGGATTGCACAATATTACGACTGCGCTCGTCTAAAGCCATCAAAGCTTGATCTAATTTAGGACCCTGTAATGCGTCAGCTTCTGCATGGGCGATACGCTCAGTTGGCTCTTGGCTGTTGTCAGCAAGCCATTGAATAGGCGCATAAGCAGCCTCTTCATCGCTATCATCGGCCTCAAGCGCAACGTCACCACCAGCAAGACGCATTTCCATTTCTTTAACGTCGGAACCTTTTACATCAAGTGCTTTTGCTAAAGCGTCTACCTCACCTGGAGTGAGTGCGCTCAAAGTAGGTTTGTTGCTGCGTAAGTTAAAGAACAGTTTACGCTGTGCTTTAGTAGTCGCCATTTTGACTAAGCGCCAATTCTTGAGAATGTACTCATGAATTTCGGCTTTGATCCAATGGATTGCATAAGAGACTAAGCGTGCACCGTTGCTTGGGTCATAACGTTTGACCGCTTTCATCAAGCCGATATTGCCTTCTTGAATTAAGTCTGCATGTGGAATGCCATAGCCAAGATACTGACGTGCAACAGAAACAACGAGGCGCAAATGTGAAAGCACTAAAGTTTTAGCGGCCTCAACGTTTTCAGTGCGACGAAATTCTTGCGCCAGATGCAACTCTTCTGCAGCGCTAAGCATCGGTACGCGATTAACGTATGCAATATACGACTCGAGAGTGCCAACCCCAAGGGATGGCAGCATCGGAAAAGCGGACGCCGCTGCAGCCTGCGCTACAGATAGCCTTTGCAAATTCGGTTTGTCAGATTTCTTTTGAACCATTTTTTATAAATATGAGGTGTTAATAGATTATTATTTTAGCACTCCTGTCAAGAGAGTGCTAATGGTTTATTACATCTGTAACTTATTGAATTAATTGAATAATTCGGAAGAGTATTGCCCCGCTGTGAAAGGGGCTAAATCGTCTATTCCCTCGCCCTTACCCAGAGCTAAAACAGCCGGTTTGGGGCCTTCTTTGAGGGTGTGGGCTAGAGCGCAGATAACACCGCCTTTAGCAGTACCATCAAGTTTGGTAACAATGATTCCAGTAAGCCCCAGAGCCGCATGAAAGGCCTTTACTTGGCTCAATCCATTCTGGCCAGTATTACCATCCAAAACCAATAGAGTGTGGTGAGGAGCGCCAGGAAGGGCTTTGCCGATGACGCGCTTCACTTTCTTCAATTCTTCCATTAAATGATCTTGGGTGGCAAGACGACCAGCGGTATCAATGATCAGAATATCGCTTTTGCGAGAGATTGCTGAATGGATTGCATCGTGCGCTACTGCTGCTGCATCACCACCTTCTTGAGTAATGACATCAACTTGGTTGCGTCCACCCCATTCTTGTAACTGGTTACGCGCTGCAGCCCTAAAGGTGTCACCTGCTGCAAGAAGTACTGATTTGCCTTGGGATTGAAAAAGTCTACAAAGCTTACCAATCGTGGTGGTTTTGCCTGCGCCATTGACGCCAACGACTAACCAAACTTCGGGAATAGTATCGTTTTGGCTTGTAAATAAAGGGTTTAGCGACGGCTCTAATGCCTGCAATAAAGCGCCAACCTCTTGAATCAGGAGTGCTTGTAACTCTTCAGGACTAGAGGCTTTTTCAGATTTTGCTGCTTTTCGTAGTTTGCTGATTAATTGCTCGGCCGTGGGTAATCCCACATCACTTTGAATAAGTGATTCTTCTAAGGTATTAAACCAAGCTTCATCAGTCTTACTTGATTTAAATAGAGATCCGAGGGTTTTACGTAAGCCGAACATAATCGATACAATTTAATCCTTGCATCTTATCAATTTAATTCTTGGGATATGGTGATTTAGCAGATGCTTTCGAATTTACTCCGAATTACCTTCTTATTTATGCTGTTAACCCAATTATCTTGGGCGACAGGCAAAGATCAGGACGATACCCATGAATTTCAGCTAAGCAATGGCCTCAAGCTCATTGTGCGGGAAGATCATCGTGCTCCAACTGTAGCTCATATGGTCTGGTACCGCGCAGGCTCTATGGATGAGGTCAATGGCAAGACAGGTGTTGCCCATGTCCTTGAGCACATGATGTTTAAGGGGACTGACAAGGTCAAAGCAGGAGAGTTTTCTCGTTTGGTGGCCGCTGTTGGTGGCCGTGAGAATGCATTTACTTCGCGTGATTACACAGCTTACTTTCAGCAGGTGGAGAAGTCTAAGCTAGATGAAGTGATTAAGCTTGAAGCGGATCGCATGTCTAATTTGAATTTTGATGATGCAGGGTTCCTAAAAGAAATCCAGGTGGTTATGGAGGAGCGTCGCCTACGCACAGAAGATAACCCTAGCAGTCTGCTTAATGAGTCACTTATGGCAACTGCATATATGAGCTCTCCCTATCGTCATCCAGTCGTGGGATGGATGAATGATTTGCAAAATATGACGGCGTCTGATGCGAGGGAATGGTATCGCACTTGGTATAAGCCAAACAATACAACAGTAGTGATTGCTGGGGATGTAGATACAAAACAGGCATTGGCTACAGTAGAAAAATATTATGGCGCTATTGGTGCGCAAGAATTACCAGTACGTAAGCCACAAGTTGAGCCACCACAGAAGGGTGTTAAGCAAGTTCAAGTGAAGGCGCCTGCAGACAGCGCTCAATTCACGATGGCCTGGAAAGCTCCGCCCCTTGAATCTGGCAAGTTAGACAATCCCGAGCCTTATGCGTTAGAACTTCTAACAGCGGTACTTGATGGTTATGACAATGCTCGCTTGAATCGCTCACTTGTCAAGCAAGAAAAAGTTGTGAACGATGTGGGGGTTGGCTATGACATGGTATCTCGTGGTCCGGAGTTGTTCCTAATTAGCGCCACGATGGCTAAAGGAAAAACGGTCGCACAAGCACAAGCGAGCATTCGTAAAGCTATTGAAGAAATCAAGCAAAAAGGTGTGTTGGAGTCAGAGCTCAAGCGCATTAAGGTTCACATTCTCTCTGAGCAAATCTATAAGCGAGATTCTATTTTTGGCCAAGCGATGGAAATTGGGAGCACCGAGATGGCTGGATTCTCTTGGAAAGACATAGACTACATGTTGGAGAAAATGCAAACCATTACTCCAGAGCAGGTTCAGGCTGTTGCCAAAAAATATTTAGTGGATGAAGGTTTGACAATTGCAGTATTGGATCCTCAAGCTCGAAAGTCAGTTAGTCAGGAGAGCAAATGATCAGGGCTTTCAATCATTGTGTTGCCATTTCTCTTTTGGCATTTGGTGTGGTTACAAGTGCAAATGCCATATTGCCGATCGAAAAACTTGATGCTTTTAAAGGTGCCAAAGCCTATTTAGTGCAAACTAAAGCCCTACCGATGGTCGATATTGAAGTCAGTATTGATGCTGGTGATCGCTATGATCCTGTGCACAAAAGTGGCTTAGCTGATATGACTGCAGGCCTCATGAATTATGGGGTTCGTAGTGATAAGGGTTTATTAAATGAAGCTCAAATTGCTGATGAAATTGCTGACTTGGGCGCGAATATTGGTTTATCGGTGAGTGGTGAGCGTGCCATCTTGCGCATTCGTAGTCTAAGCAGGAGAGATTTAAGGGACAGGGCAGTGCAATTGGCGGCAGCGATGTTGAGCGCCCCAACCTACGATGCCAATATCCTTGCAAGAGAAAAGCAAAGAACCATTACTAGCTTGCTTGAGGCGGAAACAAAGCCTGAGTATGTGTTGGAACGTCGTTTTAAAAAAATGGTCTATGGCGCCTATCCCCTAGCTAATACTCCATCAGTGAAATCCGTTGGCGCAATTACTACCAATGATTTGCAGCAGTTTCACAAGCAGTTCTATCGTAGTGATCGGATGATCGTCAGCATTGTGGGTGACGTAGATTCGATACAAGCAAATGAAATAGTGCAAAACTTATTAAAAAGAATTCCACAATCAGGGCCTGTAATTGCACCATTGCCAGAATTAAAGCGTTCACCTGTAGAGCCTTTGTCTCAGCGCGAAGTGCAGATTCCATTTGATTCTCAACAGGCGCATATCGCTATGGGTATGACGGCGGTAGCCCGCAACAATCCTGATTACTTCCCCTTACTTGTGGGCAACTATATTTTGGGTGGTGGTGGGTTTGTATCGCGCCTCATGGGTGAGGTGCGTGAGAAACGGGGGCTTGCCTATAGCGTGTTTAGCTATTTCGCTCCAGGCAAAGACAATGGTATTTTTCAAGCTGGCTTACAAACTAAGAGTGATCAGGGCTCCGTAGCACTTGGGGTGATGAGCGATACGATTGGAAAATTTATTGCCGATGGTCCAACGCTTAGTGAGCTTGCGGCGGCAAAAGCAAATTTGATTAATGGCTATCCATTGCGCATTGATAACAATCGCAAGCTCTTAGATAACGTTTCATCGATCGTTTGGAATGATTTACCTCTAGATACAATGGACGTGTGGACTAAGCAGGTAGAGGCAGTTACCTTGGAGCAAGTAAGTGCCGCATTCCAAAAATATCTTGCAATGGATCGTATGAAGATCGTAGTGCTGGGGGCTCAAAATAAATAAACCAAAATCTCTGAGGGCAGAGCCGCCAAAAAAAGTGCGCATTATTGGCGGCACCTGGAGAAGTCGTTTGTTAACTGTTTTGGATTTACCTGGTCTGCGCCCAACGACTGATCGCATTCGGGAAACGCTGTTTAATTGGCTTGGTCAAGACTTAACGGGTTTGCGCTGTTTAGATTTATTTGCTGGCACGGGTGCTCTTGGTTTTGAGGCAGCGTCACGTGGTGCAGATCTCGTTGTGCTTCTTGAGAAAGATAAAAAGGCTTGTGCAAATTTAGTTGCTAATTTTGGCCTATTGCAATCTTCCCCTGCTTTAGGGAAAGTAGAGATTTTGCAGCGAGATAGTCTTGAATTTTTAAAGCAGCAAGCAGATCGCTCCAGTAATCTCATTTTTATTGATCCTCCATTTGCAGACAATGTCCTGTTTAATAGAGCAGTGATCGAGGCAGGCAGAATTTGTGATGATTCTGGCGGTGGCGGCATTTATGTGGAATTCCCCACAAATCGCTCTCGCGAAGAGGTAGAAGTCCTATTGCCAGACTGGCATTGTGGAAAATACTTAGAGGCTGGACAGGTAAAAGCTTGTCTATTTCGCGGTGGAAGAGGCTAAACTCTTGCCTGTAGCTGATAAAGCCTTAGGAGAGTTATGACTGTCGCTGTATATCCAGGAACATTTGATCCTTTTACTCGTGGTCACGAGGATTTAGTTCGTCGTGCATCTAGCATTTTTGACGAGCTCATTGTTGGTGTTGCATCCAGTCGAAGCAAGCATCCTTTCTTCTCATTAGAAGAGCGCATTGCGATTGCTAGAGAAGTTTTAGGACACTATTCCAATGTAAAGGTTGTCGGCTTTGATGGCTTATTAAAAGATTTTGCTCGTGAGCACAATGCGCGCGTTATTGTTCGTGGCTTACGTGCGGTATCAGACTTTGAATATGAGTTCCAGATGGCAGGCATGAATCGTTATCTTTTGCCTGATGTAGAAACTTTATTTTTAACCCCATCTGATCAATATCAATTTATCTCTGGTACCTTTGTACGCGAGATTGCATCGATGGGTGGCGATGTTAGTAAGTTCGTTTTCCCGTCAGTAGAAAAATGGCTTGTGAAGAAGATCGCCAATCAAAATTCTAAGTAAGGCCACCGAGTAAATATGGCTTTAATGATTACTGACGAATGCATCAATTGCGATGTGTGTGAGCCAGAATGTCCCAATGATGCAATCTATATGGGGCTAGAAATTTATGAGATTGATCCCAGCAAATGTACTGAGTGTGTAGGTCACTATGATGCGCCCCAGTGCCGTCAGGTATGTCCGGTGGATTGCATTCCATTTAACCCCGATCATACGGAAACCCAAGACCAGTTGATGGTCAAGTTCAAGCTGTTAACTGCTGTTAGAAAGGCAAGTTCGGCTTAGCTAAGTAATCTAACCTTTGGAATGCAGCTCTTGCATGGCGGTTTGGGTATCGCCTTTTAAAAAGAGTGACAAGATTTGAAGGCCATTTTCAATGCTGGCATTGATGAGCTTTTGTTCGGCCAACTGAGGTCTGCGCAAAACATAATCTGCCACATCCATCGGGCGCCCATCGCCTGCGAGATCCCTTGGGTGTCCAATGCCCAGTCGTAGCCGCCAGTACTCCGGCGTTCCGATGTGCGCTTGGATATCTTTAAGACCGTTATGACCACCAGTACCCCCGCCGAGCTTGAGGCGTGCAGTTCCTGGCTTGAGATCTAGTTCGTCTTGCACTACCAAAATATTCTCAGGCGTGATTTTGTGAAAGCGACAAAGCGCCCCAACTGCTTGACCGCTCAGATTCATATAAGTGCTTGGCTTGAGAAGATAAACATCCTCGCCTTCCCATTTTGCTTTCGCCACTTTTCCATGAAAACGTTTTTCTGATTCAAAGCGGGCGCTTAATTGTTTTGCGAGAGCGTCGACAAACCAGAAGCCAGCATTATGCCGATCTTCCTCATGTTCATCGCCTGGATTTCCTAGGCCAACAATTAATTTAGTCATGGTGAGAGTGTAAAGATATCAGGCGATTTCTACAAAAAGAGAACGGAGATAAAAGAAAAGCCCGCTTGCGCGGGCTTTCTTCGCAAACAGATAGCTTAATAATTAAGCCTTGTCCTTTGCATCAGCAGCAGGTGCGGCTGCTGGAGCTGCGGTTGCTGCAGGAGCAGCTTCTTCAGTCTCAGCGGCTTTAACAGCTGGAATACGTGCGTTTGCAAGTACTGGATTCTCTTGCTCGACGTGTAATACCAAGCTAACACCTTTTGGCAACGTAAGGTCTTTAGCGTGAACAGAATGACCCACTTCGATTTTGCTCAAGTCCACCTCAATGAACTCTGGCAAGTCTGCTGGTAAGCAGGAAACTTCGATGTCATTGAGGATGTGACTTACAACAGCGCCTTGTAATTTCACAGCAGCTGAAGTCTCAGCATTAGTGAAGTGCAATGGAACGCGCATGTGAACTTTCTCGGTAGCAGATACGCGCTGGAAGTCAATGTGCAAAACCAATGGTTTAAATGGATGCATCTGGTAATCGCGCAACAACACTTTTTGTGTTTTGCCAGCAATTTCCAAATCCAAAATAGATGAGTGGAATGCTTCCTTGCGGAGAGCATGGAACAACGCGTTATGGTCTAACTCAATGACCAAGGCTGGATCTTTACTACCGTAAACGATTCCCGGAGTTTTTCCGGAATTGCGCAGACGGCGGCTCGCACCCGTTCCCTGTACGCTTCTTTCAAAGGCTACAACTTTCATATTAAATTCCCTTTTAAGGTTAATTTCCGTTCGCGACCAAACAGAAAAGCCTTCGATTATATCGTGGGAATGGAGATTTTTGCCTACAAACGACCTAAAACTACCAAAAAACGGGGTAAAACGGAGTTTTTCGGCTTATTCAGCAAACATGGACATGACGGAGTCACCTTTGCTGATGCGAGAAAGGGTCTCGGCTAGCAATGGAGCTACGGTCAACTGGCGGATTTTGCCTACTTTTGCAGCTTCTGCAGTCAATGGGATGGTGTCTGTGACTACCAGCTCGTCCAATTCAGAGGCAGCAATACGGGCCACAGCTCCACCTGATAGGACAGCATGGGTACAGTAAGCTGTAACACCCTTTGCGCCACGCTCTTTAAGCGCTTCAGCAGCCTTACAAAGCGTTCCACCGGTATCAATGATGTCATCCATAATCACGCAATGGCGGCCTTCTACTTCGCCGATCAGGTGCATTACTTCGGATACGTTGGCCTTAGGTC
The DNA here is from genome assembly GCF_001659725.1 of Polynucleobacter wuianus. Classification (NCBI taxonomy): domain Bacteria; kingdom Pseudomonadati; phylum Pseudomonadota; class Betaproteobacteria; order Burkholderiales; family Burkholderiaceae; genus Polynucleobacter; species Polynucleobacter wuianus. The sequence continues at coordinate 2,088,417 of NZ_CP015922.1, read as the reverse complement.
GGCGTTTATCAATAATCGCCAAATCTGTACCCAATTGTTTTGCCATGGCACGGGCGCGGACTACGCCACCGATGTCTGGTGAAACAATAATCAGATCTTTTTTAGTCTTTTGTGCTTCTAGGTCTGCCAGTAAGACAGGGGAGGCGTAAATGTTGTCTACGGGGATATCGAAGAAACCTTGGATTTGGTCGGCATGGAGATCCATTGTGAGGACACGTTCAATACCAGCCACTGATTGCAGCATATTTGCCACGATACGGGCAGAGATGGCAACACGGGCAGAACGCGGACGGCGATCTTGGCGTGCATAACCGAAGTAAGGAATCACTGCGGTTATACGGCTTGCTGATGCTCGCTTTAGAGCATCAATCATGATCATCAGTTCCATCAAGCTGTCGTTCGTTGGCGCACAGGTTGATTGAATCACCACGACATTTTTGCCGCGGACGTTTTCTTGAATTTCTACTTGGATTTCACCGTCTGAGAAACGACCTACAAAGGCTTTGCCCATCGGCAACTTGAGTTCTTTGGCTACAGCCTGAGCCAAAACCGGATTTGCGTTGCCTGTAAATAAAGTCAATAAATCTGAGTTTGTGGGGGACATAGTCTTAAGGATTTTGTAGGGTCAAAAGGTTATCTTTGTCGTTTCTACAGTATTTGGCAGGGGAAGAAGGATTCGAACCTTCGCATGCTGGAATCAAAATCCAGTGCCTTAACCAGCTTGGCGATTCCCCTACGGATCATTCTGAAGAAATCAAATTGTAAGCGGGATTTTTATTTAGCCCCCGAACAACCCGACCTATCCACCCCTTAGGAAGATTTTGTAGAAGATTTTCCAGTTTTGCGACATCAGTCTTAGGGTCTAAGACTACAAAAACGCTACTTCCAGAGCCTGACATACGGGGCTCTGAGCCCGGTACCGCCTGACTAATCCAATCCAAAGCTTGCTTCACTTCAGGACAAATCCGCATCGCTACCGCCTGACAATCGTTTGAAAGATCTGACCATGGCGATGCAAGAAAGCCATCAATTGTAATCTGACCATGATCTCGGGTCAATTCGGGGTCTTGAAAAATACTCTTGGTGGCAATTCCCTGATTTGGGAACATGACTAAAAACTGGCGACTATCCAAGGTAATTTCTTGTATTTCTTCGCCAATTCCCTGAACAAACGCATTTTTTCCAAAGATAAAAAAAGGCACATCAGCACCAAGTTTGAGGCCCAGATCGCAAAGCGTTTTTTGATCGAGATGGAGATTCCAGAGGTGATTTAGGCCAATCAGAGTAGTGGCTGCATCAGATGAGCCACCACCTAATCCGGCGCCCATCGGAATATCTTTTTTGAGAATTATCTCAGCGCCAATTTTAATTTTGCAAAAATCTTTTAATAAATTCGCGGCCTTTACAACCAAATCGTCTTCAGGCTTTACACCAGGGATTGGGTTGATGTGACGAATCTCATTTTCTGGAATTCTTTTGAGGCTGACAGTGTCACACCAGTCAATCAATTGAAATACAGATTGCAGCAAATGATAGCCATCTGCTCTGCGTCCAACAATGTGGAGAAATAAGTTGAGCTTAGCTGGTGAGCGTAGCGTTAGAGAGTCTTTAAATGCATCACTCATTGGCTTGATCAAATACGAGGCGGATATCAATCGACCCAATGTTAGAGCTACGAGTCATTGTTAACTTTTCAAGACGATTTTTATCGTTCCAGGTGTAAACCAAGTTCCAACCATCTTGAATTATTTTGCTCACTTGGCCTTTTACATTTCTTTCTACACTTGCTTCACCGCCAGGCCTTACTTCGCCTCGAAGCCAGTTTGATAAACCGCGCGCAGGCAGTGGCAGTCCTAATGCGTTTTGAACTAGAGTATCTGCATCAATCGCAGTAATGACTTGGCCATCGCGCTCTAGCGTTGCTTCCCCAGGCTCAATAGTAATTTTGGCAATAGAGCCACCGACGGGGTTACGAATTTCTAAGACATCCTTTAGTTGTTCCTGGGTCAGCGTGAAGCCACCAGACCCCCCTTGGTTTTGAGCGTCTGTTAGTCCCGTTACTTTAACGGCGAAACGTCCGTCCCATGAGCCTTGTGCAACTTGATCTGTATTAGACCAATCAGGTTTTAAGCGCTTTAAGGTTTCTTTGAGGGTGGGATTATTGGCATCTAATTTTTGACCTTGCTGCCACATCTCTTCAGCCTCAGTGCGACGACCCATTACCCATAAAACCTCGCCAGTGTGTGCCGCGATATCCGCTTCAGGCTTCATTCTGAATGCTTGCTGTAGTTGCTCTAAAGCCAGTTCATTTTTTCCAAGACGGAAGTTGACCCAACCCAAGCTATCTAAAATGAAATTATCTTTAGGTGAGAGTTGATGTGCTTTATTAATGAGCGCAAATGCTTCAGGTAATTTGATATTTCGGTCGGCTAGTGAGTAACCTAGAGCATTTAATGAATTCGCATCGTTCGGATTCTTGCGCAAGATTTCACGCAGGGTTTTCTCCATCACATCTAAACGGCCAATCTTTTCTGCTGACATCGCATAGGTGTAGAGCAACGCAGGATCTTTGGGGGCAGGTTTTGCAGTAGAAGTAATTTCATAGAAAGCTCGCAAAGCTTCCGACTCATCTTTAGCTTTGGCAAGTAAGGCTTGTAGTTGCAAGAGTGTATTTTCTTGCTCTGCAGGGGATTGCTGACGGAGTAAGGCAATGGCTGGCTTGACTGCATCAGACCAACGATTGCTTAAGACCAGTAAAGTGATCAGAACTTCCTTGGGCTTGGTTTGGGAGGCGGGCGACAAGCTATCCCAGAGTTTTGCGGCATTCAAAGCTAGCTCAGGCGATCCTCCAGCAATACCAATTTCCATTGCCCTTTGAGCTAGGCGAGTATCTTTGTATTGGCGCGCCATTTCCAGATAGGTGCCATAAGCCAGGCCCGCTTCACCTCTTTGTAAGGCAATCTCGGAAGCCAGCACCTCAAAAACTGCTTGGCCAGTTTGCGCCTCATCCGTTTGCGCAGCAACATATCCCGAAAGGCTGCCTGTACAAGCGATGACAAGGAGTAAAAATCCGTTGAGATAGGATTTCAGTAAATATTGGCTCATGAGCACATTCTAATCTGCGAATTTACAATTGATTTATGCCAGAGCTCCCAGAAGTTGAAGTTACTCGACTAGGAATTGCCCCTCACCTTCAGGGGCGAAGTATTAGTGCCGTTAAGGTCCTTGACGGGCGCTTACGTTGGCCTGTCCCTAAAACCCTATCAAAAATTTTGCCAGGCCAAAAAGTGCGCGGTATTGAAAGGCGTGGAAAGTACCTCTTAATTGAACTGGATACAGGTTATGTGTTGGTACATTTGGGAATGACTGGCACTTTACGTGTTTTGCCAAGTACTGAACCTTTGAAGTTGCATGATCGCGTCACTTTAGAGTTTGGAAAGTTGAGCTTGCGCTTGCATGACCCTAGGAAATTTGGCGCAGTCTTATGGCATCCAAAAACAAAAGGACCGATAGAAAAAAATGCCCTGTTGCAAAAGTTAGGGGTGGAGCCTTTTTCACCAGAGTTTGCTGGAGAGCTAGGTGCGGATATTTTGTATAAGACATCTCGCAAGCGAAGTATTGCGGTCAAGCAATTTCTCTTGGCTGGGCAATCGGTAGTTGGGGTTGGCAATATTTATTGCTCTGAAAGTTTGTTTGAGGCAGGTATAAATCCTGCAAAGGCCGCAGGAAAACTCACACGTCCCCAATGCTCTCGCCTTGCTGAAGCTGTGAGGTTGATTTTGAAAAAAGCGATTGCGGCAGGCGGCAGTACTTTGAAAGATTTTGTAAACAGTGATGGCGATCCAGGTCACTTCATGGTGCAAACCAAAGTCTATGATCGCAAAGATCAGCCATGTAAGATTTGCAAAACACCAATCAAACAAATTGTTCAGGGTCAGCGTTCAACCTATTTTTGCCCCACATGTCAAAAACGCTGATCACGACATTTTCTGAAAATTTGATTGCCTGGCATGCGCGTAGTGGGCGCTCTGGCCTACCTTGGCAAGGCAATCGAGATCCTTACGCGGTATGGGTTTCAGAGGTCATGTTGCAACAAACCCAAGTTGCTACGGTGCTAGAGCGCTACCCCCGCTTTATGAAACGTTTCCCCACGGTTCAAAAATTAGCTAAGGCCCATATTGATGATGTGTTGGCAGAATGGGCTGGACTTGGATACTACTCGCGGGCACGAAACTTGCATGCCTGTGCGCAGCAAGTAATGAAAGAGTTTGGAGGGCAGTTTCCAAGTGATCCAGTAATGCTCGAACAACTCAAGGGTATTGGGCGCTCAACCGCGGGTGCAATTGCTGCATTTGCTTTTCATAAAAGAGCACCCATTCTCGATGCCAATGTCAAAAGAATTTTGGCGCGCTTATTTGGTGTAGAGGGTGCAATGCAAGAGAAGGTGATAAATGATCGCTTATGGAAATTGGCTACAGATATCTTGCCTGTAAAACCAAAAGATATGCCGGTTTATACCCAAGCGTTGATGGACTTTGGTGCTACCTGGTGTACTGCCCGCAAACCGGTTTGTCTCGGTCATGAAAAAAAGTGTCCATTTGAAAAATCTTGCCAAGCAAATTTGAGCAATCAAGTGTTGTCATTGCCACAAAAAATAGTGAAAGCAAAGTCGCCTGAGTTTGATTGCGATATGCTCTTAATTCGATCAGGCAATTCTATTCTGTTGCAAAAGCGTCCGAGTAAAGCGATTTGGGGTGGCTTATGGTCTTTACCGGAATCTGTCTGGGTAGCCAAATCCCCCTCTAGAAAAACCACTCCAAGTATTCAAAATTTATTTGCAGCAGCTTTGCCGGAAGAGAAGGCCTCCCCGTGGCTGAGGGTTTGTAAGACTGCCCAGGCTGGCCCTCAAATTAAGCATGTGTTTACTCATCGACGCTTATGGATGCAGATTTGGTATGTGAGTACCTCAAAACTCGTCGAGCCTGGAAACGAAAAACTCAAGTGGGTACCCTTAAAACAATTGGGGCGCTACGGTCTACCGCAGCCAATTAAAGTTTTGCTGCAGGGATTGAGTCTAGCTCGCGGTGGCGATCTAAAAAATTAAGCTGTAGATCCATCAAATCTTTTTGAGCGCGGAAGTGTTCGCTGATTCGGTTGACTAAATAGACTGAGCGATGTTGGCCGCCAGTACAGCCAATAGCAACGGTTAAATAACTCCGTCCATCAGCAATATAGTGCGGCAGCCATTTATCAATAAATTGCGTAATGTCAGTTTCCATACTGATAACTTCAGGGATTTTTTCCAGAAATTCTTTAACGAGTATGTCATTGCCTGTCAGAGGCCGCAAGACTTTGTCGTAATGGGGGTTGGGTAGGCAACGAACATCAAACACAAGGTCGGCTTCGCTGGGCACCCCCTTTTTGAAACCAAAGGATTCAAAAATGACTGTCAAGCCAGCTGGCTTGTCTTTAAGGAGATCTTGGATCCAAGAGCGTAGGGCATGAGCAGGAAGATTGCTAGTGTCGATGCTGTGAGCTTGTGCGCGCAGAGGCTCTAAGAGGCTGCGCTCTTTATCAATTGCTTCAATCAAGGTCGCAGATTGAGTTTGCTTTGCATTAGTTGACAAGGGGTGTCGGCGACGTGTTTCTGAAAAACGCTGAACCAATGTGTTGGTATCCGCATTTAAGAAGACGATACGTACTTGGTGATCACGCTTGAGATTTTCGAGAATAGATGGAAGCTGCGCAATAGATTGACCGCGCCGTGCATCGATGGCAACAGCCACTCGCTCACTTTTTTCATTTACAAGAGTAGTAATGAGGTTTTCTAGTAATGAGACTGGTAGGTTATCTACGCAGTCGTAGCCTGCGTCCTCAAAAGCCCTTAAGGCAACTGATTTACCCGAGCCTGAGATTCCGGTAATCAGATTAATTTGCATGGCTTAGAGTAGTCGCCCTTGGGATTTGATGGAGTCTGCTTCCGCATTCATTTGAACGCGCTGTCGCTCAATAAACTCTTTGAGGGTGTCAATGCCACGCAATTGCAAAATCGTATTGCGAACTGCGGCCTCAACAAGAACTGCCAAGTTGCGTCCAGCCGCCACTTGAATTTTGACAGTCCGAATTGGAATGCCGAGAACATCGATATGTTGAGCCTCAAGCGGTAGTCTTTCAAACTCACCATCGGTTCTGCGAACCAGCTGCACAATCAGGCGTAGCTTTAATTTACGCCGAACCGCTGTTTCGCCAAAAATGGTTCGAATATCCAACAAGCCAAGGCCACGAACCTCCAGTAGGTTGCGCAAAATGACTGGGCAACGACCTTCAATGTAATCTGGGCCAAGGCGTGAAAAGTCAACAGCGTCATCCGCCACCAAGCCGTGTCCTCGAGAAATGAGTTCCAGACCCAATTCACTTTTACCAAGCCCAGACTCTCCAGTTAGTAAAACGCCTAGGCCCAAAATATCCATGAACACCCCGTGCATCGTAATTTGCGGGGCACCAATTTTGGTGAGATAAGTACGCAGATGGTCAATAACTTCTGCAGCAGAAATATGGGTCGTAAATAGTGGCGTAGATGAGCGCTGACAAAAAAGTTGCAAATCTGGATCGGCAGCCTTGCCGTCTGCCACTATGACACAAGGTGGCGTTTTAGAAATGAGGCTAGCGATCTGCTCTTGCTTTTGTTTTGGCTCAAGTGCTGCATGGTAATCCACCTCTTGTTCACCAAAAATTTGGATACGGCTTGGGTGAATTAAATTTAAGTGACCAACTAAGTCTGAACTGGCGGCAGCCGCTTTAACCGCTTCAGGCGGAAAGGTACGATCGGCGCCTTCAAGACCGCCGATCCAAGAGAGCTTTAGATCAGAAACGTTGTCGTCAAAAATCTGCTGAGCAGTTACTCCGTCAAGGAGTAATGGCTGGGTCATTTTGCACTTCCCCACTGCTGTAAGAGTTCATAGACTTTGTTCGGATCAGTGGCGGTGGCTAATTTTTCCCTTGCATCTGCATCGGATAATAGTTGTGCGATAGAAGAGAGAATTTCTAAATGCTGCTGAGTAGCTTTTTCTGGAACCAGCAAAAAAATGAGAATCGAAACGGGCTCATTATCAGGGGCTGCAAACTCGATAGGCTCTTTGAGCCTCATAAAAGCAGCAGATGGTTGCTTTAGGCCTTTAACGCGACCATGAGGAATAGCGACTCCAGCACCTAAAGCAGTTGAGCCTAGATCTTCGCGAGCATCGAGAAACTCTATCACTGCGGTTGCATCAATGCCAACTTGTTTAGTAAATAGTTCCCCAGCAGCTGCAAAAGCATCAGCTCTGTTTTTAGCAGAGTTATCTAATGCAATGCAGTCAGGGGCAAAAAGATTGGTCAGGGCATTCATTACAGATGATTATAGGTGTCCTGACAGTCAGGATTACTCAAAATGCTTTTCGTGATGATGATCTTGAATTTTTTCTTTATGTTTCACGACTTGGCGCTCCAGCTTATCAACCACCGCATCCATAGCGTGATAGAGGTCAGCGTTGTGTGCTTCGGCGAACAGTTCCTTGCCTTTGAGGTGAATCGTGATCTCAGCGCTTTGGCGCAGATCTTTTTCTTTAGCGTTATCGACTACTAAAAAAGCGGATGCATCTATGACGTGATCGAAGTGCTTACGAATTTTGGCCATCCCAGCCTCAAGGTGCGTACGCATAGCAGGGGTAACTTCTACATGACGGCTATTAATTTTTAAATTCATGAGCAACTCCTTATATCAACGCGTGCGCATAGCTATACCCGGGGTGCGCAGCAAGCCCCTGTAATTTTTGAGCTGTTTTTTTTGGAAAATGAACCATGAACCTCCAGCGTATCAGCGATTTTGCTGAAAACCAAGAGGGAAAACCACTTTTTATGACTTATACGGACAGATGTCTTGTCCGGCTTACATCCGGAAGTTTTCGCCTAGATAGACTCGACGAACCGCATCATTTTGAATAATTTGGTCGGGCTTGCCTTCTGCTAGAACGCTTCCTTCGCTGATGATGTAGGCGTGGTCGCAGATCCCTAAGGTTTCGCGAACGTTATGGTCGGTGATCAAAACACCTATTTGACGATCTCGCAAGAAACGCACAATACGCTGAATCTCCCCAACGGCAATAGGGTCAACGCCAGCAAAGGGTTCATCTAGCAAGATAAATTTTGGCTGAGAGGCTAAGGCTCTGGCGATTTCCACACGACGTCTCTCGCCACCGGAAAGAGAAAGTGCTGGATTATTGCGCAGGTGGCTAATTTGTAGCTCGCCTAATAGTTCATCTAAGCGGTCAGCAATTTCCCCTTTGGTTAATCGCTTGCCACCTTGAACTTGTAGCTCAAGTACAGCTTGAATATTTTCAGCCACATTGAGTTTTCTAAAAACAGACGCCTCTTGCGGAAGGTAAGACAGACCCATACGAGCACGCTCATGAATGGGTAGGTGAGTGATATCAGCACCATCCAAAATAATGCGACCTGCATCAAGCGGAACCAAACCTACGATCATGTAGAACGAGGTTGTTTTACCTGCGCCATTGGGGCCCAGCAGTCCAACTACTTCACCACATTTCACCTCAACTGAAACATCTCGAACTACTGTTCTAGAGCCATAGCGCTTCTGGAGATTGTGAGCACTCAGTGTTGGCGTGGAAGTGTTTTGAGCTAAATCCGTTGTCATTTCTCTAATGTGGCTTTTCTTCTTGGTGAAAGGATTGCTCGGGCTAAGGGTAGATCCTCTGGTTTTGAGTTTGCAGGGGGTGTTACACGATAGCGCTCAGTAATATCATCGTACTCAATTTTCCAGCCTTGCAGTTGGTCGAGCATCTGCATATTGAGTGAGCGTTTTAGACTGGCATCACCGATAATGGTCAATACTTCTGTTTTTGCATTGTAAGTAATCTGCGTACCATTACCTTGCATGTACTCATCTGCAGGGCCTTCTCGTCGTTGTCTAAAGCTGACTGTTGTATCAGGTGATCCTTTGATATCGACATATTCGTAACCCTCTGGATCTACCTGAATATGTCCATCATCACCTGTCACAACGATACTGCCTTTAATTAATAGGATTTGGCCTTTGAGGTCATAAATCTGTTGAACGTCATTTACGGAAACTTTTTCCGCCTCAAAAATGATAGGTTTATCTTGGTCTGCTTTTTCTGCATGAGCAAAGTTGCCCAGTGTTAAGGCGCCCAGAAATATTCCAAAATGAGCAAGGCGATTTATTGTGAACATATTATTGAGCACTCCGCGGAGCACGTTCAATACGACCTTTAACTTGTCCTGAAAGTGTCATGCTCTGCTGAATATTGTCGAAGATGCCACCATCAGTAGAGTGCATGATCGACATGCCCTGCTCTAGTGTGATGGGTCGATCAGTTTCAACAATATCGTCGTTAATCAAGACCTTGAAATAGCTAGAGGAAGCCAGCATCCGCAGCGTTGCAGGCTCCGTAGCGGTTGCAGCTTGGGCTGGTCGAAAGATAGAGGCGTTATCAAAGAGCTCCAGGATGGTGAGATCACCATCTAGGTGTCCAGTATTAGACTTCACGGTCACAGGTGCTTTATCTGGCTGAAATAGACGCATGCGGGGCTGTTCAATATCAATCGAGGCATCATCGTCATAGTGAATGACTTTATTGCCTAATACTCGATATTTGGTGCTGCCTTGCTCATTCAAGGCTGAGAGCGTTCCGTCTTTAATAATGTAGTCAGGCTCGTGTAGACGAACGCGCTCAAGCATTGAGCTTTCTGGGGGAGTATTTTTCTGGACCAACCAAAAAGTCATGAGAGTTAAAGCTCCCATCAATATCAATGGCATAAGGCGCAATAGCGTGCGTGTAAGGCTGATTTTGATTCGTTGAGAATTCAATTGCATTATTTACTGGCGAGCCTTGCTGAGCAACTCATCGAAGTGGTTTTGGGCTTTTAGGATGAGGTCACATGCTTCGCGTACAGCGCTATTACCACCAGTATGTGTAGTGACAAAATGCGCAAACTCTTTAACAGATTCATGTGCCTGTGCTGGTGCAATTCGCAAACCGGCATTTTTCATCATTGCGAGATCTGGCCAATCATCGCCCATCACGGCGCAATCACTCGCTTTAAGACTAAGCTTCTTTAGAACTTCTTTTAAAGCCAGTGCCTTATTTTCAACACCCATGTGAACCTGCTTGATGCCCAACTCATCACAACGAGCTAAGACCATCTTGGAGTTTCTACCAGTAATGATTGCTGTTGGAATATTGCATTGTTCTAGAAGTTTGATGCCTAAGCCATCCTGAATGTCAAAGGCCTTCAAAGATTCTTTGCCATCAGCACCAATCCATACCTGGCCGTTAGTGAGCACACCATCGACATCTAAAACAAGCAACTTGATTTTGCCTGCACGCTCCCAGGCTTGGGGGTACTGGGATAGTGGGTTGGTATTGTGAGTATTAAAGGCGCTAGGCATGAGTTTCAATCAACAACGGTATTAAATTACCTTGGCTGCAAAGAGGTCGTGTAGATTTAATGCGCCCAATAGGCGGCTATCTTTATCAGTAACCACTAAATGATTAATGCGATGTTTTTCCATCATTTCAATAGCTTCTTCTGCCAAGAGTTCAGGTGGAATGGTGCGGGGGCTAGCCGTAGTTGCATTCTGTAATGTAATGCTGGTCAGATTGGTATTTTTTTCCAAGAGCCTACGCAAATCACCATCAGTCAAAATCCCAAATACTTTTTGCTTGTCATCTAATGTCACTACCATACCCATGCGCTTAGCAGTCATCTCCTGTAAAGCCTCTTGTAGTGATGCTTGAATAGAGATCTTTGGGGTGTCATCAAAGCTGCGCATGACTTCGCTAACATGTATGAGTTGTTTGCGACCTAAGCGTCCGCCTGGATGTGAGCGCTGGAAATCTTCCGCCTGAAATCCGCGAGCATCTAACAAGGCAACAGCTAAGGCATCGCCCATTGCTAGGGCAGCAGTTGTGCTGCTAGTTGGGGCAAGATTAAGGGGGCACGCTTCTTTTTCTACGCTCGTATCTAAATGGGCATCTGCCAATTTCGCAAGCGAAGAATCCGGAGCGCCAGTAAGAGCAATCAGTTTTGCGCCAGTGCGTTTTACGATAGGCACAATGGTGAGTAATTCTTCGGTCTCACCAGAATTTGAGAGTGCTACAAAAACATCATCTCTGGTAACCATTCCTAAATCACCATGGCTTGCTTCTGCCGGGTGAACAAAAAAAGCCGGTGAGCCGGTGGATGCAAAGGTGGCTGCAATTTTGCGGGCAATATGCCCAGATTTGCCAATTCCAGAAACCACAATTCTGCCTTTGCAGTCGAGTAGTAATTGAACTGCGTGTACCAGCGCATCAGCGTTGACGCCCTCTAGGCGATCACGCATCGTTTGCAGTGCAGCAGCCTCAATAGTGAGGGTATCGCGCGCAAGCTTTAGGGTACGTTCACGAGTCTTAGCTATCATCGAGTAAGTATATGCCGTCAGTCCTTCAATTAACCCTCATTCTCCTGGCCTCGGGTGTGGCCGGAGTGGTTATTTTCCGCTATTTTGGCTTACCCCCTATTTTGGGCTATTTGGCCATTGGCGTGTTGATTGGGCCTAATGCCCTAGCTTTGGCAAACGACTCATCCACAGTCAAGTATTTGGCCGAGTTCGGGGTAGTTTTCTTAATGTTTTCGATCGGTTTGGAATTTAATCTCCATAAGTTGAGGTCAATGCGGAACATCGTGTTTGGTCTAGGCGGTAGTCAGGTGGTTTTAACCATGCTGTTGGCAGTTCCTGCTAGCCTTTTGATGAACTGGATTTATCCAATCTCTTGGCAGGCGGCGATTGCTTTAGGTGGTGCTTTAGCCATGTCCTCTACTGCGATTGTGACAAAACTGATGTCTGATCGATCTGAATTGGAAACAGAACATGGTCGAAATGTAGTGGGTATTTTGTTATTCCAGGATTTGGCAGTGGTCTTCTTATTGATCTTGTTGCCCTCTTTAGGAAAAAATCCTAAAGATCTTTTTGTGGCCCTCACTACGGCATCTATCAAAATCACGATTGCATTGACTTTGATCTTCTTTATTGGTCAATCGCTTATGAGCCGTTGGTTTAGATTGGTTGCTAAGCTGCGCTCGCAAGAATTATTCATGCTCAATCTCTTGCTGATCGTGCTCGGTATGGCGGGCTTAACAGAGCATTTTGGTTTGTCTTTGGCACTCGGTGCATTTTTGGCTGGCATGTTAATTTCTGAAACACCTTATCGCCATCAGGTTGAAGAAGACGTTAAACCATTCCGCGATGTTTTATTGGGGCTCTTCTTTATTACGATTGGCATGTTGCTAGACTTCAACGTCATTCGTGAGCAGTGGCTGTTAGTGCTGTTATTGTTGATTGGCCCATTGGTATTTAAGTTTGGTTTGATTGCATTGCTCTCTAGGGCTTTTGGATCAAGCCCTGGCATCTCCATTAGGACTGGGCTTTGCCTTGCTCAAGCGGGTGAATTCGGCTTCGTATTACTGACTCAAATTGATGGCTTGGATTTGATTGATCTCGTCTTGAGTCAAGCAGTGCTTGCAGCCATGTTGCTATCGATGTTCTGCGCGCCATTCCTAGTGGAATACAGCGACCGAATTGCGATGCGTTTCTCAAGTAATGAGTGGTTGTTGCAATCGCTCGCATTAACACGCGTTGCTGCAAAGAGCGTACGTAATGAGAATCACGTCATCATTTGTGGTTTTGGTCGTTCTGGTCAAAGCTTGGCTCGTATGCTCGATCAGGAAAAGATTCCATATATCGCACTGGATTTAGATCCTGATCGTGTGAAGGAAGCAGCGGCTGCTGGCGACAATGTTGTATATGGCGATGCCAGTCGAGAAAATTATTTAGTTGCTGCTGGCCTCTCGAGGGCTAAGACAGTTGTCATTACGTATGCCGATACTGCTGCCAGTTTGCGTGTGCTGCGTCAGGTTGAGCATTTGCGCCCAGGTATGACGGTGCTAGTGCGCACTAGAGATGATGCGGATATCGCTAAGCTTCAAGCGGCAGGTGCTACAGAAGTAGTTCCTGAATTGATTGAGGGCAGCCTCATGATTGCTTCACATGTGCTACTGATTATGGGCGTCCCCATGCGTAAGGTGGTTCGGCGCATTACGACTGCACGTGAAGAGCGTTATAGCTTGTTGCGAGGCTATTTCCGGGGTGCCGGGGATGATGATTTTGGTTCAAACGAATCTTGGCGTTTGCATTCGATCACCCTTTTGCCCAATTCTCAAGCGGTAGGCAAAACACTGGGTGAACTTCAACTTGAAAATGAAGGGGTGAGCGTGCAGGCGGTCCGTCGCAAAGGCCGAAATGCAGATTACGCCAAACTTGTGCTGATGCCGGACTTGACCCTGGAAGCTAATGATATTTTGGTGATCTCAGGTAATTCAGAAGCAACCGACTTGGCTGAAGCTAAATTACTCTGAGATTGTTCACGGTGTTTTGACTATTTCTTTTTCTTGGCGGCGACGGGTTTACGATCCAGTAATGGTGCCAAGTAGTGACCAGTAAAACTCACTTCATTCTTAGCTACATCCTCAGGCGTTCCCGTAGCAATAATCTGACCCCCACCAGCCCCACCCTTAGGACCTAAGTCAATAATCCAATCGGCAGTCTTAATCACATCTAAGTTGTGCTCGATGATGACAATCGTATTGCCTTGTTTTTTTAGCGTCTGAATTACTGTAAGCAAAAGTTGAATGTCATGGAAGTGCAAACCTGTAGTTGGTTCATCGAGAATATATAGAGTTCTACCAGTATCTCGTTTAGAGAGCTCCAGCGATAACTTCACGCGTTGCGCTTCGCCACCTGATAGCGTTGTTGCACTTTGCCCAAGCTTCACATAGCCCAAGCCAACATCTAGCAATGTTTTGAGTTTGCGCTTAACGACGGGTACAGCCTCGAAGAATTCATGCGCCTGTTCGATAGTCATCGAAAGTACTTCATGAATGTTCTTGCCTTTGTAGCGGATATCTAAAGTCTCGCGGTTATATCGCTTGCCATGACAGACATCACAAGGCACATAAACATCTGGTAAGAAGTGCATCTCTACTTTAAGAACGCCATCACCTTCGCAAGAGTCGCAACGACCGCCTTTGACGTTAAAGGAGAAGCGACCAGCTTCATAGCCACGCTCACGCGCTGCCGGAACGCCTGCAAAGAGTTCACGAATTGGCGTAAAGAGGCCAGTGTAGGTAGCAGGGTTGGAGCGCGGTGTTCTGCCAATCGGTGATTGATCGACACTAATCACCTTATCAAAGTGCTCTAGACCTTTCATTGCATCGTGTGCTGCAGGTTCTGCGTTAGAGCCATAGAGATGCTGTGCCACTGCATGATGCAGGGTGTCATTAATCAAGGTTGACTTGCCTGAGCCTGATACACCAGTGACACAAGTTAAGAGGCCAACCGGAATCTTTGCATGCACAGATTGCAAGTTATTACCACGTGCTCCAATGATTTCTAGAAAGCGATCATTGACTGGAATACGTTTTTGTGGAACTTGAATGGCTTCTCGGCCAGAAAGGTATGCGCCAGTGAGCGATTTTGGATTGGCTTCCACCTCAGCGGGCGTACCTTCAGCAACAATTTCACCGCCATGAACACCAGCACCAGGACCGATATCGATTACCCAGTCTGATGCACGAATCATATCTTCGTCGTGCTCAACCACCAATACGCTATTGCCTAAATCGCGGAGGTGTTTGAGTGTGCCAATTAGGCGATCGTTGTCGCGTTGATGTAAACCAATAGAAGGCTCATCTAATACATACATCACACCAGTTAAGCCAGAGCCAATCTGGCTTGCCAGGCGAATACGTTGCGCCTCGCCGCCAGATAGGGTGTCCGCGCTTCGCTCTAAAGAGAGGTAATCAAGCCCAACGTCATTAAGGAAGCGTAGACGGGCGCCGATTTCTTTAACAATCTTGTCTGCGATTTCTCTTTTGGCGCCTTTCAGCTCAAGTGCTTCGAAATATTCTTTCGCTTCTTTGAGCGGCAGTGCACTGATCTCATAAATGGCTCGCGATTGCTTCTTTTCGCCTACTTTGACAAACCGTGCTTCTTTGCGTAAACGGCTGCCATTACATTCTGGACAGGTTTGGATATTTTGATAGCGCGCAAGCTCTTCGCGCACAGTGACAGAATCGGTTTCGCGATATCGACGTTCAAAATTGGCCACGATACCTTCAAAGGCATGCTCACGAATACTGTTCTTGCCACGCTCGTTGATGTATTCAAAAGGAATGGTGACATCGCCAGAACCTAGCAAGATAAGATCTTGTTGTTTCTTGCTCAAGGACTCAAATGGTTTTTCCACATCAAAGCCACCGTGCTTAGCAAGGGTCTGCAATAGCTTGAAGTAGAACTGATTGCGACGATCCCAACCTTTAATTGCACCGGAGGCTAGCGATAAGTCAGGATGCGCCACGATGCGCTTAGGATCAAAGAAGGATTGATGTCCAAGACCATCGCAGGATGGACAGGCGCCCATAGGATTATTGAAAGAGAAAAGGCGAGGCTCCAGTTCTTGCAGTGAATATGAGCAAACCGGGCAAGCGAACTTGCTAGAGAAAATCATCTCCTTGCCCGTATCCATATCCACAATCATGGCTTTGCCATCAGCAAGACGTAAGGCTGTCTCAAAAGATTCTGCAAGGCGTTGCTGAATATCGGGTCGTACTTTAATGCGATCTACCACTACTTCAATTGAATGCTTATCATTTTTCTTAAGTGCAGGTAATTGATCGACTTCAAAAATTTCTGCCTTAGCTAAGTTTGCTGTGCCACCACCTGAGCGCACTCGAAAGCGCACAAAGCCTTGTGCCTGCAGGTCTTGAAAGAGATCTACAAATTCACCTTTGCGCTCGCTCACTACTGGAGCCAGAATCATTAGCTTTGTATCTTCTGGCATAGACAGCACGGTATCGACCATTTGTGAAACGCTTTGGGCTTCAAGCGGAAGATCATGATCAGGACAATGTGGCGTGCCGGCACGAGCAAATAGTAGTCGCAGGTAATCATGAATTTCAGTAACGGTGCCAACAGTTGAGCGTGGGTTATGACTAGTTGCTTTTTGCTCAATAGAGATTGCAGGTGATAAACCTTCAATCGTATCGACATCCGGTTTTTCCATTAACTGCAAAAACTGACGGGCATATGCAGAGAGGGATTCAACGTAGCGGCGTTGACCTTCGGCATAGAGCGTGTCAAAAGCCAATGAGCTTTTGCCAGAACCAGATAAGCCAGTCAGGACGACGAGTTTCTCTCTAGGGATATCTAGATTGATGTTTTTAAGGTTGTGGGTGCGGGCACCGCGGATCTTGATTTCGTTATTCATGATTTTTTAGCGTAACTTGTTAATATAGCTCTTTCCCATGAATCCTTCTGAACTCCGATCTACTCTGGCCTTAGCGGGCATCTTTGGCCTTCGCATGCTGGGCCTGTTCTTGCTCTTGCCGGTCTTTAGCATTCATGCTCGGGGCTTGCCGGGTGGCGAGCACGCTCTCTGGGTGGGTTTGACCCTAGGAATCTTCAATATTGTTCAGGCTGGCTTCTATATCCCTTTAGGCCGCCTTTCTGACCGAATTGGACGCAAACCCGTAGTTTTATGGGGTTTATCCCTCTTTGTCGCCGGAGCGCTGATCTGCGCAGCAAAAGATGACTTGTTATGGATTGCGATTGGGCGCGGAATTATGGGTGCTGGGGCAGTTTCTGCTGCAATCTCTGCCTGGGTGGCTGATTTAACGCGCGAACAGGTGCGCACTCGAGCCATGGCTTTAGTGGGCGGAAGTATTGCTTTGTCATTTGCTCTGTCATTGGTTATTGCTGCGCCGATTTATCGTGCGATTAGTCTGAGTGGAATTTTTATTGTTCTGGCGATTCTTGGTGTATTGGCAATGCTGGTGACTTACTACGTTTTACCTACCACTAAACCAGAAGCCAAAGTTCAACAAGCCTCTTTGAAAGAAGTTTTCTTTCGTCCTGAGCTAATGCGATTAAATCTGGGTGTCTTTGTATTGCATGCAACACAAGTGGCTATGTTTTTAGTGGTGCCACGCTTATTGGTGCAAGCTGGTCTGCCACTTTCATCCCATTGGGAAATTTATTTGCCGGTGGTTCTATTGTCATTTGTTTTTATGGCGCCTGCCATCATTTATGGTGAGAAAAAGCAGAAGTTGCGCACTATCCTTTTATTTGCAATCGTGTTGCTATTAATTGCAGAAATTCTTTTTACGAACACCGCGTCTATCACTTCAATTGCGATTGCGCTATTAGTGTATTTCGTAGGCTTTAACTTACTAGAGGCTTTGCAACCATCTTTGGTATCGCGTTTTGCCAAAGAATCTAAAGGTACCGCCTTAGGTGTTTACAACACCACTCAGTCAATTGGACTGTTTTCTGGAGCTGCTGTTGGGGGTTATTTAATGGATAGCCATGGCGATTTATCGGTCTTTGTGATGGGCGCGGTGCTCTTAGTTTGCTGGCTTATAATTGCCTGGTCGATGGGCGAAATGCCAACGAGAGCAACAGAATCAAAGGATGTAGCCACAACGACATAACCGCAGCTTCATAGATTAAATTAAAGCGAGCAGTTTATTTTGAGTAGTAATAACAGTGGTAATTTTCTTCGGGAGACAACATGGCTTCGGTAAATAAGGTCATCATCGTAGGTAACGTAGGGCGTGATCCAGAGACACGTTATATGCCAAGCGGCGACGCCGTTACAAATATTTCAGTAGCAACATCTGATCGCTACAAAGATAAACAAACTGGCGAAATGAAAGAAACCACAGAATGGCATCGCGTTGCATTCTTTGGCAAGCTTGCAGAGATCGCTGGTCAATACCTCAAAAAAGGTTCACAGGTTTATGTTGAAGGACGTTTGCGTACTCGCAAATGGACTGACGCCAGCGGCCAAGAAAAGTATTCCACAGAGATCGTTGCAGAAACCATGCAAATGCTCGGTGGCAAGCCAGTAGGCGGAAGTGGTGACGGTGGCGAGAGCTATAGCCGCTCAAAGCCGGCTGAGCAATCTACTCCAGCATCATCTAATGCTGCATCACTTGGCGCAATGGATGACGACATCCCGTTTTAAGTAATAACTATTAATGCGGTGGATGCCGCAATAGCAAAAACCCCTTCTAGGATTTCCTACAAGGGGTTTTTATTTGACTGCTAATGTAATCATTTACTGCCTTGCGTGTCGGGTGTTTTCAGGCCAAGGCGAATTGTGGTCTGTGCGAAATGGATTGATATCTAGGCCACCGCGTCTGGTGTAGCGCGCATATACAGACAGTTTTTCAGGTTTGCACTGGCGCTTGATATCGGTAAAGATCGTTTCTACACAATGCTCATGAAACTCACCCAATTGTCTAAAGCCAATGAGGTAGCGCAATAAGCCTTCCTCCAAAATAGGTCTACCTTGATAGCGAATTTGCACGCTAGCCCAATCTGGTTGTCCGGTAACCGGGCAGTTTGATTTCAGTAGATGCGAAACTAGGCATTGCTCAATGGGGCCAAAGGATTCATTTACCCCTAGTAGACTTGGGTCTGCAGGGAGAGTTGGGTCTACTTCGATATCAAGACGATCCATCAAGACCCCACCCATCTCTTGCATCCCCTTTTTGGAGATTGCTTCTGTGGGAATGATGCGCGTGGTGACCTTGCTACCAGCTACCGCAGATAAGTCTGTGATGAGTTGCTCTTTAACTTCATTCTCATCTTCAAAGCGGGCGCTGTTGAGGCTATTTAGATACAGCTTAAATGACTTGGACTCAATCATATTTGGTGAGTCTGCAGGGATCTGAAACTCCGCTAATGCAATTTGGGGCTTCCCTTTTTTATTGAGCCAGCTGAGCTCAAAGGCATTCCAAATATCAACACCGACAAACGGTAGCACTTGATCTTCTTTTATGCCAAGCTTCTTCCTGTTCTCTACTCTTGGAATTGGAAAGAGCAAACTTGGATTATATTGATCGGGATATTTCGAAGATTGACCGAGTGGTAGTGTTGCCATTGAGTATTCTGGTGCTTACTTCTTAGGTTTATTTGATACGCCCGATACAACATGGCCTGTTGGTGCAACTGAAGCAGCAGATTGGCAATGACCGGTTTGATCGTCAAAGAAAAAGTCTGGTTCAAATTCTCGTAAGAACTCACTCTTCGACAAGCCACCTAAGAACATGGCTTCGTCAACATCAATACCCCATGCCATCAATGTGCGGATAGCACGTTCATGTGCTGGAGCAGAGCGTGCGGTTACTAATGCAGTGCGAATGCGCATACCGTTTTCGCTGGTTGAGCGCTGGAGTCTGTGTAGCGCTTCGAGTAAAGGTTTGAATGGGCCAGGAGGCAGTGGAATGTCAACTTTTTTGCTCTCGTGATCTACAAAAGCTTCCAAACCTTTTTTCTGAAAAACTTGTTCTGCTTCATCGGAGAAAAGTACTGCGTCTCCGTCAAATGCAATGCGGATTTCATTGGGATGAGATTCAGCGGTTTTGCTGGACTCTGGATAGACGCGTGCTGCAGGGAAGCCAGCATCAATCGTCGCTCTCACATCATCTTCGTTTGCAGATAAGAATAGATTGGCGTGTAATGAACGCAGATAGTGGTAGGGCGGGCGACCTCTAGTAAAGACACCCCGCTCTAGATGCAGACCGTGATGCTCTGCAGAGCGGAACACGCGCAAACCGCTGACGGGATCGTTACGAGAGAGGATGACTACCTCAACGCGTTGCTCACCTTCTTCATTAAAGGCGAGCAGCTTTTTGACTAGCGGGAATGCCACACCTTTCTGCGCAGCTTCGCCAAGACGTTCGAGCTGTAACTTCATGTATGCGCTGTCATCGGTCGATTCGAAGATGCGATTCTCTTCTTCGAAATCAAACAGGGCGCGCGAGGAGATCGCGACGACGAGTTTTCCGGTGAGCGTGTAAGACATCTTTAATTAAATTTATTTAAGAAATAAACGATACGCAGGGTTGTTGCTCTCATCCCAATGCGGGTAGCCTAATGTTGCTAAGAAGCTTTGGAATTTCTTCTGCTCATTCTTCGGAACCTGAATGCCTACCAAGATACGGCCGTAGTCGGCGCCGTGGTTGCGGTAGTGAAACAGGCTAATATTCCAGTTCGGCGCCATACTGGTGAGGAACTTCATCAAAGCACCTGGGCGCTCTGGAAATTCAAAGCGGTAGAGCAATTCATCTTTGGCAAGAACGGAATGGCCGCCTACCATGTGACGCAGGTGAGATTTTGCTAACTCGTCATGCGTGAGATCAATCGTTGCAAACTTGGCTTTGCGGAAATGTTTTGCAATGGCTTCGCTATCACCTACTTTTTGTGTGCTGATACCCACAAAAATGTGCGCTTCACTTTGATCGCCAATCCGGTAGTTAAATTCAGTGACGTTACGTTTTCCAAGTAGTTCGCAGAAGCGTTTGAAAGAGCCGCGCTCTTCAGGAATGGTCACGGCAAATACGGCTTCGCGGAACTCACCAACATCTGCGCGTTCTGCTACAAAGCGCAGACGGCTAAAGTTCATATTAGCCCCGCAGGCCACCGCCACCAAAGTTTTTTTCTTAATACGCTTTTTCTCTACATACTTCTTCATGCCTGCAATGGCTAGGGCGCCAGCGGGCTCAAGAATGCTTCGGGTATCGGTAAAAACATCGTTAATCGCTGCACAAATTTCATCAGTATCAACAGTGATGATTTCATCTACCACTTTTTTGCAAATGCGGAAAGTTTCTTTGCCAACCAATTTGACTGCGGTGCCATCTGAGAACAAACCAACATCTTTCATCTCAATGCGTTTGTTAGCTTTGAGCGATTGATTCATGGCATCAGAATCAGATGCTTGAACGCCAATGACTTTAGTTTTAGGGCTAACTGCTTTGATGTATTCACCAATACCTGCAATCAAACCACCGCCACCAATAGCTACAAAAACTGCATCAATCGGTTTTTCGTATTGAGTAAAAATTTCATGGGCAATCGTCCCTTGTCCTGCAATGACATCTGGATCGTCAAATGGATGGACGAATGTCAAACCTCGTTTTTTGCCCAAGAGCTCTGAATGCTTGAAGGCGTCGCTGTAAGACTCGCCATGTAGGATGATTTCTACCCAAGAGCCACCGCGAGCTTTGACCGCATCGATTTTGACGCTGGGGGTAGTTACCGGCATTACGATGACAGCTTTGCATTTCATCTTGGCGGCAGCCAGGGCTACCCCTTGTGCGTGGTTTCCAGCTGAAGCCGCAATTACCCCGCGTTTTAAGGCTTCAGCGGGTAAATGGGCCATTTTGTTGTAGGCGCCACGCAGTTTGAAGGAGAAAACCGGCTGGTTATCCTCCCTTTTGAGTAGGACCTGGTTGCCCAAACGTTTGGTCAGTTCAGGGGCGACCTGAAGTTCAGTTTCTCTGGCCACGTCATAGACGCGAGCCGATAAAATTTTCTTTAAATAGTTCGTTGCCATCTAATGAGCGTACCACGGATGACCCCTAAGCCCTTAGATTTGCAAGGGTTTATCCCTTCGGGGAGCAACTTTCTCTGTTTCCTGCCACTATCAGGTTCGCTCAATTAAAATGCTTATTTATCAAATATGTCGCTATGAACGCACCACTAGCTTTGAACCAGTTGTTGGATGCTGAGGCAGGTTCCCCCCGTCTTCGCGAAATTCCCTACAACTACACCTCCTTTTCTGACCGAGAAATTGTGATTCGCCTGTTGGGTGAGGAGTCATGGCGCGTTCTCAATGAGCTGCGCGGCGTTCGTCGAACTGGCCGTTCAGCACGCATGTTATTCGAAATCCTGGGTGATATTTGGGTGGTTCAACGCAACCCCTTTTTGCAAGACGACCTATTAGATAGCCCTAGCCGTCGTCAGCAATTGATTGATGCTTTATGGCATCGCCTAGGCGAAGTTAAAAAACGTAATATTGGCGACTCTGCAGAACAAGTAGAAATTCTATTGAGTGCCGCTTATCGCGCAATTGAAAATTTTGAAAATGGATTTAAAGAAGTTGAGGTTATCCGCAAACGCGCTCGCAAAGAATTAGGTCGTCACACTGCTAGTGACAATATCTGTTTTGATGGCGTATCACGTGCAGCGCATGTGACTGATGCAACTGACTGGCGTGTTGAGTTTCCGCTGGTCGTTCTCAAGCCAGATTACGAATCGGAAATTCCTGGTTTGGTTAAAGCATGCGTGGAATTGGGTCTCACGATTATTCCGCGTGGAGGTGGCACAGGATATACCGGTGGTGCGATTCCGCTGTATGCAATGTCTGCGGTGATTAACACTGAGAAATTGCAAGATATCGGTGGCGTTAAATCTAAGCATCTGCCTGGTGTTGCTCACGAGGTTTCAACAATCTTTACGGGTGCTGGTGTTGTTACTCGTCGCGTATCTGACGCTGCAGAGCATGCTGGGTTGGTGTTTGCAGTTGACCCTACTTCTGCTGATGCAAGTTGTATTGGCGGCAATATTGCAATGAATGCTGGCGGTAAAAAAGCCGTTCTCTGGGGTACTGCTCTAGATAACTTGGCAAGCTGGCGCATGGTGGATCCTCAAGGAAATTGGCTTGATGTTGAACGTCTTGAGCACAACCTTGGCAAGATCCATGATGTTGCAACAGTGCGCTTTCAGCTTACTTGGTCTGATGGCAATAGTGAGCCTGGACAACGTATTCTGAAAACAGAATTATTAGAGGTTGAGGGCAAGCGTTTCCGTAAAGAGGGTTTAGGTAAAGACGTTACCGATAAATTTTTATCTGGTTTGCCTGGCGTGCAAAAAGAAGGTTGCGATGGTTTGATTACTAGCGCAACTTGGGTATTACATCGTATGCCGAAATTCATGCGTACTGTTTGCCTAGAATTCTTTGGTCAGGCGCGCGAAGCAATCCCAAGTATTGTTGAAATCAAGGCTTACTTAGATGGCTTAAGTAAACAAGGCGGCCCCATTTTGGCTGGTCTTGAGCATTTGGATGACCGTTATTTACGCGCAGTAGGCTACTCAACCAAATCGAAGCGTAACAGCTTGCCGAAAATGGTGTTGATTGGCGATATCGCTGGCGATAATGAAGAAGCTGTTGCTGCTGCTACTAGTGAAGTAGTGCGGATGGCGAATTTGCGTGTTGGCGAAGGCTTTGTCGCAGTCAGTGCGGAAGCTCGTAAGAAATTCTGGTTAGATCGTGCGCGTACGGCTGCGATTGCCCGCCATACCAATGCTTTTAAGATCAATGAAGACGTTGTTATTCCATTGCCGCGCATGGGTGAGTACACCGATGGTATTGATCGCATCAATATTGAACTATCCCTGAAGAATAAGTTACAAGTTCTCGATGGTCTCGAAGCATTCTTAAAAAAGAGTGCTTTGCCATTGGGCAAGGGCGATGAGGAATATGAGATTCCAACAGCAGAAATCTTGGGCGATCGTGTTCAACAGGCTCTCGAATTAATTGCAAAAGTCCGTCATCGTTGGGCTGACTGGCTGACGCAGATGGATATTTATTTCCCGCAGCTGCAGAATTACAGTTTGCGTGCCTCATGGAAAGAAGAAGTGCGCTCTGAATTGCGCATCATTTTTGGTGGTTTAGCTTTTGAGCCAATTCTGGCTGAACTCGAAGCGATTCATAAAAATATACTGCGCAAACGTGTATTCGTTGCTTTGCATATGCATGCTGGAGACGGTAACGTTCATACTAATATTCCAGTGAACTCTGATGACTACGAGATGTTGCAAGATGCACATCGTGCAGTTGACCGCATCATGAAGTTAGCGCGATCATTGGATGGCGTGATTTCTGGTGAGCACGGTATTGGTATTACAAAGCTTGAATATTTAACTGAAGCTGAACTCAAAGACTTTCGTAGCTATAAGAATCGTGTTGACCCTGAAGGCCGCTTTAATAAAGGCAAGTTGATGCCACATGCCGACCTGAGCATGGCATATACGCCTAGCTTTGGTTTGATGGGCCATGAGTCGATCATCATGCAGCAAAGTGATATTGGTGCGATTGCTGATAGCGTGAAAGATTGTTTACGTTGTGGCAAGTGCAAGCCTGTTTGCTCAACCCATGTACCCCGTGCAAACTTGCTCTATAGCCCGCGCGACAAGATCCTCGCCACTTCTTTATTGATCGAAGCCTTCTTGTATGAAGAGCAAACTCGCCGTGGCGTTTCGATTCGTCACTGGGAAATGTTTGATGACGTTGCGGCCCATTGCACGGTGTGTCATAAGTGCTTGACACCTTGTCCGGTCAAAATTGACTTTGGTGACGTGACGATGAATATGCGCAACCTATTACGCAAGATGGGACAGCAGCGCTTTAATCCTGGTACCGCCGCATCGATGTTCTTCTTGAATGCTACGAGTCCCGAGTCTATCCATTTAGCTCGCAAGACCATGATTGGTTGGGGCTATAAGTTGCAGCGCTTGGGTAATGATATTTTCCGCAAGTTTGCAAAACAACAAACAGCGCATCCTCCTGCAACCGTTGGCAAGCCGAGCATTAAAGAGCAGGTGATTTTCTTTGTGAATAAGAAGATGCCTGGCAATTTGCCGAAGAAGACGGCTCGCGCCCTCTTGGACATCGAGGATGCCAACTATGTACCAATCATTCGTGATCCGAAGACAACATCTGCTGATACTGAAGCGGTGTTCTATTTCCCTGGTTGCGGTTCTGAGCGCCTGTTCTCTCAAGTTGGCTTAGCAACCCAAGCCATGTTATGGAATGTGGGAGTGCAAACGGTATTGCCACCGGGTTACTTATGTTGTGGCTACCCACAGCGGGGTAATGGCGACTTTGATAAAGCAGAGAAGATGATTACGGACAATCGCGTCTTGTTCCATCGCGTTGCCAATACTTTGAATTACTTAGATATCAAGACTGTGGTCGTATCTTGCGGTACTTGTTATGACCAATTAGCCGGATACCAGTTTGAGCAAATCTTCCCAGGTTGCCGAATTATCGATATCCATGAATTCCTAGCGGAGAAAGGCGTTAAGCTCGCTGGTGTAAAGGGTGTCAAGTACATGTATCACGACCCTTGCCACTCTCCAATGAAGTTGCAAGATCCTTTGAAGACTGTCAATGAGCTTATTCAGTTGGAGGATGGCAAAGCCATTGCCAAGAATGATCGTTGTTGTGGTGAGTCAGGAACACTCGCAGTAACACGTCCTGATATTTCTACTCAGGTGCGTTTCCGTAAGCAAATCGAAATGGAAAAAGGTGCTAATGATTTACGTAAGGGCGACTTTACTGGTGATATTAAGGTATTAACGAGTTGCCCATCTTGCTTGCAAGGCTTAACGCGCTTTGATGCAGATAGTGATACCACTGCAGATTACATTGTGGTTGAGATGGCGCAAAAATTGCTTGGTGAAAACTGGATGCAAGATTACGTTGCTAAAGCAAACCAAGGTGGTATCGAAAGGGTATTGGTTTAATGATTCCAACTAATATTGTTGTGCATCAACAATCTAAGGTCTTGGAGCTCTCTTATGAGAATGGCTCTACTTTCCGCTTGCCTTTTGAATTATTAAGAGTGCTGTCTCCATCGGCAGAAGTTCAGGGTCATGGCCCAGGCCAAGAGACATTGCAAACTGGTAAGCGCGAGGTATTAATTGCAAACCTTGAACCCGTTGGTCACTACGCACTCAAGCCCACTTTTTCTGATGGGCATGATTCAGGTTTGTATTCTTGGGATTACTTATATTTCTTGTGCGAAAACCAAGAGCAAGTATGGCAAGAGCATTTAGATAAATTGGCTGCTGCAGGTCTTGATCGTGATGCGCCAATGGTGCAGTCAGGACACTCGCATGGTCATTCTTGTGGAAGTCACTAATGAGCAAAACCCACTTTGGTTATCAAAGCGTTGATGAAGCCGAAAAAGCTGGCAAGGTTGCCGAGGTATTTCATTCGGTAGCCAGCAAATACGATGTGATGAATGACTTAATGTCTTTTGGTTTACATCGTGTTTGGAAAAAAATCACTATTGCACGAGCCAATGTGCGTCCTGGTCAAAAGGTCTTAGATATCGCTGGGGGCACTGGAGATCTTGCTGCTGCATTTGCTAAAGCTACAGATTGGGGTCGCAACCCGGATGCTCAAGTTTGGCTAAGCGATATCAATGCCTCTATGTTGGGAGTAGGTCGTGATCGTTTGTTGGATCGCGGCATGGCTTTGCCTTGTGTGCAATTTGATGCAGAAAAAATTCCATTTCCTAATAACCATTTCGATGTGGTGACTGTTGCTTTTGGTTTGCGAAATATGACCCATAAAGATGTCGCGCTTGGTGAAATGTGTCGCGTCATCAAACCGGGTGGTCGCGTATTAGTCCTCGAGTTTTCTAAGCCTGATGCATTCTTGCAGCCTGTATATGACGCCTATTCATTCAAGGTGTTACCTTGGTTGGGTGAAAAGATTGCGCAAGACTCAGAAAGCTATCGTTACCTAGCAGAATCCATCCGCATGCATCCCGATGCAAATACCTTAAAAGAAATGATGTTAGGAGTTGGTTTTGATGAAGTCGAAACCCACAGGATGACTGGGGGTATCGTTGCCTTACATATTGGTATTAAATACTAATGGTTACATAGTTTTTAAGATCTTAAAAACTAAAGCGGTGAAGAAGTTATATGAAGGGGTAAAAACAATGAACACACATTTATTCAAAGCAGCTTTACTAAGTTTTACTTTGATATTCGCAACGGTTGGTCACGTTGATGCCGCACGTCTTGGTGGCGGAAAAAGTTTTGGGCGCGCTCCAAGCGCCCCAATTCAAAGACAGGCTACCCCCGCACAAAAGCCAGTTCAGCAAGCTCAGCCTACGGCACCAGCTCCAGTGCCTCAAGCTCCCACCCCTAGTCGATTTGGTGGCATGGGTGGAATCTTGGGGGGCTTAGCTGCTGGCTTAGGAATTGGCTATCTTCTCTCTCATTTTGGTTTGGGTGAAGCAGCATCATCATTGATTACTGGACTGCTGATCGCAATGCTCGCTGGTTTTGTCATTATGTTTGTGATCCGTAAATTGTTGCCCGCTATGTCAGGGGCTGGTCAGAATTCAAATGTGCCCTCCTCCGGCATACAACGAACCAGTTTTGATCAAAATGTAAGACAGGAGCCGGCGTTTACTCCTGCCGCGAATGCATTTGCTGGTGTTGGCGCAGATCCGGAAACCTTTCAATCGACTATGCCGCCAGGTTTTGATGAGCGCACATTCTTGGAAAATGCTAAGCAATATTTTGTGACCTTACAAAAAGCTTGGGATCAAGGCGATCTTGTTTCATTACGCGAGTTCACTACACCTGAGATGTTTGCCACTATCCAGCAAGATTTGGCTGGACGTGTGGATAGCGCAAACCAAACAGATGTAGTGACAATCAACGCTCGATTATTGGGAGTTGAGACAGCAGATGCGCATTATTTCTGTAGCGTTCAGTTCAGCGGGATGATCTGTGAGCAGCCAGGGGCTCCAGCCACGGATTTCTCAGAAATCTGGAATCTAAGTAAGCCAGTAGAGGGCCCTGGAGGCTGGGTACTGGCGGGTATCTCCCAGTTGGTTTAAGCTTTAGGTACTTTCCGTTGGAAAACCCGCACTAGTGCGGGTTTTTTACACTTATGAACACACTATCTAATTCAACCCATACGATTGCCGCCAGCGCTGCTTGCCGTGGCATTAATCATGTCTTGAGAAAAGAGTCATGGGCTTGTGCTGAACTGGCAAAGCATGCTGGCAAGACAGTTCTGGTCCAGTTGCCCTTTGGACGTTTGTGTTTTGAGATTAATTCTTCTGGTTGTTTAGAAGTTCTGAGGGAGCTGGATAGTCCTACACTGTCGCTTGAGGTATCAGTTAAGGCCTTAAGTGATTTGACTGCCACCCCTGGGAGTATGAAAGAGCAAGCATTCAAAGCAGTCAAAATTACGGGCGATGCAGATTTGGCCCAATTAATTGGACGTTTGGCTGGCCAATTGCGTTGGGAATATGAAGAAGATTTGGCGCAAGCGATTGGTGACGCACCCGCTCACTTTGCGGTTCGACAGGGCAAGAAATTAGTATCTGCCACTCGTTCTGCTGCCAGTGATTTGCTGGACAATGTAGTCGAGTATGTCAGCGAAGAGAGAAAAGTGCTTTTAAATAAACGAGACTTTATGGTTCATAAATCTGAAGTCAATGACTTGCGCGATTCCGTAGATCGTTTGGAAAAGCGCATTCAATTCATAGAGCAAAAGGCTAAATAAATCGTGCGTCGAATTGCTCGTCTTTGCTTCATTTTCTTTACTGCGTGGCGTTATGGCTTATTACCTTTATTGCGCGATGTTCTCAAGCCTGGAATTGGGCGTAGCTGTCTAACTGTTATTTGTTGGACTTCCCCTGGAACAAAATTACCTCGGGGTGAGCGTATTCGCCTAACCCTAGAAGCGCTAGGCCCGATTTTTGTTAAGTTTGGACAAGTGCTTTCCACGCGTCGGGACTTGTTGCCTGAAGATATTGCGAATGAGCTGGCAAAGTTACAAGATCAAGTGCCTCCATTTTCAAATGAAGAGTCGCGCCGTTTAATCGAAGAGGCTTTGGGTCAAGTAATTGAGGAAGTCTTTGTTAGTTTTGATGCGACTCCAGTAGCAAGTGCCTCAGTTGCACAGGTTCATTTTGGAGTATTGCGAGCCACTGAAAAACATCCCGAGTGGGCTGATAAAGCAGTTGCTATTAAAGTGCTACGCCCCGGTATCTTGCCAGTGATTGAAGGCGATCTGGCTTTAATGTATGACTTGGCTAAAGTCATAGAAAAGAGCTCTGAGGATGGTCGCCGACTCAAGCCACGTGAGAACGTTGCAGAGTTTGATACCTATTTGCATGATGAATTGGACCTCATGCGTGAGGCTGCGAATGCAAGCCAGTTGCGTCGATATTTTGTCGATTCTAAGAAGTTAATGATTCCAGAGATGTTTTGGGATCTATGTCATACCAATGTCATCGTGATGGAAAAAATGAATGGCATTTCGATTGGGCGTACTACGGCCTTACGTGATGCTGGCGTGGACTTTAAAAAGCTAGCCGCCGATGGGGTTGAAATCTTTTTTACCCAAGTCTTTGAGCACGGTTTTTTCCATGCAGATATGCATCCTGGAAATATCATGATTAGCTTGGAGCCGCAAACTTTTGGGCGCTTTATTTCCTTAGATTTTGGAATCGTTGGCGCCCTCAGTGAGTCCGATAAAAATTATTTGGCCTTGAACTTCTTAGCATTCTTCAATCGGGATTATCGTCGCGTTGCCGAACTCCATATTGAATCTGGATGGGTGCCTGCTAATACTCGCGTTGAGGAATTGGAGGGCGCAGTTCGTTCAGTTTGTGAGCCTTACTTTGATCGCCCATTAAAAGAAATTTCTTTAGGCATTGTGTTAATGCGTTTATTTCAGACCTCTCGTCGATTTAAGGTAGAAATACAACCTCAATTAACGCTCTTGCAAAAGACGCTCTTAAACGTGGAGGGTCTAGCGCGTGAGCTTGATCCAGATCTGGATCTCTGGAAAACGGCCAAGCCGATTCTGGAAAAATGGGTAGATAAGCAACTAGGTTGGCGTGGCTTGATTGATGGCTTAAAAGCTGAGGCACCAATGTGGGCCAAGATCTTGCCAACCTTGCCCCGTTTGCTTGTGGATAGCTTGGCACAGGTCAGCCTGCAGCAAAAAAAGGCCGAAAACGGCGAATTAGAGGTTTTAAAGACCCTTTTATTACAGGAGCGCCGTACTCATCGCCTGGTAGCGGGCGCTTTGCTCTTTGCTGGTGGTTTTTTGGCTGGAATTTTGATCATCGGCCTGGGCATTTATTAGTCTCACGCTCCTTGGCCTCTAACCCGTTAAAATGGTTGGTTAGGCAGAACACATGAAAAAATACTTTATCGCTGGCATCCTAGTTTGGGCACCATTGTCGATCACCGTTTGGGTGATTGCTTGGGGCTTGGGTTTGCTCGACGGTGTTTTTGGTTCTGTAATGCACGCCATCATCATGGTTCTTCCTCATGATGCCGCACTGGATGTGCAGCACTTCCGCGATCTTCCAGGTGTTGGTATTTTGATTGTGATTGCAGTCATTATGCTCACGGGCTTAATTGCGATTAGTTTTGCTGGTCAGTGGTGGGTACGGGTATGGAATAAGCAGATCAATCGGATTCCAGTTGTGCGCTCTATTTACTCTAGCGTGCAACAAGTTTCATCAACACTATTTTCTGGTAGCGGTCAGGCTTTTAGTAAAGCGCTATTAATTCGTTATCCTCATGCAGACTCTTGGGTGATTGCATTCCAAACTGGCACCCCAGCAAAAGAAGTGACTGCTAAGTTGGGTGAAGATTACGTTAACGTATTTTTACCTACTACTCCAAATCCAACCTCTGGATTTTTTATGATCGTGCCCCGTGCACAAACGATCGAGCTAGAGATGAGCGTGGAAGAGGCATTGAAACATATTGTTTCAATGGGTTCGGTTCCACCAAATAATTCTAGTGGTATGGCTCCACATGAGTCACCACACCATTTTTGATTTTAGGAAATTGTTATGTCAATGCGTAGCCATACTTGCGGCCAAGTAACCGATTCACTAATTGGTAAAGAGGTCACACTCTCGGGTTGGGTTAATCGTCGCCGTGACCATGGAGGTGTGATCTTTATTGACTTGCGTGACCGTGAAGGTTTTGTACAAGTGGTGTGCGATCCAGATCGCCCAGAGATGTTTGCACTTGCCGAGCAGGTTCGTAACGAGTTCTGCATTCAGATTAAAGGCTTGGTGCGTGCTCGTCCTGCTGGCACAGAAAACACTGACTTGGTAAGCGGCAAAGTAGAAATTCTTTGTCATAGCTTGGTAATTGTGAACGCCTCCATTACTCCACCATTTCAGATTGATGATGAGAACTTGTCTGAAACCACTCGCTTAACTCATCGCGTATTAGATTTGCGTCGTCCGCAAATGCAAAAGAATTTGCGCTTGCGTTACAACGTTGCAATGGAGTGCCGTCGATATTTGGACGAAGCTGGCTTCATTGATATTGAAACGCCGATGCTTACTAAGAGCACACCAGAAGGTGCGCGCGATTACTTAGTGCCATCACGTGTGCACGATGGTCAATTCTTTGCCTTGCCACAATCTCCCCAGTTGTTTAAACAATTATTGATGGTTGCCGGTTTTGATCGTTACTATCAAATTACTAAGTGCTTCAGAGATGAAGACTTGCGTGCAGATCGCCAACCAGAATTCACTCAGATTGACTGTGAAACTGCGTTCTTAAGCGAGATTGAAATTCGCGATCTCTTTGAAAACATGATTCGTCATATTTTCAAGAAAACCATGAATGTCGAATTGCCAAATCCATTTCCAACCATGCCTTATTCAGAAGGTATGGCCCGTTTTGGTTCCGATAAGCCTGATTTGCGTGTGAATTTTGAGTTCACTGAATTGACTGATTTGATGAAAGACGTTGATTTCAAGGTGTTCTCAGGGGCTGCTAATCAAGAAGGTGGACGTGTAGTGGGTCTATGCGTGCCGGGTGGCGCTGAGATCAGCCGTAGCGAAATTGATGACTACACCCAGTTTGTGAGTATTTACGGCGCCAAAGGTTTGGCGTGGATTAAAGTCAATTCTGTTGCAGAAGGCCGTAACGGCTTGCAGTCACCAATTGTGAAGAACTTGCATGATGGAGCTATCGAAGGCATCTTGAAGCGCACTGGCGCCAAAGATGGCGACATTATTTTCTTCGGTGCTGACAAAGAAAAAGTTGTGAACGATGCCATTGGTAATTTACGTTTACGCATTGGTCACTCTGCTTGGGGTAAAGAGCATGGTCTCTTTACCGAAGGTTGGAAGCCATTATGGGTCGTAGATTTCCCAATGTTTGACTACGATGAAGGTGAAGCGCGTTGGGTTGCTTGTCATCATCCGTTCACAAGTCCTAAAGATGAGCACATGAAATATCTGGAAACAGATCCAGGCAAGTGCTTAGCCAAAGCTTATGACATGGTTCTAAACGGTAGTGAAATTGGCGGCGGCTCTGTCCGTATTCACCAAGAGACAGTTCAAAGTCAGGTTTTCCGTGCATTGAAAATCGGCGCTGAAGAAGCTCAGGCTAAGTTTGGTTTCTTATTAGATGCACTCCAATACGGAGCTCCTCCTCACGGCGGTATCGCATTCGGTCTCGATCGCATTGTGACCATGATGACTGGTGCTGAGTCGATTCGTGACGTGATTGCCTTCCCTAAAACACAACGTGCGCAGTGCTTGTTAACTCAAGCCCCTAGTCCGGTGGATGAGCGTCAATTACGTGAGTTACATATTCGTTTGCGCCAAGCAACCCCAGCTGCATAAAAATAAGTTAAGCAGTACTCAAGCTACCTTGAAAATCCCCATCTCGATTTTAGTTGTTATCTATAAATCGAATAGGGATGTTTTATTGATAGAGCGCGCTGATCGTGCAGGTTTCTGGCAATCGGTTACTGGTAGTCTAGATGCGCCAGATGAAGACTTGGCATATGCAGCTACTCGAGAGGTTTTTGAGGAGACGGGTATTGCCATTGATCAATTGCCGGGAGGTGCGCTGTGCAATATGCATCATCAAATCGAATATGAGATTTATCCAGAGTGGCGCTTCCGCTATGCGCCTGGCGTAACTAGAAATACCGAGCATTGGTTTGCCCTTCAAGTTCCTGATAGCATTCAAGTCAAGCTTTCCCCAAGAGAACATGTAGCCTATGAGTGGTTGCCATTTGAAGAGGCTGCCAAGAAATGTTTTTCGCGTAGCAATGGCGAGGCGATTCTGAAATTGTTTTCGGCGAACTGAACTAGATGCGAATAAGATAGAACGATGAGACATTCATCGGGACACCATCACGGTAGCGTAGATTCAAAAACACCAGGGCGGGGCGATTGGCGCGTCATTCGAGATCTCTTACCTTATCTTTTGGAATATCGCTTCAGAGTTATTTTGGCGCTAAGTTGCTTGATCGCTGCCAAGTTTGCTAATTTAGGTATCCCGATTTTGATGAAAGAGTTAATCGACTCTTTAGATGTCAAGGCAGATTCTCCCCAAGCTCTATTAGTTGTTCCGGTTGGCATCATTGTTGCTTACGGTCTATTACGAATTTCTGCCTCTTTATTTGCAGAATTGCGTGAAGCCTTATTTGCTCGTGTTACACAAAATGCAGTACGTAAGGTCGCACTCCAAGTCTTTGAGCATCTTCATGCTTTGGCTTTAAGCTTTCATTTGGCGCGCCAGACAGGTGGCGTCAGTCGCGATATTGAGCGCGGCACGCGCGGCATTCAGTCCTTAATTTCATATTCGCTCTATAGCATTCTGCCAACGCTCATCGAGTTCTGTTTAGTACTAGGTTACTTTGCCTACTCGTATGACATTTGGTTTGCGGCAATTACATTGGTAGCCTTGGTTCTGTATATCGTTTTTACTATTGTTGTAACAGAATGGCGTACACACTATCGCCGCACCATGAATGATATGGATTCAAAAGCCAATCAAAAGGCGATTGATTCTTTGTTGAACTTTGAGACGGTGAAGTATTTCGGTAATGAGGCTTTTGAGGCTCGCCGTTATGATGAAAATCTCTTGCGCTACCAATCTGCGGCTGTGAAGTCGCAGAAGACGCTAGCCTTTTTAAATCTTGGGCAACAAATCATTATTGCGATTGGCTTGATGCTGATTCTGTGGCGCGCCACTCTTGGTGTTGTTGACGGTACGATGACTTTGGGTGACCTTGTTTTAGTTAACACCTTAATGATTCAGTTGTATATCCCCCTGAACTTTTTAGGAGTCATCTATCGCGAAATCAAGCAGTCTTTGACAGATATGGATCGGATGTTCTCCTTACTCAATACCGACAAAGAGATTGCTGATTCACCTCATGCTCGACCTTTACATATTGAAAATCAAGGCCATGGGCCAGACGTGTGCTTTGAGAATGTGTCATTTCATTACGATGCTAAGCGTGAGATTCTGCGCGATATCAGTTTCAATATTCCCGCAGGCACTATTACTGCGGTAGTTGGTCAAAGTGGCGCTGGTAAGAGTACTTTGGCTAGATTGCTCTTTCGCTTCTATGATGTTCAATTCGGGAAGATTTTGATTGATGGTCAAAATATCCAAGATGTAACCCAGGCTAGTTTGCGTAAAGCTATAGGTATCGTTCCACAAGATACCGTTTTATTTAATGACACGATTGGTTACAACATAGCTTACGGGGATCCTTCTGCAACGATTGAAGAGGTGCAAGAGGCTGCTAGAGCAGCTCAAATTGATGGTTTTATTAAACGTCTACCGGATGGCTATGACACCCAAGTTGGTGAGCGTGGCTTAAAGTTGTCAGGTGGTGAGAAACAGCGTGTGGCCATTGCAAGAACTTTACTCAAAAAACCTGCCATGTTGATTTTTGATGAGGCTACTTCTGCTTTGGATTCCAAAACAGAAAGAGCATTTCAGGAAGAGCTTCTTAGCTTAGCTAAAAATCGGACAACCTTGATCATTGCACATCGACTTTCAACCATTATTCATGCCGATCAAATCTTGGTAATGGATCATGGTCAGATTGTGGAGCGCGGCACGCATCTTGAACTACTGGCTTCAAAAGGTAGATATGCGGAGATGTGGCAAATGCAAGAACGTGCTGCTCTTGATTAGAATAGCTTGATGACGCAGCAAAATAATCCATTAGTTTCAACCGAGGCGATTCTCAAAAATGCCTTTGCTGCCGCTGTGGCAGTTGCCGATCCACAAGTCATCGTTCCACAATATTTAGCAAAGATATTTCCAGTGGGTCATGAGCCCAAAGGAAAGTGCTTGGTAGTGGGTGCCGGCAAAGCTAGCGCATCGATGGCAAGTGCATTGGAATCGTATGCAAAGTCCCGCTGGCCAATGACCAAGATCGAGGGTGTTGTTCTGACTCGTTATGGCCATCAATCGCCAACTGCATATATCAAGATTGTGGAAGCTGGACATCCAGTACCAGATCAGGCTGGCATGGATGGCGCTAAAGATGTCCTGAACCTAGCCATGCAGTTGCAACCTGGCGATGTTTTGATCGCGCTAGTCTCTGGTGGCGGCTCAAGTCTTTTGACGCTCCCAGTTAATGGCATCTCGATTGAAGATATGCGCAAAACTACTGAAGCCCTCCTGCGCAGTGGCGCGCCGATTGAAGAGATGAATGTGGTACGCAAACATTTATCGGCAATCTTGGGTGGCAACTTGGCAAGAGTTGCAATTGCGCGTGGCGCAAGAGTTGAGGCTTTATTGATTTCGGATGTGACCGGAGATTCCCCAGCAGATATTGCCAGTGGTCCTTGTGCTGCTGACTATTCAACCTATTTGGATGCCCTCAATATTCTAGAAAAATATCACTTAGGCGCAGACGCTATTCCTGCATCTGTTTTGAATCATCTCAAACAAGGTTTGACAGGAGAGAAGCCAGAGACATTAAAAGATGTTGATCTGGTGAATGCTCAAGTCGCTAACCATGTCATTGCAACGGCGTACAAAAGTCTGGAGGCTGCCGCTGACTATATTCGCACTCAAGGGTATGAGCCCATCGTTTTAGGGGACACTATTACCGGTGAGGCCCAAGAGGTTGGCGTAACCCAAGCACATCTTGTTCGTCAGCATTTAGCCAAAGGTGATGGGCCTTTAGCACTGATTTCTGGTGGTGAATGTACGGTAACTATTCCTCCCGGCGTTAAGGGTCGCGGTGGTCGTTGTAGCGAATATTTGCTTTCACTTTTGGCTGCTAGTTCTGATTTACCAAAAATTGCTGCATTAGCGGCTGATACAGATGGTATTGACGGTAGTGAAAAGAATGCGGGCGCGTGGTTTGACGGCGACATTCGAAAAGCCGGTTATTCAAAGGGTCTAGTGCCAGAATCATTTTTGGCAGCTCATGATTGTTATGGCTTCTTTGCAGAATTAGGAGCTTTGGTGGAAACTGGCCCTACACTTACAAATGTGAATGATTTCCGCATCATCTTGCTTAATAAATAATATGTCTAATAGTCCAACTCAAATTCAATTGATTCAGCCAGATGACTGGCATTTGCATATTCGTGATGGCGAAGTGATGAAAGACGTTTTAGGTGATACTGCTCGCCAATTTGCGCGCGCGATCATCATGCCGAACTTGAAGCCACCTCTAACCACCGTAGATTTAGCTAAGGCCTATCAAGCTCGCATCGAATCCAATTTAGAATCATTGGGCATTAGTAGTTTTACGCCCCTGATGACTTTGTATCTCACTGATAACACCTCTGCAGAGGAAGTACGTATGGCGAAGGCAGAAGGCATTGTGGGATTCAAGTTATATCCTGCAGGCGCCACAACAAATAGCGATGCAGGTGTCAGTGATATTAAGCATTGTTATAAAGCCTTAGAAGCAATGCAAGCAATCGGAATGCCGCTATTAGTTCATGGGGAAGTGACGCATGCGGACATCGATATCTTCGATCGAGAAGCGGTATTTATTGACACCGTTCTTGATCCTCTTCGCAAAAAATTTCCTGAACTCAAAATTGTGTTTGAGCACATTACTACTAAACAAGCAGCACACTATGTACGTGATGCTTTAACTGGTGGAAAAAATACGATTGCTGCCACGCTCACTCCTCAACATTTATTGATGAACCGTAATGCGATTTTTGCAGGTGGTATTCGTCCGCATAATTATTGTTT
Source organism: Polynucleobacter wuianus (assembly GCF_001659725.1). NCBI lineage: Bacteria > Pseudomonadati > Pseudomonadota > Betaproteobacteria > Burkholderiales > Burkholderiaceae > Polynucleobacter > Polynucleobacter wuianus. Next base: position 2,051,657 of record NZ_CP015922.1, on the reverse strand, counting down.
ACCAGTCCTTAAGCGTGAGGAGCATCGTGTTGCTTTGCTTGAGGCTGCCACGAGTGGTAACCCTCGATTCTTCTTGGGCACTGATAGCGCCCCGCATGCTAAGGGCGCTAAAGAAGCTGCTTGTGGATGTGCAGGTTGTTATAGCGCCTTCAATGCTTTGGGTTTATACGCTGAAGCCTTTGAGAGCGTTGGTAAGCTTGATAAATTAGAAGGCTTTGCGAGTTTCTTTGGGCCTGACTTCTATTCCTTGCCACGCAATAGCAAAAAAATCACACTTTCTAAAAAATCACAAAGCATTCCTGTTGAATTACCTTTAGGCGATGCCACAATTGTTCCCTTGCGTGCGGGTGAAACAATTGCTTGGTCGCTGATTTAATTCCACATCAAGCTATAAACGTTTTACAAGCCAATTTGCTCCGTCTGCGTTAGACTGCAGGCGCAGAGTCAATTAGGCAATCGCCGCCTCTTTATTGAGGGGGAGGAAAGTCCGGACTCCATAGGGTAGGGTGATGGCTAACGGCCATCCACGGTGACGTGAGGAATAGGGCCACAGAGACGAGCGTATTTAGTTACGGTGAAACGCGGTAACCTCCACCTGGAGCAATCCCAAGTATGCAGACGATGAGGCGTCCCGCTGAGTCTGCGGGTAGGGAGCTTGAGCCGTTAGGTAACTAACGGCCTAGAGGAATGATTGCCCCTAGATGCAAATCTAGGCGACAGAATCCGGCTTATCGATTGACTCTGCACTTATTCTGAAATGACTTCAACGCTGTAAGTCAGTTCAGCTGTTTTAGCCAGCATCGTTGTAGCAGAGCAGTATTTTTCGTGGGAAAGCTTAACGGCACGATCTACTTTAGCTTGATCGAGCTCTTTACCTTTGACTTTGAAGTGCAAATTGATCTTAGTAAAGACTTTAGGGTCCTCAGAGGCTCTTTCAGCCTTAAGGGTTACATCACAAGCTGTAACAGCCTGACGAGCCTTTTGTAGGATTAAAACCACGTCGAATGCTGAACAACCCCCTGCGCCAGCCAAAAGGAGCTCCATTGGCCTTGGGGCTAGGTTTCTGCCGCCTGCTTCGGGTGCACCATCCATATTGATGAGATGCCCACTACCTGTTTCTGCAGAAAAAGCCATTCCACCATTACCCAACCAAGATACTCGACATTCCATATTAGTGACCCCTAACTTACTAAATTAATCAATATTTTCAATAGTTTACCAATTTCCTATCTGTTGGGATTGATTTCGATTTGAGCTAAAAAACATCAAAAAATTGATTTTGGTCAATTTTCTTGCATTGCACCAAAAATCTTGTGTAGAATAACCATATTGGTAGTCAGTCTTGTATAAGACTGTGACTTACCTCCCAGTGTCTCCTCCACCCAAACATAGGTGGATTCCAACCCAGGACTCGTTCCTGGGTTTTTTTTGGGTTACAATTCAAGGCTTTACTGGATATCCGAACTAGTCAGCGGAGATCGTTGTACCAGGTAAATTGCAGAATCTGCGAGCTTGCAAACATAAGCAGGGCCAAGGTGGACGTAGTTTGGTTGGAGTAATTTTTTTGACTATAACAATTTGAGAAATCATGAAAACTTTTTCCGCAAAATCCCATGAGGTAAAGCGTGAATGGTTCGTGATTGACGCTACGGACAAAGTCCTCGGTCGTGTCGCCAGTGAAGTGGCACACCGTCTACGCGGCAAGCACAAGCCTGAATTCACACCACACGTTGACACTGGCGACTTTATCGTCGTGATCAATTCATCTAAGCTGCGTGTTACTGGCACAAAAGGCTTGAACAAGATCTATTACCGTCATAGCGGATACCCAGGTGGTATTAGCTCGACCAACTTCGACAAAATGCAAGACCGTTTTCCAGGTCGCGCTTTGGAGAAGGCTGTAAAAGGTATGTTGCCAAAAGGCCCACTAGGCTATGCCATGATCAAGAAATTAAAAGTCTATGGCGACGCTAATCATCCGCACACGGCTCAACAGCCTAAAGCGTTAGAGATTTAAGGAAACCAAATGGCTATTAATTACGGAAATTGGAATTACGGTACAGGTCGCCGCAAGAGTTCTGTTGCGCGCGTATTTATTAAATCTGGCAAAGGCGAAATTACTGTTAACGGTAAGCCTATCGATGCTTATTTTGCTCGTGAAACATCACGCATGATTGCTCGTCAGCCTTTGGCTCTCACAGCCCACTTAACGACCTTTGATATCAAGGTAAACGTTTCTGGTGGCGGTGAAACTGGCCAAGCTGGTGCAGTTCGTCACGGTGTTACTCGTGCATTAATCGACTACGACAACGCTTTGAAGCCAACCCTGTCTAAAGCAGGTTTGGTAACTCGCGATGCTCGTGAAGTTGAGCGTAAAAAAGTTGGTCTGCACGGCGCGCGTCGTCGTAAGCAGTTCAGCAAGCGCTAATTCTTTCAGTCGCTTAAGTTTTATCGAAAGGGTCGCGCAAGCGGCCCTTTTTGTTTCTACAATTGAGGTATTGTGAAGTTTGTTTGAAAACTTCTCGAAGTCGGTATTTTGGAGAAAGACATGATTAAGGTTGGTATCGTTGGTGGCACAGGATATACCGGGGTGGAATTATTGCGCATATTGGCGCAGCATCCTGAAGTAAAAATTGTTGCTATTACATCTCGTACAGAAGCGGGCATGCCCGTAGCTGAGATGTTCCCATCTTTGCGTGGTCGTGTTGATCTGAAATTCACGACACCAGATGAAGCCAAGTTAAATGAATGCGATGTAGTGTTCTTTGCAACTCCTCATGGCGTTGCTATGGCACAGGCAAAAGAATTACTCGCAAACAATGTGAAGATTTTGGATCTTGCAGCAGACTTCCGTTTGAAGGACATTAAAGAATTTGCCAAGTGGTATGGCATGGAACATAGCTGCCCAGAAATTTTGGCTGAAGCGGTTTATGGTTTGGCAGAAATTAATCGTAAGGACATTAAGAAAGCGCGTGTTGTTGGGCTGGCTGGGTGCTATCCAACTTCTGTGCAGTTGGGTCTTGCGCCTTTGCTCTCACCAAAATCGACTGGCGGCAAGCAGTTGATTGATGGTAATCATATTATTTCGGACTCAAAGTCAGGGACCTCAGGTGCTGGACGTAAGGCTGAGATTGGAACCTTGCTATCTGAGGCAAGTGATAACTTCAAAGCCTACGGGGTTAAGGGCCATCGGCATCTCCCTGAAATCGTGCAGGGCTTAAAAGCGATTGCAGGTCATGATCAGATTGGCTTAACTTTTGTGCCACATTTAACACCGATGGTGAGAGGCATTCATTCGACCTTATATGTACGTTTGACGGATTCTGGTAAAGATATCGATTACCAAAAGCTCTATGAGAACTTCTATGCGGATGAGCCCTTTGTGGATGTAATGCCTGCTGGCAGTCATCCAGAGACCCGTTCTGTTCGGGGAAGCAATGGCATTCGGATTGCTATTCATCGTCCGAGTGGTGGCGACACTCTAGTGATTTTGGTGGTTGAGGATAACTTGGTAAAAGGCGCCTCTGGCCAGGGTGTTCAATGTATGAATTTGATGTTTGGCTTACCTGAAACAACGGGTCTTACCCAAATTGCCCTTTCTCCATAAAGACCCTTCAGCAAACTGGCCATTAAAAGCCTAAAATAAGACATACCCTTTAGATTTAGGAGTGAACTATGACCGAATTAGCGATACAAACAGCACAGGATTTAGCCGAGCCACCAACCCCATTGGTGTTCACGGATAGCGCTGCTGCAAAAGTGGCCGACTTGATTGCCGAAGAAGGTAATCCAGAGTTGAAGTTGCGCGTATTCGTTCAGGGTGGTGGTTGCTCAGGTTTTCAGTACGGCTTCACATTTGATGATGCTGTAAATGAAGATGACACGCTCTTTGAAAAGAATGGCGTTACTCTTTTGGTGGATTCAATGAGCTTCCAATATTTAGTTGGTGCTGAGATTGACTACAAAGAAGATATCAATGGTTCACAGTTTGTGATCAAGAATCCAAATGCCCAAACTACTTGTGGCTGCGGATCTTCTTTCTCTGCTTAAGGCAATTAGCAACTAAGCAGGGTAGCAAGCGCCCAGAATTCTAGGGCCCTTCGCTCCTGTAACGGCTGGCATATTTGCTGGCCGTTTTTCTTTATGGGCCCAAGCAAGCCAAGCAAAAGCCAGACCTTCAACGAGTTGTGGATCAATACCAGCTGAATCGCTTGTTGAAATTTCTAAGGGCACTTCAAATAAATGTTGTGCTTTGACCTTGAGTAAGTTCATCAAAGCAGTATTTCGGGCGCCGCCTCCACAGACAATCAGCTTTTGGGTTTGCGGGGCATGATGTACTAAAGCTTCTAATGCGGAATGGGCTGTTAGGTGTAAGAGGGTAGCTTGTACATCCTCGGTATGATGATTCTCATTACCTATTTTTTCTTGCAACCACCTTAGATTAAAGTCATCTCGACCAGTGCTCTTAGGCGGAGCTTTTTTAAAGAATGGGTCTGATAGCAACTTCGCAAGAAGAATTTCATTTACTGTACCTTGTAATGCCCAGTTACCATTCTCATCAAAAGCATTGCCTTGGTGCTCTTGTATCCAGGCATCCATCAACATATTTCCTGGTCCACAATCAAACCCAGTGACTTCACCTGTCCTAGGGAGTAGTGTGAGATTTGCAATGCCGCCAATATTGAGAATAGCGAGATTTTTATCTTCTACAAATTGCTGTGCATGAAAAGCGGGGACTAGTGGAGCACCATGACCGCCTGCTGCAAGGTCACGACTTCTAAAGTCAGCAATGACATCAATACCCGTTTTTTCTGCTAAGAGTGCAGGGTTCAGGGTTTGGTGTGTGTATGCCAAATCTCCAAGATCCGGTTGATGACGAATCGTCTGACCATGAGCGCCAATTGCTGCAATGTGAGATGGCTGTAAATTGGCTTTTTTGAGAAGTTCCCTTACTGCCTCCGCATAAGCTAAGGCTAAGGCATTACCAGCCTGCTTTTCTCGATGAAGCTCATTAGAGCCAGGACTTTGGAGCTCAAAAAGGGCTTTACGTAGCTCAGGTGAGAAGGGCCTACTTACGGCCTCTACTGCACTTGCTTCACCGTTGGACCCAATCTGGGCTAAAACAGCATCAATTCCATCTAGGCTGGTTCCAGACATAAGGCCAATATAGAGGGAATGAGGTTGGGTCATAGGGTTCAGGGCTTGGCTCTCAGTGATGCGACAATTATGCTTTAGCAATTTAAATACTAATTTAACTGAAACAGTTAACCGAATCAGCATGACGGCTAAACCAGAACAAAAATATCCTTTGACCCCTGAAGTCTTTGCGGCACTCGAAGTCACAAAACGTGGCTGTGACGAGCTATTGGTTGAAGCGGACTGGGTGCAAAAACTGGCTCGAAGCCAGGCTACCAAGACCCCACTCAGGATCAAGCTGGGTTTAGATCCAACTGCCCCAGATATTCATTTGGGACACACGGTCGTTCTAAATAAATTACGACAGCTACAAGATTTAGGTCATACCGTTATTTTCTTAATTGGCGATTTCACCAGCATGATTGGTGATCCATCTGGTCGTAATGCAACTCGTCCACCTTTGACTGCAGAAGAAATTGCTGTCAATGCAGAAACTTATTATCGTCAAGCGAGCATGGTGCTTGATCCTACTAAAACAGAAGTGCGCTACAACAGTGAGTGGTGTGATCCCTTGGGTGCGCGCGGCATGATTCAACTTGCGGCAAAACATACAGTTGCTCGCATGTTAGAGCGCGATGACTTCACGAAACGCTATCGTAATGGCGTGCCTATTTCTATTCATGAGTTTTTGTATCCCCTCATGCAAGGTTATGACTCGGTTGCGCTCAAGAGCGATTTAGAGCTTGGTGGAACCGATCAGAAATTTAATCTCCTAGTTGGCCGAGAGCTTCAGCGTGAGTATGGCCAAGACCCACAATGCATTTTGACTATGCCACTTTTGGTAGGTCTTGATGGTGTTGAGAAGATGAGTAAGTCCAAGGGCAATTACATTGGTATTAGTGAGCCTGCTGGCGATATGTTCGGCAAGCTCTTAAGTATCTCAGATGATTTGATGTGGGATTACTTCACATTACTGTCGTTCCGCCCCCTGTCTGAAATCGATCTCATGAAGCAAGAAGTTGCGGCTGGCCGCAATCCAAAAGATTGTAAAGTTCTGCTCGCGCAAGAAATTGTTGCGCGTTTTCATTCACAAGCTGCTGCCGAAAAAGCATTGGAAGACTTTAATCACCGTGCTAAAGGTGGTGTACCGGATGACATTCCAGAAGTAAATCTTTCAGGGGCCCCAATGGGAATTGCTAGCCTTTTGAAGGCGGCGGGATTGGCCCCATCGACATCAGAAGCGATACGTAATGTTGAGCAAAATGGTGTGAAGATTGATGGTGCTACGGTATCAGACAAACAAGCGAAGATTGAAGCTGGAATTTACGTTGTACAAGTTGGTAAACGTAAGTTTGCGAAAGTGACGCTAGTTTAAATATCCAAATTTGCAGAGCTACTAGGCGGCGTTAAGCCAAAGTGCTCATAAGCCTGGCGAGTTGCGATACGGCCGCGCGAGGTTCTCTGTAAATAACCTTGTTGAATAAGGTAGGGTTCTAAGACATCTTCAATAGTGTCACGTTCTTCGCCTATGGCGGCTGCTAGATTATCAATACCAACTGGGCCACCATCAAACTTGTGCAAGATGGCTTCGAGTAATTTTCTATCCATCACATCAAAACCACTCGGATCAACATCCAACATCTTGAGTGCAGCATCAGCCATTACTTTGGTGATTGTTCCGGTGCCCTTCACTTCCGCATAGTCACGAACACGGCGCAATAGGCGGTTAGCAATACGTGGGGTGCCGCGGGCACGTTTAGCAATTTCTATTGATCCTTCTGGGTCAATGTTTGCTTTAAGCAAGCTCGCTGAGCGATTGATGATTTTAGTGAGCTCTTCCGTGGTGTAGAACTCAAGTCTTGCCACAATCCCAAAACGATCACGCAATGGATTGGTCAACATGCCGGCACGGGTTGTTGCGCCGATCAGGGTAAAGGGCTTGAGGTCAATCTTGACGCTACGGGCAGCGGGACCTTCACCAATCATGATGTCAAGGCTATAGTCCTCAAGCGCTGGATACAGGATCTCTTCTACAACTGGCGAGAGTCTATGAATCTCATCAATAAAGAGCACATCATTAGCCTCTAAATTGGTTAGTAATGCAGCGAGATCACCAGGCCTATCGAGAACTGGTCCGCTAGTTTGGCGCAAGTTCACACCTAGCTCACGCGCGATGATATGAGCAAGTGTAGTTTTGCCAAGTCCTGGAGGTCCAAATAAGAGGACGTGATCAAGTGCTTCTTGACGTGCTCTGGTAGCACTAATAAAAATTTCTAATTGGGCGCGAGCCTTCGTTTGGCCAACATACTCGTCGAGTTGTTTTGGGCGCAATGCTCTTTCAAAAACAGCCTCAGCATTACCTGCAGCGCCGCTCACGATACGGTCGTTTCCCTCTGGCAAATCTTCAGGAATAGAGCTCAGGTCATCGGTATGTATTGCCATGCTACAAGTGTAGTGCTTATTAGGAATTGCTTCTATTTAAGATCAGGCTTTAGATAAATACTTTAAGCCCATGCGGATGCCATCTGACACATTGGTATCTGGCGGAATTTGCTTGAGTGCTAGTAATGCTTCTTTTTCTGAGTAGCCAAGAGCTAAGAGGGCTTGCAGTACTTCGCTATTAGCATCCAATGTTTGAGGTTTGCCAGCTGTGATGCCTAAGTCTGGTGCTAATTTGCCTTTGAGCTCTAGGCAAAGACGCTCAGCTGTCTTTTTTCCGATTCCGGGGACTTGTGTGAGGCGACCAGCTTCTTGAAGGGTAATTGCTTGAGCCAATTCATTCACGCTCATGCCCGAGAGAACTGCTAATGCAGTCCTAGAGCCAACGCCACTGATTTTGATAAGCTGTCTAAATGCCTCACGCTCAGTTTCAGTTGCAAAACCAAACAGTTGCTGAGCATCTTCACGTACCTGGAAGTGAGTGAGAAGGGTAATTTTTTGACCTGCTTGCGGCAATTGATACAAGGTGCTCATGGGTACATCGACTTCATAGCCAATGCCTTGGCAATCCACCAAGAGGCGAGGTGGGTGAACTGAAACGAGGATACCTTGTATGCGACCAATCATGTAGAGATCTTAACCTGTGATGTGTATTTTTACTTACTACGTTTTTTGGGTACCAAGGCCGCTGTAATTGCTTTTGGAATCTGAGCGTGATGAGCGGCGCAAATGGCAACACCCAATGCATCAGAGGCATCTGTGCCGGGAGCGCGATTGAGTCTGAGTAAGCGTTTGACCATTTCTTGTACTTGAGGTTTGGCTGCACGACCAGTACCCACAATCGCTTGCTTTACCCGCAGGGCGCTATATTCAGCAACGGGGAGCTTTTCTGAGACGAGGGCAGCAATGACTGCGCCTCTCGCTTGACCCAGCATTAGCGTTGAACGGGGGTTCACGTTTAAGAAGACTTCCTCAATTGCTGCTGATTCTGGATGATAGGTTTCTAGAACTTCTTTAACGCCTGCATACAGAGCGCCTAGACGTTCTGGCAAGCCTTTAGCTGGATCGCCACTCTCAATCGTCCCAGATGCTACGTATGTTAGTTTTTGGCCCTCAACATCAATAACACCGAAACCGGTGGTACGTAAGCCTGGGTCGATTCCAATCCAACGCATGAGTTCTTAATGACGGAAGTGCCGCGTGCCAGTAAAGATCATGGCAATGCCATGCTCATTCGCTGCAGCAATGATTTCATCATCACGCATGCTACCGCCTGGCTGAATGGCGCAACTTGCACCACCGTTAACAACCACATCCAAACCATCCCGGAATGGAAAAAAGGCATCACTGGCAACTGCTGAGCCTTTAAGGCTTAAGCCAGCATTTTCAGCCTTAATGCTAGCCATGCGTGCTGAGTCAACTCGACTCATTTGACCAGCACCAATGCCTAAGGTCATGCCATTGGCACAATACACAATTGCATTGGATTTCACAAACTTGGCAACACGCCAGGCGAACATCATGTCATTCATTTCGCTTGGGGTAGGCTGTCTTTGGCTAACGACACGCATCTCACTTTGCAGAACATTTTTCGCATCAGGTGATTGAACTAACAAGCCCCCGCCAATACGTTTGAAGTCAAATGTATTAAATGCGGTACCAAGTGGAATTTCTAGGAGGCGAACGTTTTGTTTGGCAGCAAAGATGGCTTTTGCTTCATCGCTGAAGCTAGGAGCAATCAATACTTCTACAAATTGCTTGGAGATCTCTTGGGCAGCAGTTCCATCGCATGGAACGTTAAAAGCAATAATGCCGCCAAATGCTGAACTAGGGTCAGTTTTGAAGGCCTTTTGATAAGCCTCTAGTGCTGTTCCCCCTACGGCTACCCCACAAGGATTAGCATGTTTGATGATGACACAGGCAGCAGCCCCACCAGCATTACCAGTAAAGCTTTTAACGCATTCCCAGGCAGAGTCAGCATCAGCAATATTGTTGTAAGAGAGTTCTTTTCCTTGCAATTGCTTGTAGTTCGCAAGTGCACCCTCGACTGGAAGGATATCTTTATAGAAGGCTGCAGACTGGTGTGGGTTCTCGCCGTAACGCATCTCTTGAACTTTTTCAAAAGCAAGATGCAAGGTTTTTGGGTAAGGAGACCGAGCTTTGTGATCTAGGTCGTCACCCAGTGCGGAGAGGTAATTGGCGATCGCACCATCGTATTGCGCAGTATGGGCAAATACTTTTTTAGCCAATGCTAAATTCGTTTTGTATGAAACTGTATTCTTGTTAGCTTTCATTTCTGCCAACACTGGAGCGTAATCTTCTGGAGAGATCAGCACGGTGACATCTTGGTGATTCTTTGCGGCAGCACGCAGCATGGCAGGGCCACCAATATCGATATTTTCAACAGCATCCTCAAAAGAACAATTTTCTTTTGCAACAGTTTCGTTAAATGGGTAGAGGTTGATCACTAGCATATCGATGGTGTCTATGCCATGCTCTTTAAGCGCTGCCATATGCTCTGGAAAGTCTCTGCGAGCCAATAAACCGCCATGCACCATTGGGTGAAGTGTCTTTACGCGACCATCCAGCATCTCTGGGAATTTGGTCAATGTTGAAACTTCGACTACAGGCAAGTTGTTTTCAGCTAAAAGCTTTGCAGTACCTCCAGTAGATATCAATTTGATGCCTTGCTCATGGAGGGCTTTAGCAAAAGGCACGATGCCATTTTTATCAGAGACGGAGATGAGTGCAGTACGGATCATATGTTTTCAGAAAGTTTTAATAATGAAATGGCTTAGTAATTATTTAAGCAGCTGGTGTTCTACAAGTTTTTTATGCAAGGTATTGCGGTTGATGCCGAGGTACTGGGCAGCTAAGGATTGATTTTGTTTAGCATGCTGCATGACAAGCTCAAGCATTGGTTTTTCAACAACCGCTAATACCATTTGATAGATGTCGTTCGGGGGCGTACCTTTAAGGTCATTGAGATAGCCTTGTAGTTGCGTTTCAATACATTCGGTAATGGGATGCTTATTGGTCATAAATATTCAAATCTAAAAAATAACTTGGGTACTAATTAAGCTGCTTCTAAAAAAAGTAAACGGTCGGAGTGAGATTTCATCTCATCGAAAAAATCATTGACCATTTGCAATTGGGTTTTGCAGTCATCTGCAGTATTCATGCGTTGACGGAAACTATGTGAGTCGCGTAATCCTTTGCAGTACCAGCCGATGTGCTTACGGGCTGTACGTAGGCCAATATGCTCACCATAGAACTCATAGTGATCCAAGAGATGAGCATTCATGATGCCCTGAATCTCATTGATTTCTGGTGTGGGCAGTTTGCCACCAGTCTCTAGGAAATAGTTAATTTCACGGAAGATCCAAGGGCGCCCTTGAGCGGCACGTCCAATCATGACCGCATCAGCACCAGTAGTCTCTAAAACAAACTGTGCTTTTTCAGGTGTGTTGATATCACCATTTGCAACCACGGGAATATTGACATTATTCTTAACGGCAGTGATCGTTTCGTACTCTGCTTCACCGTGATAAAGATCTGCGCGTGTACGACCATGAACGGTAAGCATAGAGATGCCAGATTGTTCTGCAAGGCGTGCAATCTCAATTGCATTTTTATGTTCACGATCCCAGCCAGTGCGAATTTTTAAAGTGACAGGTACTGCATCTGGGCCGATGCCAACCGCATTTACAACTGCATCTAAAATTTGTTGCACCAGTGGTTCATCACGCAACAAGGCTGAGCCTGCTGCAACATTGCAAACTTTCTTTGCTGGGCATCCCATATTGATATCAATAATTTGTGCGCCGTGGTCTACATTAATTTTTGCAGCCGCAGCCATCATCGCGGGATCTGCGCCAGCAATTTGAACTGCGATTGGTTTGAACTCACCAATATGATTTGTGCGACGTTGGGTTTTTTCGCTTTTCCAGAGGAGGGCGTTCGATGCCACCATTTCTGAGACGGCATAACCAGCACCCAATCTTTTACAAAGTTGCCTAAACGGGCGGTCTGTTACCCCAGCCATAGGGGCGACAAAAAGTCTATTTGACAGGGTGTGTGAGCCAATCTTCATCTGTTTGGAGCTTTGCTTGGGCAGCTTTGTGGGCGTCTTACGGAAAGCATGACACTTTAGCACAGTCGGGCCTAAATCTGCCTATTTTTTAGGCAGATTATTGGATTTAATTCAAAGTGAAGGAGTATGCGTTTTGAGGGGTATTTAAGCCTTTTAGCGCCTGCCAAACATCATCTGGCGGGCTAAGGCTGTCTTTATGGGTGGAAGCCACTGAAGGGCTGATAAAGCCAATCCACGAGCTACTACTATTGGGGCAAGATTTGAGGTGAAAACTCGCGCCATAAAGTCTGTCAAACCAATCGTCGTTGTTCTATCTGCTTTTCGGCTTTGCGCATAATTTTCAAGGGCATCTTGAATTTGCACTAGCGTTTGATTTTCCACTGAACTTGAAAAAAGACCTGCCAATTTTTCAGCGAGCAAGAAAGCATCACGTAAGCCCAGGTTTAAACCTTGTCCTGCAACCGGATGCAAAGTTTGCGCAGCGTTACCAATCCAGACTTCATTGTCTTTTGTAATTTGCTTGCGGTAGTTCAAACCAAGTTCATACAATCGACGATCTTGAATTTTAAGAAAACGTCCGATACGCGAACCAAATTCTTTTTGTAGGGAAGCTAGAAAATCTTGTTCGCTGAGTTGTAAGCGATCTTTTGATGGCTCGGGTGATCCGCACCAAACGAGATTAAGAATATTGTCACCATAGTGACTTGGCAGCACTGCTAAGGGCCCTTCTGCTGTAAAACGCTCCCAAGCCTGATGAGGTATAGCATTTTCTACCTCTACTAAGCCCACTAAAGCCGATTGTCCATAGTCTCTTCCGGATTCGACCCAATCTTGTTTTTTGAATAGACCACCCTCTGCATGCACCACACAGCGGGCATTCATGGGTACGTGATCAACATTGCTATCAATGTGTTCCCAAACGAAATTTGGACTATTTGCTTTAATCTTTCTTAGGGCCTGACGAAGAGTAATGTGAATATCGCGATAGCGAATAATATGACCAAGGGCCTCTTGCTTAAGCTCTTCGCGAGTCATGAGTGCCCGACCAAAGCGGCCAGCTTGTGAAACATGAACACGATGAATGTCAGCACAATCTGTTGGCCACGCATCGATCGTATCCAGCAGGAGTTTGCTTCCATGTGATAGAGCAATACCCCTGCTATCTGCGTTTATAAGATCTTCGTCCTTGACGGGATTGCGATCTAGTAGCGTGAGTTTAGCTTCGGGAAATTTCTGTAAGATCCATGCTGCACAGGCAAGACCAACAGGCCCACCACCATGAATCAAGATGTCATAGTCATTTGTGCTCATGTTCAGCTGTTTTTCATGAGTGCTTCAATTTCATCTACCTTGACTGGAGCGCCACGAGAGATCAATTCACAACCGGAGTCATTGATAACGGCATCATCTTCGATGCGGATGCCGATATTCCAAAATGCTTCATCAATATCATCTGCCGGCCTGACATATAGGCCTGGTTCGATGGTAATTACCATACCGCTTTTGAGAATGCGCCAAGGCTTTTCATCTTGATTAGAGTTGATGGATTCACGATAAGAACCTACGTCATGAACATCCATGCCCAACCAATGGGAAGTACGGTGCATATAGAAGCGACGATAGGCTCCAGTCTCAATAGCATTCTCTAGAGAGCCCACTTCAGCCAGCTTGAGAAGTTTTTCATCGAGCAAACCTTGGGTAAGGACTTTGAGTGCAGCATCATGGGGTTGCATGAATGTATTGCCAGACTTGGTTGCTGCAATAGCAGCTTCTTGTGCTGCTAGGGTAATGTTATAGAGCGCCCGCTGAGGCCCAGTAAATTTTCCGTTGACGGGAAATGTACGCGTGATGTCAGATGCATAGCCATCTAATTCGCAGCCAGCATCAATTAAACAAAGCTCACCACTGCGTAATTCAGTTGATCCTGCGCGATAGTGCAGAATGCAAGAGTTAGCCCCTCCCGCAACAATGCTGTTGTAGGCCACGCTTTGTGAGCCACTATTACGAAACTCGTGAAGTAATTCAGCTTCGAGTTGGTATTCACGCATGCCCGGTTTGCAGGCTTGCATTGCCCGTATATGGGCGCGTGCAGAGATTGCCGCAGCGCGACGCATAATATCAATTTCATGAGCATCTTTGAATAATCGCATTTCATGAATCAACGCTTCGACATCATGAAATTCTGTTGGTGGATTAATGCCGCTTCGGGCTTGTCCACGTACTTGCTTCATCCAGTGGCGTATGCGTCGATCAGCTTCTGCACTTTCTGCTAATCGCACAAAAACTGCGGTTTGGTCTGCCAATAATTCACCCAGTTTTTGATCCAGATCTTGATTGCTGTGAGCAAACTCAATACCCAAAGCTTTTGGTGCGGCCTCTGGACCTAAGCGAATACCATCCCAGATTTCTCGCTCAAGATCTTTAGGTCTACAAAATAAATGAGATTCGAGTTCAAAACCTTTTCCATTGGCGATGATATTCATCACTAAGGTTGAACCAGGCTCTTCAAATCCCGTTAGGTAGAAAAAGTCGCTGTCATGGCGATAGGGAAATTCACTATCGCGATTGCGTCTAAGCTCAGGCGCCGTTGCAATAACAGCAATGCCACCACCAGTCTTGTTAAAAATTTGTTTGGCTAATGTATTTCTGCGTAGCTGATAAATATCTGTTTTATTCATATGCTGCATTGAGCTCTTGTAAGCGTTGCGGTGTACCTACATCGTGCCACGGACCGACATATTTTTCACCAGTCACTTTATTTTGCTCCATAGCTACACGCAGGAGGGGTGCTAATTTAGCTGGCGTACCTATTGCCAGATCCTTGAATAAATCCTTGTGATAGAGGCCGATTCCAGAGAAAGTCAGTTTTTCACCCGCACCCAAGTCTCGAGAGCTTATTTGCGCGTTCTCCAAGAAAAAATCACCCTCAGGATTCTGTACTGGATTTGGAACCATCAAAAGATGTGCCATGGGTATGTTCGGGTCAGATCTCAATATGGCGACTTTTTCCAAGATTTTATTTATGGGTAAATTAGGGCTAAATACATCGCCATTTATCACCAAAAAATAATCTTCTGGTTGAAGAAGTGGTAAAGCCTTTGCAATTCCACCAGCGGTTTCTAATGCGGTTCCTTCTGGTGAGTATTCAATTCGTACGCCGAATTCCTCTCCCGATCTCAGGGTCGCCTCTATTTTGTTGCCCAACCATGCATGGTTGATGACAACATTTTGGAGTCCAGCCCTGGACAGTGCATCTAGGTGCCATGCAAGTAGTGATTTGTTTTTGATAGTGAGCAAGGGCTTAGGTAGATTATCTGTGAGTGGGCGCATGCGCTCACCCCTGCCTGCGGCAAGCAAAAGACAAGGAAGAAGATCGCTTTTACCCATGATTTTTACGGATTATTCTTGGTTGGTGCGCGTGGATTCCAAAATGCGAGCTAATGGTTTTAGTTCAATGTAGCGATTTGCTGTTGCTATTGCGTATTCCAAAACCAATGGGATGTCTTTCAGGTACCCATTTTTGCCATCACGATGAAAGAGCCGGGCAAAGATGCCAAGAACCTTGAGGTGCCGCTGTAAGCCCATCCACTCGAAGTCCCGATAGAACTGTCCGAAGTCCTCTGTCATAGGTAGGCCAGCTTTACGACCTTGTTCCCAAAAGTTAATAACCCAATCAATCACTCTTTCTTCGGGCCAGGCAATGTACGCATCCCGCCATAGTGAAGACGCATCATAGGTGATGGGCCCATACACTGCATCTTGGAAATCTAATACACCTGGATTATTTATTGCAGTCACCATGAGATTGCGTGAGTGATAGTCGCGATGAACATATACCTTTGCTTGCGCTAAGTTGTTCGCAATAATGAGTTCGAAGGATGTATTAATTTGCTCTTGCTGTATGTTGGTTAGTTGAATATTGAGGTGTTTCTTTAAATACCACTCTGGAAATAAATCTAACTCACGCTGAAGAAGCGCTTCATCGTAGTTTGGCAATACATTCGGTTTACTTGCCAGCTGCATCTGTATTAATGCATGAGTTGCATCTTGGTATAAAGGCTTTGCTGTTTGATCATTGAGTTCGGCAAGGTAGGTTGCATTGCCAAGATCATTTAGTAAAAGAAAGCCCTCGGTTGTATTCTGTTCCAATATTTTTGGAACATTTAAGCCTGCCTCAGTGAGTAATAAATCGACCTTAATAAAGGAGTCTAATGGCTCATGTTGCGGAGGCGCATCCATGATGATCAAGGTCCCAAAATCTGGGTTTTGGGACTCAATTCTGAAATAGCGGCGAAAGCTGGCATCTGCCGAGGCTGGTGCTAAAGTATCGAGATCTAATTGCCAGCTAGGCTGGAGGGCTTTTAGCCAGTTATGGAGGGTGTTTAAGCGAGCGTCAGTCATGGTCGATTCGTATAATAAGCGGGGTCTGGATCCATGAGTCATTATCGCCTTCGCGCCGGCTTTCGCGCCCCTCTTTTTTTAGCCATAACCCTGCGCGTACTGATGGGGGTGGCATTGCTTCAAGTTCCGTTTTCAGTAAGAGCTCAAGCACCAGCAGCTCTACCCCCAGTTTCACAGGCAACACAGAATTTCACACTCTTGCCAGATCGGGGAAATGTCACCGTTCTTAAGCTGGATGATCAACTTCGCGTAGGTAAACCGATTGCAGATGGCGAGGCACTGACTTTCACTTCTAGTGATGCTATTGATGGAGTGGTTGAGCGTGACATGCATCTTAAAGGGCGTGCCCAGATTCGCCGCAATGGCGCCGTTTTAAAGGCGGATGAAATTACCTATAACCCAGATACTGATATTGCAGACTTGCTTGGTAATGCCGAGTTATCTAAAGGTAATACCACTTTTAAAGGACCAAAAGGTCAATTTAAAGTTGATGCTCGTGAGGGTTCGATGGAAACCCCCACATACGAACTTAGAGACACTCGTGGAAATGGCACTGCAAAAAAACTGACGATTGAAAACTCTGACATTTTTGTATTTGACAAAGCTACTTACACTACTTGTACCCCAGAAAATATGGACTGGTATTTCACGGTAAGTAGTTTAGAGATCGATAACGAGCAAAAAGAAATGGTTGGCACTAACGGTGTAATGCGTTTCTTTAATGTGCCCATTGCTTATGTTCCTTACTTCACCGCCCCAACGTCGGGTGAGCGCAGAACTGGTTTGTTAGCACCAGTTGTTGGATACAACTCAAATAATGGTTTGGATATTACTCAACCTTATTACGTTAATATCGCGCCGAATCGCGACTTGTTGTTGCTTCCTCGTGAAATGAATCATCGTGGTTTTATGTTAGGCGCGTCTTACCGTTTCTTAGATAAAGAATATTCTGGAGTAGCGACTGGCGAGTACTTGCCCTACGATAAACAAACAGGAACAAATCGTTGGAAATACGATTGGCAACAGCGTCAAATTTTTGCTGGTGGTGTTGGTCCTGGCGGTGCGCCGTTGCCCGGATCGTGGAACGGTTATGTCAATATGGCGCGGGTCTCGGATAGCTTATACCCAACGGATTTTTCACAAAGCATTGCAGGACAGGTTACTAGTCAGTTCCGTCAAGAAGTTGGTACAAGCAAGCAATTAACTGGTGAGTTAAGTAATTGGACGGTTGGCGCTAAAGCAGCTAGCTTTCAAACTTTGCAGCCAGACCCTAATAATTTAGTGCAAGCGCCATATAACGTACTGCCAAATATTACTGCTGCATATAACAATCAATTAAGCCCAGTAGTATCCGATACAAGTGGTAAGTACCTAGCATTACCTACTGGCCCAAAGACAACTTTCTCAACGGATTACACACGCTTTGCCTATGCCTTGGGAAGCAACTTCAATGCTCCACCTCCTGGTGCTTACACTCAGGCAGATAGAACAGTAGTCAAGGGCGCATTAGCGCTTCCACAGGTCACACCTGGTTATTACATTACGCCAACAATTAGCTTTCAGTCGAACACCTATAACGCTACTCCTTATGTATCCGGTAGCGTTCCGAATGCTCAGGGATTTACGATTCCAACATTCAGTTTAGATTCTGGATTGGCGTTTGAGAGAGAGGCTTCTGAGCTGAAAGGTTTTTTTGGGCGCGATATGTTACTCACAATGGAGCCAAGAGCGTTTTATGCATTCACTCCGTATCAAAGTCAGGCTAACACACCAGTATTTGATACAGCTGATGCAGGTTTTGGCGTTTCACAAATTTTTACAGCTAATACGTTTATTGGTAATGATCGTGTTGCTGATACCAATGCAGCAACACTAGGTTTGACAAGTCGCATGATTGAGGCGAACACAGGAGCTGAGCGCGCTAACGTAACGCTTGCTCAAAAACAGCAATTTACAGGACAGAAAGTGGGTTTAAATGGAAACATTGCCAATCCAACTACGTACTCTGATACCTTGGGCTCTGCTTCAGTACGATTGCTTGGTAATTTCAGTGCCGATATGTTCGGTCAGTACAACACGCAATTAAATCGTTTTGTGCAAACTACTGTGGGCGCAAGCTGGCGGCCAACCCCAGGAAGAAGTCTGAATTTTGGATACCGCAATGTTTGGTCTCCACCACTTCAACCATCTGCACAGAATGGCCAAGCAACCTATGTGCCGGCAGCCACAACAACAGATCAATACAATATTTCTGGCCAATGGCCGCTTACCAGAGAGGTTTCTGTACTAGGGCGCTGGGGATATGATGCATTAACGATTAAAACCTTGAATACCTTGATTGGTTTGGAGTGGACCAGAGATTGCTGGACTTTTCGTGGTGCTTACTCGCAGGCGGTCAATACTTCCCTTATTACGACTACCCAAGTGCTCTTTCAGATCGAATTTAGGGGCTTTGCTAGCGCTGGTAGCAACCCAGTTGATATCATGAAGTTAAATGTTCCTGGGTATATGCCAACTTCAAAGCCTATTCCACCATCTATATATGAGAACTATCAATGACGCTTTACAGAATTAGCTTGAAATCATTTTTTTGCACCATATTCTTGTTGGGTGTATCCGCTATATTTGGTTATGCAGGAGCGCAAGATGTGTCAAAAGCGAATGTAGTAACCGATAGCAAGATTCGTAATATTGATGGCGTTGCTGCCGTAGTCAATACTGGTTATGTAACGCGCAAAGAAATTGACGATCGAATTGCTGCGCTAAAAAAACAGGGGGCAACGCTTCCAGATGATGGCTCTTTGCGAAAGATGATTCTTGAGCGCTTGATTATTGAAAAAATTCAACTTCAGAATGCTGAGCAAGAGGGTATTGTCGTAACCAATAAAGAGCTCGATAAAATCATCGCTGATATTGCTGACAAAAATAAAATTAGTGTTGCCGAGTTCAAGGCTAAAGTCATTGCGTCTGGAAGTACCTTTGAGAAATATAGGCAGCTATTACGTGATGATGTGATTCTCTCGCGATATCGTGAGCGAGAAGTTGAGGGAAAGATCAAGATTTCAGATGCTGAAATTGATAATTTTATCTCTGAAAGAACTCGTGCCATGAATGGTGGCGGTGTTCAGCGTTCAGCTCCGGCGGCAAAGGGTGAGCCAGAAGAGATAGATGTAGCACAGATTTTTATACCAATTGATTCCTCTGCTGGTGTAGGCTCTCAGGCAGAAGCCAAAAAGAAGGCGGATCAATTACTGCGTGACGCTAAAGGCGATGTTGATTTTCTGCAGCTTGGCGCTATGGCGGCAAAAGAAAATCCTAAGATTAAATTTCAAGATTTAGGTTATCGCACTCCAGATAGGCTCCCCCAATTATTCTATGAAGCTATTCGAAATACCGGGGGTGGTCAGGTTGCAAATATTGTTGTCAAAAGCCCCGCGGGTTATCACGTGCTTAAGGTATTGGACCGTCGTGCAGTAGTGACAGGTACAAATCCACAACCACAGGCCACTCCACAAGAAACTTCATCAGCTGCGCCACAAAATATTCTTATTACCCAAACGATGGCCCGTCATATCTTATTGCGTAATCGTGCCGGCTTAAATGATCAGGATGCAGAGCGTCGTCTTGCCGGCTATCGTGATCAGGTACGCGCAAAGACTGCAGATTTCGGTGAGCTTGCTAAGAAGTTCTCGGAAGATGGTTCGGCTTCAAACGGGGGAAATCTTGGCTGGATGGGGCCTGGCGACCTAGTTCCTGAATTTGAGCAGGCCATGAATCGCCTCCAGATTGGTGAAGTCAGTAATCCCGTAAAGACTGAATTTGGTTGGCATTTGATTCAGGTGCTGGAGCGACGCGAAGCTCAGCTTACTGTTGAAAAGCAGCGTCAATTTGCCCGTGCTGCTATTCGCGAAAGAAAATTCGAGCAAGCCTATCAAGATTGGTTACGTGAATTAAGAGATACAGCAACGGTAAAAATCTTGAATGTAGATGATGCAGCTGCAAGTGCCCCTCGTTAATTTAGCAGTAACCACCGGGGAGCCTGCCGGTATTGGTCCTGAAGTTTCGATAGTGGCTGCAAAGCAGTTTCTTGCCGAGCAACCCAATGCAATAATTACCTTATTGGGTGATCGGGATTTGTTAGAAGCGGTAGATAAAAATCATCTAAATGCTTCTGAGCGCTTGCAAACCCAAGCTATTCCTTTAGTAGCGCCTGTGCAAGCGGGAGTTTTGAATCATCAGAATGCTCAATATGTTATCAATACCTTGAATCAAGCGATTGATGGATGTATGGATGGGCGTTTCGATGCGATGATTACCGCACCGATTCAGAAGAGTGTTATGAATTTAGCTGGCACGGCATTCACTGGCCATACAGAATATTTAGCAGGGCGTTGCAAGAAAAATCATGTAGTCATGATGCTTTGCGCAACCCTCCCCAGAGGCTTTTTAAATCTAAAAGCATCTAGAGATTTAAGAGTGGCCCTTGTCACTACCCATCTACCATTGCAGGAAGTCTCTGCTGCATTGACGCGTGAACGTATACTCGAAACTATTCAAATAGTGCAGCATGATTTGCGCACCAAGTTTGCCATACCAAATCCTGTAATTCGAGTGGCGGGACTAAACCCTCATGCTGGTGAATCAGGCTACTTGGGTCGAGAGGAAATTGAAATCATCGGTCCTGTAATCGAGTCAGCAAAAAAACTTGGGATTAATGTCTCAGGTCCTTATCCTGGCGATACTATGTTTGATCCAGCCTCTCTAGAAGCCGTTGATGCTTATATAGCGATGTATCACGATCAGGGCTTGGCACCATTTAAGTTTGTGACCTTTGGCGATGGCGTTAACGTTACCTTAGGTTTGCCGATTATTCGCACTTCCGTAGATCATGGTACCGCCCTAGATATCGCTGGAAAAGGAATCGCAGATTCTGGCTCCATGCTAGAAGCGCTACGTTTGGCTTATCAATTAGCCCTCAATCAAAAAAAGAAGGCTTAGTCCATGCATCGCGCTCGCAAACGCTTTGGACAAAATTTTCTACAAGACCAAGGCATTATTTATTCGATAGTAGCCTTAATCAATCCTAGCCAGGATATGCATGTCATCGAAATTGGTCCAGGTTTGGGCGCCTTAACTAGACCTCTTCTGAGCAATCTTGATCAACTTGATTTATTAGAGATTGATCGAGATTTAGTGGCATATTGGAATCAAGAAAATCTAAAGGGTCTGACTGTTATTGAAGGAGACGCTCTCAAATTTAATTTTGATGCATGGGCGCAAAATCGTTCGAAAAAAATGGGGCTATGTAAGGTAGTTGGTAATTTGCCATATAACATTTCTTCGCCATTGCTATTTCATTTGGTTGAAGCGGCAGAGCATATTGATGAGCAAGTTTTTATGCTGCAGGCAGAAGTTGTTGAGAGAATGGTTGCTCAAGCTGGAAGCTCAGATTTCAGTAGGCTTTCAGTGATGCTTCAAGCACGTTATGAGATGGAATTGGTTCTTGAGGTTCCACCAGAAGCTTTTGATCCAGCCCCCAAGGTAAATTCTGCGGTAGTACGAATGATTCCGAGAAAAGATTTTAGTTTGACTCAATCTCAATGGAATTCATTAGAACAAGTCGTTGCCGCTGCATTCTCCCAAAGAAGAAAAATGTTGCGCACCAATTTACAGGCTTTTGCAGCACGCTTAGGTTTATCTGATGAGGAACTTAAGGCTAGAGCTCAGGATATTTCAGTTGACCGCTACATCGAGTGGGCTAAGCTATTAGCCGTTTAAATAATTATTTGTAAGCGCTTGGGTCAATCACGCGCATTTCATTCTCAATCCAGCCTTCTACTTCTTGTTGTAATTCTTCTCCAGATTTTCCTTCGGAAGTAATTGCAGGGCCGATTGAAAAAATGACTGTCCCAGGATTTTTAAGAAAACTATTTTTTGGCCAACAAGAACCTGCGTTATGCGCAATTGGAATAACTAAGGCACCAGTTGCACTTGCCAGACGTGCACCACCTTTACGGTAAGGTTTTGTCGAGCCTCTCGGCGTTCTAGTACCCTCGGGAAAGAGCATGATCCATTTACCTTCGCTAAGACGCTTACGGCCTTGGCTAGCTACAGATAAAGCTGCTGTTTGTTTATTGGCGCGATTAATGTGAATCATCTTCAGTAAAGCTAAAGCCCAGCCAAAGAATGGAATCCAGAGCAATTCACGTTTGAAGACAAAGCAGAGTTGTTTTGGTAGCAGAGCAATGTAGGCTATCGTTTCATAGGCAGATTGATGCTTGCTTAAAATAACTACAGGCTGGTTTAGAGCTGCTCGCATATGTTCTATGCCGCGAATTTCGTAATGAATGCCACAGAGATGCCATAGCAACCAAATCACAACTTTGTTCCAGAGGCCAATAAAGCTATAGCGATTTTCTGGACTTAAAAATGGAAAAGCTAACATGCAAAGTACAGACCAAACTGGCGTGAAGACCAGTAAAAATAGGGTAAATAGTGTGGAGCGGATGAAGACCATGAAAAATCCTAGACTTGGTTTTCTAGCAGTGTAGTTGCAAAAGCCATGAGATCAGTATGAATTTGCGTGCCCTCTGGTAAGCCACCCTTGGCTAAGGTTTTTTCGCCTTTGCCAGTGAGCACTAAGTGGGGCGAGGCACCAAGTACTACCCCAGCTTGTAAATCCCTAAGGGAATCGCCCACAATAGGAACGCCCAATAAAGGCTGGGTACTATCAGTTCTTCTATATAGCAGTGCAATTTCTTTCATCAGGCCTGGCGCCGGTTTACGGCAATCACACGCGTGGGCATCGGTATGGGGGCAAAAAAAGATACTGTCAATATTGCCACCAAAGGGTTGCAATAATTTCTCCATTTTGTGATGCATTGCATGCAAGTCATTAATGGTGAAGTAACCCCTTGCCAGGCCGGACTGATTGGTTGCGATCGCAATTTGATAGCCAGCTTGATTTAGAAGTGCGATTGCCTCTAGGCTTCCCGGAAGAGGTATCCATTCATCAACAGACTTCACATAATCATCGCGATCTTCATTGATCACACCATCGCGATCGAGAATAATAAGTTTAGAAGAGCTGGTGCTCATGCTAATTTGCCGAGATCGGCAACGAGATTCATTTTCTGGTGAAGTTGTTGCAGAAGTGCTAAACGGTTATCACGTAGCTCGGGATTGGGATCCATAACCATGACATCTGCAAAGAATTGGTCAATTGGGTCGCTCAAAGCTACTAGTGCTTTCAAGAGTTCCACGAATTGGCGTTTTTCGTAGGCAGCATTTAAGGTGGATGTAATTTGTTCTAACGCTTTATTGACGGCTATTTCTGCTGGAATTTGTAAAAGCTTGCTAGAACAAGTCGCTGGAATGGTGGTGCTTGTTTTCTTGAGAATATTACTAATGCGCTTATTGGCTGCAGCTAACTGAGCAGCTTGTGGAAGTGCATTAAATTCACGCAAGGCAGTTAAGCGTTCAATCAAATCATGAATTTGTGATGGTGATTGGCCCAATACAGCATCAATTTCTGCGCTGGTAAATGGTTTTCCTGAAACCGACTGATCCCGTAAGTAAGCACGCATGCGATCAATGATGAATTCGTAAATATCAGCAACTTTAGCTTTTTCTTGTACATCTTTTTGAGAGAACTGCACACGTGCAAGTTCAATAAGATCGGGAAGGCTTAAAGAAAGATTTTTTTCTAATAGAAGTCTGCAGATACCAAGCGCATGACGGCGCAATGCGTAGGGATCTTTATCACCAGTTGGTGCTAAACCTACACCCCAGATGCCAACGAGCGTTTCTAACTTATCAGCAATGGCAAGAATGGTGCCGGTTTGAGTTTTTGGTAGTGCATCACCAGCAAAGCGGGGCATATAGTGCTCACTACAAGCAGCCGCAACCTCTGTATTTTCGCCGTCATGGCTTGCATAGTAAGAGCCCATGATGCCTTGAAGCTCTGGAAACTCACCAACCATATCGGTGAGCAAGTCGGTCTTTGCAATTTCTGCTGCACGATTAGCTAACTTTTCATCCGCTTTGAGTTTTTGTGCGATACCTGTAGCAATTGCTTGGACGCGCTTCGTACGATCTAATTGGTTGCCAAGTTGATTGTGATAAACCACCTTACCAAGGTCTGCAACGCGAGAGGCTAAAGGGCGCTTTTGATCTTGCTGGAAGAAAAAGCGCGCATCAGAAAGCCGTGGACGAACAACACGTTCATTACCAGAAATAATCGCATTGGGAGTCGCTGTCTCAATATTGGAAACAATCAAAAAGCGATTGCGTAACTTACCTTGTTTGTCGGTAAGAGCAAAGTACTTCTGGTTGGTCTGCATTGTGAGGATCAAGCATTCTTGTGGGACCTCTAGAAACTCTTGATCAAACTGACACTCATAAATCGATGGCCATTCAACAAGCGCAGTTACTTCATCCAGAAGACTGTCTGGCATCAAGACTAAATCATCGCCTGCTGCTTTTAAGAGTGCAGCTTCGATTTGTGCGCGACGTTTATTAAAGCTCGGGATAACCTTAGCTTTATTTTGCAAATCGCTCTCATATTGGTCTGCGGAGTTGATGGTGAGGACGCCAGGTGCCAAGAAGCGGTGCCCCTCAGTTTGCTTGCTTGCATCAATACCAAGCGCGCTGATATTGAGCGCTGTAGAGCCGTGCAGAGCAATAATACGATGTGCTGGACGGGCAAATTGCACATCCGCCAATTGACCATCTTTTTGTTGCACTTGGTAGTGCATCATTTTCGCAATTGGTAATTTATTTAGTGTTTGCTCAAGTGCAGTTTGTGCAGTCTGCTCAAGCGCTGCGCCCTTAGCAACCACATTCAGGTAGAGAGCCTCATTTTTACCTTCACCAGATTTTTCTAGGGTCGATAGATCAATATCTGCATGCCCAAGTGCTGCTAATTTTTTAAGAAGTGGTGGTGTTGCTTTGCCATTGTCATCATATGCAATACTAGTTGGGAGAAGCTTTTCT
Source organism: Polynucleobacter wuianus (assembly GCF_001659725.1). Classification (NCBI taxonomy): domain Bacteria; kingdom Pseudomonadati; phylum Pseudomonadota; class Betaproteobacteria; order Burkholderiales; family Burkholderiaceae; genus Polynucleobacter; species Polynucleobacter wuianus. The sequence goes on along the minus strand of NZ_CP015922.1, from coordinate 2,026,594 downwards.
CTCACCGGGCAATCTTGTGCTTGACTGAGTACATTGTTTATTTGTACTGCTAGTCGACGTGGAGTAGCGAAGCTAGTAACACTGGATGAATCTGTTGTGAGGTTGGCAGACTTCAGGTGGGTAAAAATGCCTTCACTGAAAGCATCCCCTAAACGACGTAGAGATTTAGGGGGTAATTCTTCAGTAAATACTTCAATCAACAAGTTTGCTGATTGAGTGTTTGAATTTGATGTGCTCATACTTTAGATTAACGTTGACACATAGGGAAGCCAAGCTTCTCTCTGGATTCAAAATAGGCTTGCGCAACCGCACGGGATAGATTGCGAATACGACCGATATAAGCCGCGCGCTCTGTAACTGAGATAGCGCCGCGCGCATCTAAGAGATTGAAGGTGTGTGCTGCCTTGAGAACCATCTCATATGCAGGCAATGCCAATGGAACTTCCATTAAACGCTTCGCTTCACTCTCGTAATTACTAAAATTTGCAAAGAGCAAATCTGTATTGGAGTGTTCAAAGTTATAGCAAGATTGTTCAACTTCATTTTGGTGATAAACGTCACCATAAGAAATACCATCTGCCCAAACGAGGTCATAAACATTAGAGCAATTTTGGATATACATTGCCAGGCGTTCAATGCCGTAAGTGATTTCGCCTAAGACGGGCTTGCAATCTAAGCCGCCTACTTGCTGGAAATAAGTGAACTGGGTCACTTCCATGCCATTGAGCCAAACTTCCCAACCTAAGCCCCAGGCACCTAAAGTTGGATTTTCCCAATCATCCTCTACAAAGCGAATGTCATTTTCTTTGAGGTCAAGACCAAGGGCTGCAAGCGATCCTAAATAGAGCTCAAGAATATTTTCAGGTGCAGGCTTGAGCACAACTTGATATTGATAGTAGTGCTGTAAGCGATTCGGGTTTTCACCGTAACGACCGTCTTTTGGTCTGCGTGATGGTTGAACGTAGGCTGCCTTCCAAGGCTCTGGTCCAATTGCTCGCAGGAAAGTCGCGGTATGGGATGTACCAGCGCCTACCTCGAGGTCGATGGGTTGCAATAGGGCGCAACCTTGTTGGTCCCAATAATCTTGAAGTTTGAGAATGATTTGCTGAAAAGTAAGCATGATTAACCTGGCTAAGCCATTGATTTTACATGGCTAGGACGTTACAGAGACAAAAATGACTAAAAACGTCTATAGCGAATTAAGCCCCAGATCAGCAGCAGGCAAGAAATGCTCAAAATCGGGAAATTTCCCCAAGTTACAAAAGGCGTTTTTCCATCATAGGCTTGGACTTGGGTACTTAAGCTTGCTTGGGTAAATTCTGGCAGTGATTGCAGTACCTTCCCATTGGGGCCTAAGACGGAAGTAATTCCAGTATTGGTGGCGCGTAAAGCAGGTAATCCCGTTTCAAGAGAGCGAAGTTGCGACAGTCGCAATTGTTGAGTAGGTGCCTGAGATTGGCCAAACCATGCAAGGTTAGTCATATTGATCAATACATTCACTGGCTCTTTACTGTTGTGAATACGAGAGGCCAGCTCACCCCCAAATACATCCTCATAGCAGATCGTGATGGCTGCATGAATCGTCTCTTGGTTTTTGCGCAGAATATTAAACGGAGCTTGTTCAAGATTGCCTTTTGCAAAGTCACTTAAGGGCACATTAAATGCCTTGATAAACCAATAAAAGCCGGGTGGAATGAATTCACCGAATGGTACTAGGTGTGCTTTGTCATATTGGTAGGTGGGTGCATTAGGAGATAGGCCTGTTGCTCGATTGGTGTATTGCATCCCTCTGTCGGTAGATGTCTCCCCAATGAGACCAAGCAAGATATTGCTTGAACTTACATTTGAAAAGTCTTGTAAATAGTTGAGTAAGCCAGAGGGCAAATTGTTTTGCGGCCATGGAAAGGCGGTCTCGGGGATGATGATGAGATCAGCCGACTCTTTTTTAATTTCTGATGCATAAAAATCAATCTGCTGACCAATTGCCTGTGGATTAAATTTCAGAGTCTGTTCGAAATTACCTTGAATTAAACGAACGCTGATGGGCTCACCAAAAGGTTTGGTGAAGTTCGCTAGTCCAGCAATTTGAGCTAATCCTATGGCAATAAGAAGGATGCTAGCGCTGAAGGTAACGCGTTTTCTGAGTTGTAAAAGTTCCCATGAAGTCCAAATTGCTAAAAAGGTACAGGCTAAGCCACCAAAGATGGGTGCAATGGGTGCAAAGGGGCCATTAATTTGTGACTCTGCTAACCCCATCCAGGGAAAGCCGGTAAAGATATAGCCCCGTAGAAATTCTGTGATTACCCAGCTTGCGGCTAGCAAAAGCCCACTCAACTTAGACCTTTGAAACAGAGGTATTGCTAGTGAGGCTATAGAAAAATACAGAGCCATGTATGCTGAAAGAAGAAATACCGCAGCACATGAAAGTAAAGGATGCATACCGCCTACGTCATGCAGGCTGATATACAGCCACCATAAACCTACGACAAAATAGCCAACGCCAAATAGAAGGCCTGATACAAAATTGAATGAAATTTTTTTAGAATGATTAAGTTCTAGTTGCCACCACACCAATGCTAGAAGAGGAATTTGTATCCAACCACCATATGGAATCTCTGCTGCAGCGGCGAGGATGCCACCTAATATAAAAAGGATTAGGAGCGGTATTACAGAACTACCCTTAGAGATTTGCTGATTAAGCAAGTGAGCCCTTAGTCTACTTTTTTGGTTTTTTGACGTGCGAGCAAAATATGAATTTGCCGTGGGTCAGCACGCTGTACTTCGAATTCAATACCATCGATCTCAATCAGCTCGCCCATCTTCGGAACGCGACCTAGATGCTGAATCACCAGACCTGCAACCGTTTCAATATCTTCAACGGCAAAGTGGGTGCCGAGTGTTTCGTTCAATTGATCAAGTTCGGTAATGCCTTTAACGCGAATATCACCATTATCTAAGTAGATGATATTGTCGGCTTCTTCGTCAATGTCATGTTCATCTTCGATATCGCCAACAATTTGCTCGAGTACGTCTTCGATAGTAATGATGCCTGCGATGCCGCTGTACTCATCCACAACAACAGCCAAGTGATTGCGATTATCTTTAAAGTCACGCAATAAAACACTGAGACGTTTAGATTCCGGAATAAATACCGCTGGCCTTAACCAATCGCGAACTTGAAAATCTTTTTCTGTGGAGTGTCGTAATAAATCTTTGGCCAATAGAATACCGATAACGTTATCGCGACTACCTTCAAAAACAGGAAAGCGAGAGTGCGCAGCTTCAATCACATTCTTCACAATTTCAGCTAGGGATTGGTTGATATCAATCCAATCAATTTGTGCTCGTGGAACCAAAATATCTCGAGCACACAACTGACCCACCTGAAAAACACCCTCAATCATGGAGAGTGCATCAGCATCAATTAGTCCTTCAGTTTGGGCTTCACGCAGCGTTTCAATCAGTTCCTGACGGCGTTCACTCGGACTTGTAGGCTGGGGTGATAAAAAATCAGCCAGGAGATCTAATAAGGATTTGGGGTCGGGCATGCAGTAAGAATAGCCTAGAAATGTGACGGGATAAAAATTAGTTCACCAAATAAGGGTTGGTAAATCCTAGCTCCTTGAGAAGCCTGACTTCAAGCGCTTCCATTTTTTTTGCATCTTTTCCATGCTCATGATCATACCCTTGAGCATGAAGACAACCGTGCACAATTAAATGGGCGAGATGCGCTTTTAATGTCTTCCCTTGCTCCTTGGCTTCTTTCTGAACAACAGGAAGGCAAAAAATAATGTCAGCTACTACATTTTTCTTGGAGAGTTCGTAAGGAAAGGTTAATACATTGGTTGCGTAATCCTTTTTACGAAACGCGTGATTCAGTTTTTTCCCCTCGGATCTATTCACAAAGCGCAGTGTCAGCAAGCCTTCGCTCTGAACGCTTGCTTTGACCCACTTCTTAATCAGCATGGATGACGCTACTTTGTTTAGAGATGCTTCAATTGCTGGGCTAGCAGTTTGAATATCCACTAATAGCTTTGGGTTGCCTATTTTGGCCTTAGTTTGCATGGGCTTCTACCAACTCACCCCTCAAGGTGTAATTAAGGACCTCAGTAATTTCGATGTCTACCATTTTGCCGATCAAAGATTCAATATTTTGATCGGGAGCAGTGAAGTGGACTACGCGATTATTTTCAGCGCGGCCTTGCAAATTCGCTCCATCCTTTGCCAACCCCTCAATCAATACTTTTTCGGTATTACCCAACATATTTTGACTGATCTGATTGGCTTGACCTTCAATGACGCCTAATAAAGTTTGAAGACGTTTGAGTTTTACATCGTATGGCGTGTCGTCACTTAAGTTGGCGGCTGGTGTGCCTGGTCGAGGGCTGAAGATAAAGCAAAAACTATTATCAAACTCAAGCTCTTTCACCATCTTTAATAATTTTTCAAAGTCAGCATCTGTCTCGCCTGGAAAGCCCACTATAAAGTCGCTAGACAATGTGAGATCAGGACGAACTGCTCGCATCTTGCGAATAATACTTTTGTATTCAAGAGCGGTGTAGCCCCGCTTCATAGCTGAAAGCATTGCGTCAGAGCCATGCTGCACTGGTAGGTGGAGATGGCTAACAAGCTTGGGTACTTTAGCGTAGACGTCAATTAAGCGCTGTGTAAATTCCTTTGGATGACTTGTAGTGAAACGAATGCGCTCGACTCCGGGAATCTCAGCAATATATTCAATCAGTAGTGCAAAGTCTGCGATCTCGTCTGTGCCGCCCATTTTTCCTAAATAAGCATTAACGTTTTGTCCGAGCAAGACGATTTCTTTAACGCCTTTGCTTGCAAGTCCCGCAACCTCCGTCAAGACATCATCAAAAGGCCGAGATACTTCTTCGCCACGGGTATAGGGCACCACACAGTAGCTACAATATTTTGAGCAACCCTCCATGATGGACACATAAGCTGAACCGCGCGTCTGACGTGAGGCTGGGAGACGATCAAATTTTTCAATCTCTGGAAAAGAGATATCGACCTGAGAGACTCCGGTTTTACGACGCTCCGCAAGCAGATCACTTAAACGATGCAGGGTTTGTGGACCAAAAACTACGTCAACATAAGGTGCGCGACTGACAATCTGCTTGCCCTCTTGGCTTGCTACACATCCGCCAACACCAATCAGTAAATTAGGCTTCGTTTTCTTGAGCTCACGTAAACGACCCAGATCAGAAAAGACTTTGTCTTCTGCTTTTTCTCGAATGGAGCAGGTATTTAAAAGCACGACGTCCGCATCTTCTGGACTGTCGGTCATAACCATGCCTTCGTCAGCGTGGAGTAGGTCGGCCATCTTGCCCGAGTCATACTCGTTCATTTGACAGCCAAAGGTTTTGATATAGAGCTTTTTCATATGCCGTTCTCAGGTTTATAACTGGGGGCGAAGCTCAGATTTTACTGTGGAAGCACTTCTCTTGGTTTATAAGAGGCGATAGGCTGCAATTGCGACTAATGTGGGTGGTAATGCAGCAAGCAGAAGGTAGAGGGCTGATACCGCCCCATTCGGAAAATGTGCTCTCAAGATCGCGATGCCTGCAGGATTGGGCGCATTGGCTATCACTGTTAGGCCGCCGCCCGCAACCGCACCGCCAACCAGAGCTAGCTTAAATTCGAGTGAGGTGCCGGTCACAAGTGACCCCAAATAAGTCAGTGCCGCATTATCTGTAATGGCAGTTAGTGCTAGGCTTCCATAAAATACTGCAGTAGGACTCATCATTTCAAGAATAGGTTGCAACCACCAACCTTGAAGTCCTCCCAGCACAACTAATCCAGCCAAAAAGAATCCAACGAGCAAGGCCTCTTTCAGAATTAGTGGGCTTTGATGTTTTGGGTAGGCTGTGGTGTAGCCGATAAAAAATAATAAGAGCCACATGAAAATAATAGGGTCATGTGCAAATACGACTACGCCTAATAAAAAGAGTAAGTGCATTGCAATCACGGCAACCGGAATCCTGGTAGGTTTTTGAGATTCATTCGGCTCAATTAACTGACGCTGAAATAACAGCGTTGCAGCTAGAGCATTAATAAAAATTGCAATACAGGATTCCAGGCCGAAGTTACTAAACATAAATGCTGAGCTCCAGTCCCAGGTGGAGGCAACCATCAGTACCGGTGGGGCAGCAAAATTCGTGAGTGTTCCACCTATAGAGATATTCACAAAAAGAACACCCAAGGTTCCAAACAGTAAAGGCTTAGAACATTGGTGGCGGTAAACCAGATCACGTAATAAAAATGCAGCTAAGGTCATCGCTGCTGGCTCGGTAATTAAAGAGCCTAGCAGTGGCGTTGCACCGAGGGTTAAAAAATAAAGAATGGGAGCGCTGCGAGTGCGAAGTAATAACTGCAGCCCTCTAGAAAGTAAATGTAGAAGTTGTGTGGAAAAATACAAAATAGGCTTACTACCCGCCACGATCATGATGGCAAAGACAAACAAGGGTTCAGTAAAGTTACGGCTATCCAAGTAGGCTTTTGCAGAACCTAAGTGATCGATAAGACTGATATAGATAATGAGAACGGCCGCCCAAAAACCAAAAACAATTTCTACTTCACCAAGAAGGTGCCAAAGACCAGCATGCCTTGGAATTTTCTTAGCAAGGGATTCGAAATAGCTGGTACAAAAGGTATGTAGGACTGCAATTGCAAAAATTACACTTGCGCCTAGTTCTGTAGGGGTAAAGTTCATAGCAGAATGGTAGCAGGTGGCTAAGCAATAATGAGTATTGTTACTTTAGGAGATTTTGGTGAAATTGAAGATTGGATACCAAGCGCTTATCGATGCTGCAATGGCCCAGATTGAAACCATTTCATTAGATCAGGCACAAAAATTATTGTCGGAGCCCAATACGCTATTTGTCGATATACGCGATATTAGGGAGGTGGAGCGCGAAGGCATGATTCCTAATGCATTGCATGCACCGCGGGGGATGCTGGAGTTCTGGGTTGATCCGGACAGTCCGTATTACAAACCGATTTTTGGCGAGGGTAAGCGTTTGGTTCTGTATTGTGCGTCAGCATGGCGCTCAGCGCTGGCAACCGAGACTTTGCAAAAAATGGGTGTGCCCAATATCTGTCATTTAGAGGGCGGCTTTCATTCTTGGAAAAAAGCGGAGTTACCGGTCTCTGAAAAGGCTAGCAAGCTGCATAAAAAATAAAATTTTTAAAACTAAAAATAGATTAGGAGAAGCAATGAGAAAAGTAGTGTCACAGTTTGGCGAGGGCTCTTTGCAGCAAAAGTTAACAACTGGCGATTTGCAATTTTTAGCTGATGCATATACCAGCAATGGTGGCAATGGTACTGGGCCAACACCTCATGAATACTTGGGCGCTGCTTTAGCGGCGTGTACGAGCATGACCTTAAAAATGTATGCAGGTCGTAAATCTATGAACTTAGAAAATGCGATTGTGACGGTAGATATCGAGCGAGTAGATGATGTTGAAACGTTTACACGTGATGTTCAGTTACTAGGTAACTTGAGTGCAGAAGAAAAAGATCGCTTACTTGAGATTGCAAACAAGTGCCCAATTCATAAGGCCTTGGCTGGTGATATCCAAATAAAAACCCAGCTTGTAAATTAATGCAAGCTGGGTAGTTGGTACTGCTAATACAGCGAGAGTGCTGAATTAGTTAGGTGCGTTTGCAGGCTTATTGTTTTTGCCAGCGTTATATCCAGAGTTGTACTCAGAAGCCTGTTCTTTTTTGTACGCGTCATATACATAACCAGATGCAGCACCAACTGCTGCGCCGCCAACCGCACCCCAGATTGGGTTACCGTGAAAAATAGCAGCGCCTACACCACCGGCAACTGCGCCGATAGATGCGCCAGACAATGTACGTTGCTCAGTGTTGCTCATGTTTGAGCAACCAGCAATTGCGAGAGTTGCTGCAGTAATCGCGATAATTTTTTTCATATCAACTGATCCTTTAAATTAATTTTGTATTGATTAGCTAGTGAGATTATTTTCTGGCGCAAGGAAAGCGTGCTGCCAAGAAGCCCAAGAAAACACCTGAAGCTGGTTTGTCAGCAGTTTGTGGATTTTCTTGACCAAATTTCACAAAATCAGCAATTACTTCATCACGTGATGGAGCGGGTTGTTTAACGCAAATAAATGGTTTTGCACGCTGGGGATGACGGGTTGCTAAATAAGTGTCATAAATCGCTGTGGAATAACCAACGCAGTAGCTACGGGATTCTGGGCTTGCTGGTAATTTGCAAACATTTACCAGTTCCTGGGTGCTTAATACCTTAACAGGGGCATTTGATTGAGCTTGAGCTAGGCCAGAAAATGCGGCAAATGCAGCTAATAAAACAAGGACTTTCTTCATGGGTTCTCCCTTGGGTGTATGTGGAAACATCATAAACCATAAATTTACCCATTTAATGCACTAAATAAGTGCATATTGCACCAATTTAGGTTTTTTAATTCACCATAATGAGGCAAAAAAAGAAGGGGAAAATCACATGGAAATCTTGAAATCAGGTAGTGACGCTTTATTCATTTTGCTAGGCGCCATCATGGTGCTTGCCATGCATGCGGGTTTTGCTTTCCTGGAGCTGGGCACAGTTCGTAAGAAAAACCAGGTCAATGCGCTGGTAAAGATTTTGGTTGATTTTGCCGTTTCGACAATCGCTTACTTTTTTATTGGTTACAGCATTGCATACGGCGTGAACTTCTTTTCGGGCGCAGAATTACTTGCCGAAAAAAATGGCTATGAATTAGTGAAGTTTTTCTTCTTACTCACTTTTGCTGCTGCCATTCCCGCAATTATTTCTGGTGGCATTGCTGAGCGCGCTAAATTCAATCCGCAATTGATTGCTACTTTTGTATTGGTTGGATTTGTGTATCCCTTCTTTGAGGGGATTGCGTGGAATCAACACTATGGTATTCAAGTTTGGATCAAAGGTTTAACTGGCGAAGAGTTTCATGATTTTGCTGGCTCTGTAGTGGTGCATGCGGTTGGTGGCTGGATTGCTTTGCCAGCAGTCATTCTTTTAGGTGCGCGTCGTGGTCGCTATACCAAGGAAGGTCAAATCTCAGCACATCCACCTTCAAGCATTCCTTTCTTAGCCTTGGGTGCTTGGATTTTGGCGGTAGGATGGTTTGGTTTTAACGTGATGAGTGCTCAGACCATCGACAAGATTAGTGGCTTAGTTGCTTTGAATTCTCTAATGGCAATGGTTGGCGGAACTCTTGCTGCATGGGTTGTTGGTCGTAATGATCCTGGCTTTACATACAACGGCCCGCTTGCAGGTTTAGTAGCGGTTTGCGCTGGTTCTGACCTAATGCATCCTATGGGTGCCTTGGTGGTCGGTCTAGTTGCTGGCACTCTATTTGTATACATGTTTACCTTGGTACAGAACCGTTGGAAGATTGATGACGTTTTGGGTGTCTGGCCATTGCATGGACTGTGCGGCCTTTGGGGTGGTTTAGCTGCAGGTATTTTTGGCGCTAAGGCGTTGGGCGGCATTGGTGGCATCACTTTTACCGGCCAACTTATTGGTAGCGCCTTGGGCGTTGGTATTGCCTTGATCGGCGGCATCTTAGTCTATGGCACCTTGAAAGCGGTTCTCGGAATCCGGATGTCTCAAGAAGAGGAATATGAAGGCGCTGACTTAAGCGTGCACCGTATTTCTTCAACACCAGATCGCGAACCTAACTGGTAATTTATTTGCAGTACTTAGTCTTTCATATATGGCTTGATTCATACCTATAATGAGTCATGGCTATATATGAACTAGACGGAAACGCCCCTCAATTAGCAGAGGGCGCTTGGGTTGCCGAAAGCGCAGAAGTGATTGGCAAGGTTGAACTTCATCGAAGCGCAAATATCTGGCCCAAGGTAGTTATCCGTGGTGATAACGATCTTATTCAAGTTGGTGAGGGTAGCAATGTCCAAGATGCATCTGTTCTCCATACTGATCCTGGTTATCCGCTTTTGATCGGCAAGAATGTCACCGTTGGACATCAAGTAATGCTCCATGGTTGCAGTATTGGCGATGGCAGCTTGATTGGTATTGGCGCAGTAATACTAAATGGCGCTAGGATTGGTAAGCATTGTTTAGTGGGCGCTGGCGCTTTAGTCACCGAGGGTAAAGAATTTCCCGATGGTTCAATGATTATTGGCTCACCCGCTAAGGCAGTAAAAGAATTGAGCCCAGAGCAAATTGCAGGCATCGGCCAAATTGCTGGTCGCTATGTCAAAAATGCTCAGCGTTATATCCAAACGCTCAAGAAAATTTCCTAATCATTAGAACCTGTGCTCTACGTCTTTAATGTAGTCCTGCCTGTATTTCTGCTGATTCTTATCGGCTATATTTGTGGGCGCGCAGGTAAGTTAGGCGAGAATGCCTCGATTGAATTAAATCGGTTCGTGGTGTGGTTGGCATTACCTGCTCAGCTTTTTAATTTTGCCGCTAACAGCGGCTGGCAAACGCTTTGGCAACCAGAATTTATCACTGCATTTTTTCTCAGTTGCTTGATCGTTTTTCTATTGGTACTTGCTGCCAGCTATTGGAAGAGCCGAGATTTGGCTGCCGCCAGCTTTAATAGTTTAAGTGCATCGTATTCAAATACGGGGTACATGGGTATTCCGCTCTGTGCTCTCGCATTAGGGCAAGATGGTCTAGCCCCAGCAATTATTTCTACTTTTATTGTGTTTGTGATGTTTGCATTAGCGACAGTACTCATCGAGATTGGCATGTTGTCTCACAAAAAACATCATGAAATTCTCTTTAGTGTTGTGAAGTCACTTTGTACAAACCCACTATTAATTGCGCCGGTTGCGGGTTTGGTATGGGCATCATCCAACCTCACTATGTATGACCCTATTGCTCAGGTAATTTCATTTTTGGCTGTAGCTGCTACCCCTTGCGCCTTAGTATCGATCGGACTATTTTTATTGCAGAAGAGCAAGACTGAGGTAAAACAGGCATGGGGCATTAGTGCTGCAAAGTTGATTATTCAACCTATCATTGCTTGGGTAATCGCTGGGCCCATTCTGGGGTTGCCGTCACTCTGGTTAAACGCCATTGTGATTTTGAGTGCACTACCTACGGGTACTGGTCCATTTATGTTGGCGCAGTATTACAAAGCAGACGGAAGTGTGATCTCACGCGTCGTATTAATGACAACCGTAGGCTCATTATTAACGCTGTCAATGATTTTGTGGTGGAGCAGTCGGATTTAATCCTTCCGCGTCAATTTGCTTTTCCCATGAGGCCTCAATAAATGCGGGTAACTTCATGCATTCGTAGAAGATTTTCATGAGAGTGGGATAAAGACTCACATCTATCTTTGCACTCAACGCATTAAATAATTGTGGCACCAAGCAGATATCAATCAAACCCGGTTGATCGCCATAGGCAAAACGTCCAACTCGACGATCGCAACTCAAACGCTTTTCTAGGCTGGCTAAGCCAACTATTACCCAGTGTTGGTACCAAGTGTCTTTTGCCTCAGTGCTAATGCCCAATTGTTTTACAAGATAGCGTAAGACTCTTAAGTTATCGATAGGATGAATATCGCTAGCGATATCTTGAGAAAGTGCGCGTACCCATGCGCGATCGATAGGTGCTTGTGGAAGTAAAGCAGGCTCTTTTTTAATTTCCTCTAAATACTCAATAATGGCTATAGATTGATGAATATTATTTTTTCCATCTTCGAACAAGGGCACTAGTCGATTTGGATTTTTGCTGGTGTACGCATCTGAGAGTTGATCGCCACCATTTTTACTTAAGTGAACTGGAATGACTTCATAGTCTATGCCCTTCAGATTCAGGGCAATACGCACTCGAAACGCAGCGGAGCTACGCCAATAGCTATAGAGCTTGGGTTTCATAGTGATAGCAATTTAGGAGAATTCATAAACCACAGTATATGCATGCGCCAATTTTTCGTTTGAAAGAATTTAAAGTGCTTTAGACTATTTCCTATGGAACAGATTCAATTTTGGATTGGCGTGATTGCAACGATGGCGTTTGCGGTTACTGGCGTACTTGCAATCGCTGATCGTGGCGTCGATCTTTTTGGTGTTCTAGTGCTTGGTCTTATTACCGCAATAGGTGGTGGAACCATTCGCGACATCATCTTGGGTGCCCCGGTATTTTGGTCAGAGAACCAAATCTATGTTTGGCTCGCCTTAGGGGCTAGCGTGCTCACTTTTGTAGCCGAATCATTTTTTACGCAACCCCAAATTTATCGATGGATGCTTTATATCGATGGTTTTGGCGCTGCGCTGTTTGCAATTCAAGGGGCTGATAAGGCTTGGACTATGGGGTATGGTCTGCCAGTTGGTCCAGTCATACTGGGTGTCATTACTGCTATTGGTGGTGGATTGATACGCGATATTTTGGCGGGCAGAAAAACGCTCATCATGTCGCATGAGTTGTACGCTATTCCAGTAACTCTGGGATGTTGTGCTTATGTGCTGGTGTTGAACTTTATCCCGCAATATGCCCTTGAAGGTTCCGTAATCTGCATGTTGGGAATCTTTGGTTTACGCGCAGCCGCCATTTATTGGGATCTGCGCGTACCCAGAATGTTTATTACTAAAACGCGCTAACAGCGCCATCACTACGAGGATCCCAGCCACCACGCAGGGTGCCAGAGGGCTCGCGGATGATGCAACCTGCATGCCCCACAGTTTCATCAAAAGCATCGAGCATTTCAATTTCATGGCCCATTGCATGTAATTCTTTTGCAACCCATGGGCTAAAGCGAGACTCTAACTTCAAGCTGTCGCTAGTTTGACCCCAAGTGCGACCAAGCAGCCAACGAGGACGACTAATTGCATCTTGTGGATCAAGCCCATAAGTAGCAGTACGAGTAAAGACCGCGCATTGGGTTTGCGGTTGACCGTCGCCGCCCATCGTGCCGTAAACCATAGAGCGACCATCTTTGAATAAAGCCATCGCAGGATTGAGTGTATGGAATGGTTTGCGATAGGGTTCGAGATGATTGAGTGTCTTGTGATCCAGAGAGAAGCTGCAACCTCGGTTTTGCCAGTTAACTCCTGATTTAGGTAGAACAATGCCAGCACCAAACTCGTGATAGATACTTTGGATGAAAGAGACGCAGTTGCCATCGCCATCAATCACACCCATCCAAATAGTATCCGCTGGTCCTTTGCCTTGACCCCAGGGTAAAGCTTTATTGGGATCAATATTTTTTGCTAACTTTTTCAAGAAAGTGGGAGATAAAAAGGATTGCGCATTCTTTGTCATGTAAGCAGGGTCAGTGACAAATTGATCGCGGATCTTAAACGCTTGCTTAGTTGCTTCAACGCAGTGATGAACGTATTCGGTGCTATCGACCTTAAAGCGTTTGAGATTGAGTTGATCAAGAATGCCGATGATCATGAGTGACACAACACCTTGAGTGGGTGGCACCATGTTGTACACATTGCCTAAGCTGTGTTTCAGTTCCAGCGGGTCAATCAGTTTTGCGTTATGACGATTCAAGTCGCTTAATCGGAGAGGGCTGCCGATATCCGTAAGTTCCTTTGCTAACAAATCCGCAAGATCGCCACGGTAAAAATCATCTGTGCCTTTGGCGGCAATTTGGCGCAAGGTTTTAGCAAGGCGTTCTTGTTTAAAGATGCTGCCAACTACAGGAGCCTTGCCATTGACCAAAAATGTTTTTGCAAATCCAGTAATAGGATTTAACTCCTCACGCTTCTTAGCGGTAAGACTTGATTGACTATAAGTAACTGGAACACCCGCTTCGGCGTAATGAATTGCGTCTGCCAATAGACGAGATAAAGGAATCTTTCCGCCTAGACCTTGCTGAGATAGGCTTTGTGCTGCCCCCCAGCCCGAAATTGTTCCGGCCACGGTATTGGCTGCAACTGGTCCGCGAAATGGAATGGCTTTAGTAATACCACGCTCTGCGTACCATTTCTTTGTTGCTAAGCCTGCAGCTGCACCGCAGGCATCAATGCCACCCATGGCTTTGCCTGGAGAATGGATTACCCAAAAAGAGTCACCGCCAATCGAGTTCATGTGGGGGTAAACAACAGCAATCGTTGCCGCTGCAGCCACCATTGCTTCTAAGGCATTGCCGCCCTCACGAAGGACTGCTAAAGCTGACTCAGAAGCAAGGGAGTGTGGCGCCACTGCCATTCCCCGAATTCCCCATTTCGCTTGCATTTATTTGTTCTCCACTACGAATGTTGTATTTGTGATTTATTACATTGTAGATCTCGGGAAAACCCCAACCCTAATTGATGGGGAATTACCCTAACTAGCGGATTTCTTTGGTTTTTTTCAAAGCATAATCGATCCGTTGTTTTTCTACTTCAATAAAAATAGTTAGGAGCTACTGATGTCAACATCAACTAAAGCAGCCCCAATGACCGCTGAAGAGCGCAAAGTTATTTTTGCTTCCTCATTAGGTACGGTTTTTGAGTGGTACGACTTTTATCTTTACGGTTCACTTGCCGCAATTATTGCTAAGCAATTCTTCTCAGGCCTAGATGCTGGCTCTGCCTTCATTTTCGCTTTGTTAGCGTTTGCTGCCGGTTTCATCGTGCGTCCATTTGGCGCGTTGGTGTTTGGTCGTCTAGGCGACTTGATCGGTCGTAAATATACCTTCTTGGTCACCATCCTGTTAATGGGCGGCGCAACCTTCATCGTGGGTATTCTGCCTAACTACGCAACGATCGGCGTTGCTGCTCCAGTGATCTTGATCGCATTACGTATGCTTCAAGGTTTGGCTTTGGGTGGTGAGTACGGCGGTGCTGCAACTTATGTTGCTGAACATGCTCCTAATGGTCGTCGTGGTGCCTACACAGCTTGGATTCAAACAACTGCAACTTTAGGTTTGTTCCTCTCCTTGCTCGTGATTTTGTTCACACGTGAATTTACTGGTCCAGACTTTGATGTTTGGGGCTGGCGCGTTCCTTTCATCGTTTCTATCGCATTGTTGGCGATCTCTGTATGGATTCGTTTGTCCATGAATGAGTCACCAGCTTTCAAGAAGATGAAAGAAGAAGGTAAATTGTCTAAAGCACCTTTGACCGAGTCATTTGGTCAATGGAAGAATTTGAAGATTGTTATCTTGGCATTGTTTGGTCTGGTAGCAGGTCAAGCGGTGGTTTGGTACACAGGTCAGTTCTACGCTTTGTTCTACCTCACCCAAGTGTTAAAGGTGGATCCGAAGACTGCAAACTTGTTGATTGCTGCTTCATTGGTAATCGGTACGCCATTCTTCGTGGTGTTCGGTAGCTTGTCTGACAAGATCGGCCGTAAAGTGATCATCATGGGCGGCTTGTTATTGGCTGTAATTACTTATATCCCTAACACCCCTGTTTCTGTGTTCAATGCCTTGACTCACTTCGCCAACCCAGCGTTGGAAAAAGCAATGGCAACAGCACCAGCAACAATCACTGCTGATGTAAACGAATGTACTTTCCAATTCAACCCAACAGGCACTGCTAAATTCACAAGTTCTTGCGATATTGCAAAACAAGTGATGGCTTCTAACTCTGCAAGCTATAGCACTATTCCTGCTCCTGCTGGCACTGTTGCTGTTGTGAAAATTGGTGATGTAGAGATTCCGGGTTACACCGCTAAGGGTTTAGATCCAGCTGAAGCGAAAGCGAAAGATGCTGAATTTAAGAAAGCAATTCGCGAAGCATTGAATAAAGAAGGTTACCCAGCTAAAGCTGATCCAGCACAAATTAACTATGTTGCTGTATTGCTCTTGTTGGTTTACCTGGTGATCTTGGTAACCATGGTTTATGGTCCAATCGCGGCGATGTTGGTTGAGATGTTCCCAACCCGCATTCGTTATACCTCTATGTCATTGCCATACCACATTGGTAACGGTTGGTTCGGCGGCTTGTTGCCAACGATCTCCTTTGCCTTGGTTGCGCAAAACGGTAATATTTACTACGGCCTCTGGTATCCAATCATCATTGCTGCTATTACTTTAGTAATCGGCACATTGTTTGTACGTGAAACCAAAGATGTAGATATCTATGCACGTGACTAAGATTTTTTAGTCTGTAGTAAATTCAAAACCCGATCAGAAATGATCGGGTTTTTTTATTCCCACAAATCTTTCTGATTGCGACTATTTAAGAGATTTTTATTTTGCTGAGCAATCGAGGTATTTCTAGGGCCTGGCACTAGAGTGATTTTGGCACCAGCTGTGAGCACTCCTGTTTTTAGTACCCGCAAGTACCAGCCACTAAAACCCGATTGGAGCATTGCCTTGCTAGCACCCTTATAGCCCAAAGCGGCGTTGAATTTGAAACAAGGTTCTCTTAATTTAACAACCAAAAACTCAAGTTCACCAATCAAGAGTTTGTCGCCAACAAAGACGTCGGTTTCTAGAAGACCTTCAATTGTAAAGTTCTCGCCAATGGCTCCATATTCAAGCGACGTAGGTTTTTTTGTTTCCCGAGTTAATAAAGCATTCCAAAACTCGTAGTGCTCTGACGGATAAACATAGATTGCTTTTTCGATACCGCCATGCACACTTAGGTCGGCTTGTTCATCCCCTTTTACCCCAAGAGTGTTGATCTCAATAGCAATCGGATTTTGCAAATTACTAATGCTCTTCTTGTGAATTGCTGAAACCACAGACTTGTAATTGGGGTGGTGGTTTCCAAATAAAGGCAGAACCTTTCCCGAGGAAATAGAAATAAGTTTCATGAGTTAATTGCTAATCAGTAGCGACAACGAGCATCACTTTTGTATTTCGTGAAATACAGCACAAGATCAGCATCGGATTTATATTGGGTGTAGTAAATCGTTGCTCGAGCATCACTTTTGTATTTTGTATAAAACCAAACGCCTGGCTCGTTATCGCTGGAATATTGGGTTTCATAAACAATGCAATTCGCCTCGGATTGGTACTTGGTAACAAAGACCTTGGCGTTGGCTTCAGACGGGTAGTTAGTAATAAAGATTTGTGCTGCAAGTGCATTATGGGGCAAATAAGTGCCCAAAATTGCCCAAATGAGTACTTTTAGGAGTTGAATCTTCATGTATCTATATTACGGTTTCTAGGCTGAGCCGTTACAGAATGGGGCGGATTTGCTACAATCACACCTTCGGCGAATTAGCTCAGCTGGTTAGAGCGACGGAATCATAAAGCACAAGGTTCTGAGGTTTTCAACCCTTTTCCCAATAAAATCAAGCACTTAGAAAACCAAGGTTTTCACCGTAGCACACACCGTGTGACACACCACCCGCAAAGTGCCGAAGAATAAGGCTCCGCTGGCAAAAACCCTTCTAGCATATGGCTTCTATCGGAGGGTGGTGGATGGAAGATGTCGTTCAAAACGACATCAAAAATCCAAATTCCCCATCTCTATTTAAATCGAGGACTAAGCTATAAACTGAATCAATTAGATAGGACTGATATGAGGGGTGTATGGCGCTACTTGGAGAGCAATTGGTCATCAAGTTATGGGATAGCCTGATCGACAAGGGTGTTGGCTCTCTATTGAAGCCCTGGCAGATCAGAAGAGAAGGGCAGGCAATGATTGATGTCCGAAAGGCGGAAATGCTTCAGATGGCTCAGGTTGAGTTAGATGCACTTGCGATCAAAAGGGGTGAGAAGGCTCTGTTGCCAAGCGGTGAAATCGTTGATGTTGAAAGTAGATCTGACAATCAATTAACCATCGGCTTTATCAGCAACAAGTCAATTCAGACAATAAAAGCTGAAGAAATAAGAAAAGAAGTCAGTGTAAATAAAGCAATTAGCTATGCTGAGCAAGAATTGTTGCAGGATGCTCAAGAGCCATCGGAAAAATCAATTGATGGTGATTGGCTCCTAAGGTGGAGGGAGGGGGCGTCTTCCGTTTCCTCGGAAGAGCTAACTAGCTTATGGGGAAAGGTCTTGGCTGGTGAGTCAAAAGGTCCCGGCACCTATTCCTTAAGAACTCTTGATTTTTTAAAGCACCTTAGTAAAGACGAAGCTTCTTTAATTGAGTCGCTAATGGCATTTGTATTTGAGGGGTTTATTTATAAAGGTGACGAGCAAATACTCAGTGCAAACAATATTACTTTTGATAAGTTGCTCAACTTGCAGGAATTAGGGTTGCTGTCTGGTGTTGATTCTTTTGGTTTAGAAAAGAACTGGAAAAGCAGCTCAAAAGATGCCTTCACTTTGGCAATTGTTTCAAATGAAAGATTAATATTAGTTACAAATCCAGACCCTAAAAGAGTTCTAAAAATTCAGCCAGTCTGCTTATTGACGACCATAGGTCTTCAGCTTTATCACCTAATCAAAATATCTCCAAATATTGGCATGGTGAGTGCAATTGCTGAAAAAATTAAATCGCAGGGTTTTACTGCTCAAATTGGCGATATTGTGGAGATTACTGGTAGTCAAATTAAGTATAAAAATTTAACAGCCGTTTAAATTTTTATCTCGGAGTAGTAATAGATCGCACTAATAATTTTCCCAGGCAATACTAGGGTGTAGTGCTTATTTTGGTGAGTGTGTAATAGAGTGTCGTTTAAAACGACATGGAAGATCAGTTACTTACCAGTTATTTTTGTAATTGAGTTTTCGTATTGTTGACAATATTTAATCAGTTCGCCAAGAGTATTGAGATCTAGCTTATCTCTTAAATTTGATCGGTACATTTTTACCGTTCTCTGTGAAATGCCTAGTGCTTGCGCTACTTCAGACTGTTGCTGACCGCTGCCAAGAAGAAGTAGAACTTCCGCTTCACGCTTAGTAATTGGAATATGAATGTGTTCTTTGGCATCTGAGGGTGATGGGTTAATACTAGATTGAGAAATAGCATTAAATTGCTTTACTAATGCATCTTTGACTTGAGTTGGTGTAAATGGCTTGAGAATAAAGTCCACAGCACCCCCTCGCCAAGCATCAATAATGTCCGATTGCTGTGCATTGCCACTCATAAAAATGATGGGAAATTCAACGTTCATTACTCTCAAATTTTTTTGTAGTTCAACGCCATTCATCCCAGGCATCTGAAAATCTAACAAAATGCAGGTAGGTATCCCATCTTCAAATTCAAATTGCTTATAAGCATCTAAGAATGACTCAGCAGATTCAAAACTAATGACTTTGAAGCTGCGTGATAACCAATTTTCTAAGCCAGAACGAACAATGGGCTCGTCATCAACAATAATTACTTTGGAGTTCTTCATAGATTAGTTATTTTCATTTAAGTCTTGAGATATTGGTATTTGAATTTCAATGATTGCCCCACCTGTTGGAAGATTTAGGGCGGTAATGCTGCCATGGTGTTTATCAATAATCGTTTTGCAAAGCCACAAACCAATGCCTAGACCTTCAGGTTTTGTGCTCTGATATAACTCAAACATAGATGGTGTGATACTGTTAGATATGCCACTGCCAGTATCTTTTATGGCTATGATTGCCAGGGATTGATTTTGAGAAATGGTGAGATCTATCTTTCTGCGATGGTCCCTAGCATTTTCAATGGCATCCATTGCATTATTGAAAATGTTAATCAGCACTTGTTGTATTTGGATTGAATTGCCGACAACATTTGGGTTGTCTGTATAGGTTGTCTCAAGGGAAATATTTTTTGATTGAAGTGTTGGTTTGATAATTTCTAGCACTTCATTGCAAGCGCCTTGAATATTGAAATGTCTAAATTCAAGTTCTTGAGCGCCAAATAGTTTCCTCAAATTTGTTACTAGGTCGGATACCTTCTCTAGCTGATCAGTCACGGCATTTAGTGCGGATACCGATTTTTCCTGACCGCCTAGATCGACTAAATCGCACTTAACAGATTCAGTTTGTAAGAGGATGCCAGTAATGGGTTGGCTTAATTGATGTGCCAATGAATTTGCTAGTGCGCTGATACCCAAGGCTCTATTGGATGATATTAAGCCCCGTAAGAATTGATCTTTTTCATTGGTCAATTTGACTAAATTTTGATTCAAAGGATTTTCATTAGCAGTTCTAGGATCTACCCAGCTGACTCGTAATGCAAGGTAAGAAAAATAACGAATTAAGCTAACCGAAAACCAAATTGAGAAAAAGACAATAGCTAGTGAAGGGGGGTTAAATGGTGTCATAGCAGCGTTTGTGAAAAAACTGGTAAATCGCAACACATGAATTACTGTTAGACCAACCTCTGTATACGTGATCCATTTGATAAAAAGATTAGATTCAAGGCCGTTGCTATCAATCCGTTTGCAGATAAGGTAGGTATAAGAGGTAACGCAGATTGAAAAAGTTGAGAAAAAGAGTAATGGAAATGGAGCCCCGAAACTTTCTCGCACATATTCAATAAAGCCGCAGTAAGCCAATATAGCGACAGTCCAGCGAATAAATTCTTGAATCTGAATTTTCTTGGTCAAAGCTTTGATGCTTAGTAGGATAGCCGCTTCGGACAGTAGGGTGGTAACTGACAGAGTAAAAAAAGATGGGGTGCTTATAAGACTGGGCTCAATATTTAATGCTATGACAAATAGCAATGTCAATAACCAAAGAAATTCTGATAACAAGAAATATCGACCTGATGTATCTACTTTTCCTTTGAAAGAAAAATAAAGAGTGCTTGCCGATACGATGGTGAGCAGGGTGGGAATGATTAGGACTAAAACAAAGCTATTCATGAGAGATGATTATTTCTGGCAGTGAATACTTTTATTTTATGTGTTCATGCATCCCAGATCACCTTTTTATATCTCTAATCGCCATGAGTCATCTGAATATGTACTTAAGGACACTGTCCTTATAGACACGGTACTTCGGGACATCGTCTTTTGGGGCATTTTTTTATTTATAACAAGCACATAAGATGCATGGCTGAAAACCATGGTTTGCAATGTTGGTTCAACATATGCGCTCATGAAAATGAAATTTATTTTTCCAAAGGAAATCTTATGAAATTAAAGAAAATCGCCAGTTCGGTTGCATTGGTTTTCTTTCTAAACGGTCAGGCTACTGCGACAGATATACTTCAATATGCAAACCCAGCCCCAGGTAATCTAGCTGATCCTGCCACGGCTACTAGTGTGATCGGTGGCTCTTACACATTGATTGATTTTTCAAGTACGACCGCTTCAAATACCCCTCTTACTCAGCCCTTTTCCCTAGGAAATGTATCCATTAATAGTCCAAGTGGGAATATATATATTCAAAGTCTTTTCGGTAGTAATGGAGTGACGAACGGAGACGGAGGTGGCTCAGGTAGTGCACAACAAATGAAGTTCACTTTTTTACCCGCATTAAAAGTAAACGGTTTTGCGATTCAATTTGGCGGTGCTGATGTTCCTTTGACCATTAAAGCTTACAACTCGAGTAATGCACTTTTAGGTACTATAACGACGAACTCAAACGGGAATTTGAACTACCATAATTATGGGTATATTGGGTTCAAATTAGATGGCATCCGTTACTTTACGCTTGATATGTCCAGCTATGGACCTGCCTACGATTGGGTTCTATTTAATAATCTCATCTATTCAATATTTTCAGGCCCCTCCACCGCCGATACTCAACAATCTTTAGTTAATGCCGCATCAGCTCTACAAAACATCTACACACTCCAAAACTCAGTATTAGCTAATAGTTTTGCTTATGACTGCGATGTGTTTGGTGCAAATAATGTCTGCGTAAGTGCTGGTGGTCGTAACACAGCAGTCTCGGCAGCAAATGGCTTGAATAACACTAGCGCCTTGCTGATTGCTGCTTATCGTCCACATCCAAACTATCGTATTGGTGCGTATGCTGATCAGAACTTATCCGTAAACAATGCGGGTTCTACAGTAAACCTTGGCAACAACACACCACTCATTGGACTATTCGGTGCTTGGAATGAACGTCAAGATGGCACCGGTACAGAAGTTAAGGTATCTGCTGCTTATGGTCAAAAGAACACCACGATCACTAGACAAGTAGTTGGAACAAGTGAAGCGGGTTCTGGTTCATCCCAATTAAACAGTCAAGGCGCCCAAGTAGTAGCTAAGTATGGCTTTGGCTTTGCTGATCAAATTGTTGTATCACCATATGCTGGTGTTCGTTATACCCAAAACAATATGGGTGGTTACACAGAAGCTTCAACCAGTTCTGTAACAGCACCACTCACTTACTCAGCGCTCAACACTAACGCTACAACAGCACTAGCTGGTGTTGGCGTGAGATATAAAGGTATCGCTCAAACCACTTTATTTGCCAGCGCTGGTATTGAGAGTGATACGAATTTCAATACAGGTACTTACTCAGCTACTGGTGTTACTGGATTAACCCCAGTGAACTTCAATCCCAATCCAGTCAAGAACAGAGCAACAGCAACTTTAGGTGCTTACTATGACATCGAAAAGAATCAACGCTTAGGCGTAACCGGTATCTACCGCCAAGAGATGTATCAGGCAGTTGGTACAACCACTGTCATGGCAACCTATACAGTTGGCTTGTAAGAGTTTATTTGTCTTAAATTGAGCCGCCTTCGGGCGGTTTTTCTTTTAGACTCTCGGAGCGGTAATAGGTCGCACTAATGTAATCGCTAGGTATTTCCATAAGTTATAGCGGTATTTGATGGGTGTGTAATGAAGCGTCGCTTTTAGGTAAACGCGGTCAAATATCTGCGCCTATACATTTCGTCTACAATTTTTCCGGAACGTCTAAAAACTAGACGATTAGAATTTATTCATGACTGATAAATCTAATCTAGAATTTGTGGGCAAAGTGAAGGCCGAAAAGCTAACCTCGCTTGCTGAAAACATCAAAAAGGATCGGGCTGAAATCATTGCCGACCGTGAGCATTGGGCAAAGTACAGTACAAATAGACGTAATGGCGCTAGCAAGCGTGAAATCATGGAGGAGCTAAGCCGTGAACGATTCCCCTGGGAAGAGTAAGCCTACGCTAGAGTCCTTGCTTAAGGATCAACAGGTGCTTACAGGAAAAGACTTAATCAAGCGCCATAAAGCAGAAGAGCGCCGAAAGGCTTTACTGGAAGAAGCTATTGAGTTTGAGCAGAGAAATAGGCGCAATAAAGGGCCGTGATTTGTAATGCCGTTTTAAACGACATCATATGTCCGTTATCGGCCAATAAGAGACGCCATTAACTTTATAGGTTTAATAAATTAGAACTCATACTCCACCTGCATCCGAATTGTGTTCTTTGGAGATGCCGTAGTTGTTCCCCAAAGGTAGGCAAAGTTGTAGACAAGCGCCTCTTTTCGTCCTAGTTTGGTTTTCCCAAATATGGCTGGACCAACACTGGTTTGCTGCTGTTGATTGGTATTCCAGCTATTAAGCTGCCCAAGCCAGGAAAACAATTGCGCTCCCAGCTCAAGCTCGGGTTGTAATCGGTACTTTAACTGCCCTTGGTAGCCAAAATAGGTGCCCTGATTTTCGGTGCCAGTGTAATGACCTTGCATGAGTAGATTTAGGTTTGCCTGCCACTTATTCCAATCCTTTTGCAGTAAAAAGCCGTACTTAGCTTCGTAACCCTCATTACGATTTTGTGGGCGCTCCAGTTCAAGCAAGAATCCCACATCTACAAAATATTTCCCCGTTTCGGTGAGTTGGAATTTATTTTCCCACTCGATAGCGTCAAATTGTGAGTTATTACCATCCCAAGTATTTTTTCCATAGATCTCGGTAAACCACCAAGAAGTCACCCCATATCCAAAGCCAATGGAGGCGCCTGATTGTCTTGGGTCTCCAGCAGTTCTTGGGGTTTGGGTTCCAAACTTCGTATCGATCTCTCTTTCTCCCTCTTCTACTCTAGGACTATAGATGTAGTCAGCGGGCCCACTGAGATATTCGGCGGCATGTGTAACTGTGGCAGTTAATAAAAAGATGGATACTCCTACCCACTTAAGAAAGGTAAAGACAATCCATTTCATTTGACAATCACCACGCCTTGAGCTGTCTCAGGGCTAAACTCACCCTCGAACTTGTAGAGTCCTGTTGAGAGTGGGCCAATATAAAAAGAGGCGCTGCCGTTAGCTTTAATGAGCACCTCACGATTAAGGTCGTGACTTTCAAATTCTTCTGGGGTGTCATCTAAGTTCTGAATGACCAGTCTTACTTTGGTGTCAGCGGGGATCTCAATTTGAGAGGGTGAGAAGCGCCCCTTTTGAATCTTGATTGTAATTTCTGACGGGTTAGCGCTTGCCAAGGTAGTAACCCCAATCATTAGACAAAATAGGGTGTAAGCAACGGTATTTTTCATAAAATGAGATCTTTATCAAATAAGAATGATTCTCATTATATACATCATTGAGAATGGATCTCATTTAATAAAAAAGTGCAAATATAGCTTGTTGGTCTGCTTAGGGTATTTTGGCAACTGGATTGGGCATCCTCGATCCTAGTTTGATTCCGCCCCAGGCCACCATCAGTCTCTTGTGGGTCGGACAGCGCCAGTGGGACTTAGTTCAGTCGAATGGTTACTATGCGGCCAACTGCAGACGCTGAGATCAGGCTAATTTATTGTTTTGGGAATCTCAAATCGGCCAGTAACGGCCCTTACTCAGAGAAGTTAGATCCCAAAACCCTTCATCACAAGGGCAAATAATCCAAAGCAAATAACCGTTACCACTACGCATACACCCATGGTTATCCAGAACCCCAGCTTTGGAAGTAAGTATGGAAATAATAGAAACATAGGCAATGTTGGAATCACATACCAGAAGGTGTAATAAGCGTGATTAGCTATCTTCTCTTCAGGCTGGTTTTCTAAATAAAGCCATAAAAGAGTTAAAAGAGTTAAAAGAGTCATTACGGGCAATGCCGCAATAAATCCGCCCAATCTGTCACTTCTCTTGGCAACCTCAGAAATGAATACAACCATTCCTGCGGTTAGAAGATATTTAGTAATGATCCAAGCCATTTGAGCCTCTAAATGATAAGTTGCAGTTCAGTTTATAGAAACCTAGACATGCTGCCTAGATAGGCATAGGATGAAACTAGGTGCTTAGCCTAATGGAGGGTGATATGAATCAATTTATGGATGGCTCAATGATGGGTGGAATGGGGTTGATTGGAATCTTAGTTTTGATTGTCCTTGTCCTTTCAATTGCCGCTTTAACGAAATATCTCTTTTTTAGTAAAAAATAGCGTTTTTCATTTGTGCCATTGGGAAAGCAGGCTTTTACAAAAGTAGCTAGAATCACAACATGCTTCGCGTTTGCCTACTTATCCTGTTAGTTGTCCTATTGCCCATTCGCTCTTTTGCGTCTGAGAGTATGGGTTTTAGTATGGCTCAGCCAACGCATTCCATGGAAATGATAGCTGATAGCGATGCCAGTCATTGCGAGATGATGCAAAGCTCTAGCAAGCAAGACCCTCAATCTGAGCAACATGACAAACCCACTTGTAATGCCTGCTCCTTGTGTATGGCATTTGCATTTGCGTTGCCATCCATAGCGATGAATTTTAAGCAACTCTCGTATCAATTTGCACAGCAAGAGCCATTATTCGTATATGGCGCACTCTTAGCTCTACCCATCAAGCCACCCATTTTGTAATCCCCCTAGCAGTAGTCCGTCCAAAATTTGGATGGAGTTGTTTATCTAATTAACTTTCCTTTGGGGGAAACATGAAAAAATTTGTATTTGGTATTTTATTTCTCATCACTTCACTGTCTTGGGCGGCGCCTGATTGGACCAAAGCGCAAATAGTCAAAGTAGAGCCTGAGCGTCATCGTATTGTGCTTAAGCATGAGCGGATTCAAAGCATTGATATGGATGCTATGACTATGCTTTTTGATACTGCGCCCAAGTTAAATCTTAAGGGCTATAAAGCAGGTGATCAGGTACGCTTTCAGGTCAAAATCAGTGATGGGGCGCTAGAAGTAGTTGCCCTGGAGAAGGCGCCATGAGGGTATGGCTTGTATTCATAGGCAGTCTTTTGCTCAGCCTTAGCGCTCAAGCCGCGCCAATGGGATTTAAGGATAGCTGGATGACGATGGGTGATTTTAGTAAAACCTTTCGAGAGCAAACAGCCAACTACGCCTTGACTCCTAGAGATGCTATTGGTGTGACTTCGACCTATATGCAAACGAATAACTATTCGCAAACTCAGCTTAATAATGAGCTCACCTACACTCGATTAGTTAAGCGTTGGAATATGCCAGAAGCACAAGCCAATATTTGGTTTATCGGCGGCGTTGGTGAGACTACAGGTAACTACTTTAGCGGCACTAAAGCTACGGTATCCCCTGGCATTCAGGCTGATTATGAGACTACTCGTTTGTATGCTTCAGCTAATGCTCGCATCTATGTGGCTGATGGCATTACCAATAATGTAGTTTCGGCAAGAGCTGGCTTTTCTTTCTATGAAGCCAACTACGATGAGACCCAGCCATGGTTGATCGTGGAAGCTAGAAGAATGTCGATGGTATCAACCCAGTATGAAGTCACGCCTATGCTTCGGCTGATCCATAACCGTATTTTTGTAGAGGCAGGGGCGAACCTTCATGGCCAACCCCGCCTGAGCTTTATGTATGTCTACTAAATGAACTAACAAGGATTCCCAAATGAAAAAGATTTTTATAGCAACGCTCTTAGCCCTCACTTTATCCCCAGCATTTGCAGTAACCAGTATGAAAGCAACCGTCAATGGCATGGTCTGCGCTTTTTGTGCTCAAGGTATTGAAAAGCGAATTTCTAAAATGCTATCAACCAAGGCCGTCTATGTGGATCTCAAACAAAAGACCGTCGTTGTTGAGCCAAAAGACGGCATGGCTTTGGATCAAAAGGCCATTATTGAGGAAGTCAAGGATGCAGGGTATGACATCGTCAAAGTAGAGTCAGTACCTAAAAGTGTTGCAGAACTCAAAGCAGAACTAGTGGCTAACAAATGATTCCTGAAAAAATGATCGCACCCAAAAGCAATCTCCTTACCAGTGTTGCGACGCTCTTTGCCAGTTCAAGCACTTTGATCTGTTGCGCTATTCCAGCACTTTTAGTGGCATTAGGTGCGGGTGCTACTTTATCCACCTTTATTTCCATCTTTCCAAAGATTGTATGGATTAGCGAGCACAAGGTAGAAGTATTTATTTTTGCGGGAGTGATGCTCTCTATTAGTGGTTATATGCAATGGCGCGGTAGATTTGCTCCATGCCCAACTGATCCCACATTAAGAGATGCCTGCATGAGAACGCGCAAGGCTTCATTAATCGTTTATAGCCTGAGCTTATTGCTTTATTTAACCGGGGGTTGGTTTGCTTTTGTGCAACCTCTGATCTCGAGTTAAAAAGTTCATAGGCGTATCTACATTCAATCTAAACCACCTTCGGGTGGTTTTTCTTTTTATGACTGCTTTGGGTCGAGATGCGACCGTTAGTTGCAATTGACTTCATAGTCTCAAATCGGCCAATAAGAGGCGGTAGTGTCACCTCTTTTTTACTTCACGGGTAGCGATAATTTATTTAAGATCCCGCAGTGTGCTGAGTCCTGATTCGCATGACATTGTTTTCTGAGCAGCTTTAATTGTCGCTCAAGTTGGCGTAGCTCATTAATTCGATTGCTTACACCTTCAATATGGGCATCAAGCAATTCATTTACTGCATCACAGTTTTCATCGGGCAAATCTTTTAAGCGAAGTAATTGACGAATTTCACTTAAGGTCATGTCCAGCGAGCGGCAGTGGCGAATAAATGTAAGGCGTTGCAGGTGCTGATCCCCGTAGATTCGGAAGTTACCCTCAGATCGAGCCGGTTTTGCTAACAAACCCTCTTGCTCATAAAACCGAATAGTTTCCACTTGAGTGCCTGTGGCTGTTGCTAGTTCACCAATTCTCATTTGACCTCCAAGTTTTTACATTTTTATTCTAATCCCTTGACTCTATAGTTACTATAGGGTGTTAAATGTTCTATGTCTTCATCATTTAGGTTTCCGCTATGAGCGAATGCAATACCTCCTGTAGTTGTTCTACATCAACCCCTGTGACAAAGGCTTCTGAGATACGGAGCAAGAATAAGGCCATCTATCGCATTGAAAATATGGACTGCCCAACTGAAGAGGCGCTTATTCGCAAAAAGCTAGTTAGTGTAAGCGGCATTGAGTCGCTGGACTTTAACTTAATGCAAAGGATACTCACGGTTGGTCACAATCTCAACTCACTTGACGCTATCGAGTCCGCTTTGGGTTCAATTGGAATGCAGGCGGTGCTACAAAGTGGTCAGACTTCTACAAAGGACAGCTCGATTGAGCCTATACCTAAAAAAAATTGGTGGCCATTGGCTGTTGCAGGTATCACTGCAACCTTGGCTGAAATCATGGAATTGCTGCAACTTGGTAATCAGTGGATTGTCATTGCTCTAGTAATCGCCTCAATTGCTTCAGGTGGCCTGACCATCTATAAAAAGGGCTGGATTGCATTAAAGAATGGCAATCTCAATATCAATGCCTTAATGTCAATTGCAGTCACAGGCGCGATGGCGATTGGAAGTTGGCCAGAAGCCGCCATGGTGATGTTCTTATTTACTCTAGCTGAAGTAATTGAAGCCAAGTCATTAGATCGTGCTCGTAATGCGATTCGTGGATTATTAGACCTCACCCCTGAAACCGCAACCGTTCAGCAAGCCGATGGCTCTTGGGTGCTAACGGATGTAAAGGCTATCGCTTTAGGTGCTTTAGTTCGAGTGCGTCCTGGAGAGCGAATAGCTTTAGACGGCATATTAATAAGTGGTAACTCGGCAGTAAATCAAGCGCCAATCACGGGTGAGAGCCTACCCGTCGATAAGATAGTTGGCGATGAGGTATTTGCAGGAACGATCAATCAGACAGGATCGTTCGAATACAAAGTTACTGCAGAAGCGACTCATTCAACGCTAGCTCGAATTATTCATGCAGTTGAAGCAGCGCAAGGAAGTCGTGCGCCCACCCAGCGTTTTGTTGATCAATTCGCCAAGATCTATACGCCAGCTGTTTTTTTGCTTGCGGTGTTAGTCGCTGTTTTGCCTCCATTGTTAATGGCGCAGTCATGGCAAGAGTGGATCTATAAAGCATTAGTCATGTTAGTGATTGCCTGCCCTTGTGCTTTGGTGATCTCAACACCAGTAACGATTGTGAGTGGCTTAGCAGCCGCTGCAAGAAAAGGCATCTTAATTAAAGGAGGCGCTTTTTTAGAAGCAGGACGGAGCATGAAGGTCTTAGCAGTAGATAAGACAGGGACACTAACCTACGGGAAGCCTGCACAAACGGACTTTTTTGCATTAAGTAGCAATGACAAGCATATTCACGAAATTGCCATCAGTCTTGCAGCGCGATCTGATCATCCCGTATCTCTAGCAATTGCCCATGCTAATCAAGAGCAAAAGAATGATTTAAAGACTGTAGATAGCTTTGAGGCGATTCTGGGTCGCGGTGTCAAAGGCGTTATTGAGGATAATTTGTATTACCTTGGCAATCATCGACTGATTGAAGAATTGGGTTTGTGCTCTGATGATATTGAGAATCGTTTATTACCACTAGAGCAGCAAGGCAAAACGGCCGTATTGCTTACCAACCAAACAGAGGTTTTAGCCATTATTGCGGTGGCCGATACTGTTAGAGAAACAAGCAAGCAGGCTATTGATGAGCTTCACCAATTAGGCGTGACTACCATCATGCTCACTGGTGACAATCAGCACACCGCTAAGGCAATAGGTAAACAGGTGGGTGTCGATGAGATTATGGGTAATTTATTGCCTGAAGATAAGCTCAAAATAATTGACAGTCGCCTAAAAAAGGATCCCAATGTAAAGGTAGGCATGGTTGGAGATGGCATTAATGATGCCCCCGCTTTAGCAAGAGCAAGTATTGGATTTGCGATGGGGGCGGCTGGAACCGATACTGCGATAGAGACTGCTGATGTTGCGCTAATGGATGATGATTTACGCAAGATTGCTACCTTTATTCGGCTATCCAAATCAACCGCTCTAATTCTGACTCAAAACATTGTTCTTGCTCTTGGCATTAAAGCTATTTTCCTTGTGCTTACCTTTACAGGGCAAGCCACGATGTGGATGGCGGTATTTGCGGATATGGGTGCGAGCTTGCTAGTAGTGGCAAATGGATTGCGGTTATTAAGAAGCTAGGTGTTAGTTCATATCAAGCAGTTAACTCAAGGAGTACTAAAATGAAAAAGCTAGGATGGGTTGCGATTTTAAGTTTAGGTGTTTTACTAAGTGCGCCCGTTTTGGCGCAAACAGCAGGGGCGGGCACTAAAGCCTCACAGACACAACAAAAAAATGTTGATGTAGCGGAGTTTGATAAGCAAGCCGCTCAAATTCAAGAGAACTTTAAAAAGATGCAACAGCAGATGGATCAGATCCGTGCAACTCAAGATCCGCAAGAAAGGCAAAAGCTGATGCAGGCTCACTGGAGCACAATGCAGGGCAACATGAATATGATGCAAGGCATGTGGGGTTCGGGAATGATGGGTTGTTGTGGTGGTAACGGCGGCATGATGGGTGGACACATGATGGGTTGGAATGGTATGGGCCCCTATTACTCTAAATTAACACCTGAGCAGTTAAAGCAACGCCAATACATGATGGATCAATACATGGGTATGCAGCAGAACATGATGAACCAAATGATGCAGCAGAACTATATGTGGATGGATCGGTCAAGGTAGTAACACACTAGGGGGATGAGTTACTGGACTTGTCCTCCAAGGTCTCCCTTGGGTCGTAAGCGGTCGTTAAATGGAGTCTCGGAGTGGTAATGGATCGCACTAAAAAATAGCCTTGATATAAACCAAGGCTATTTTCATTACTGTTCAAGCATTTCCTCTAGCTTTACAAAATTTAGATGACTACGAATGATCCACTCTAAAACCATTTCAATATCTACATAATTTGCGCCTGAGTTTTTGACGTGAATACTTTCTAGGGCGCTAAATTGCTCGCTTAAAAAGTCGCTAAAGTCTACATTATCCTTAACATCGTATTTTTCTACAAACGAGATCATTGAGTTTTGATAATTGCGTTTGGCAACCAAGAACTCATCACGAAACTTTGAAGTCTCTTTATGCAATGCATCTTTTACTTCGTAATAGCGGCTTATGGTAGCAATATCGTGCTCTGTTTTAACTCCAACAAATTCGGACATTGTTTTAGTAATATCAATTTCAGTTGTGGTTAACTCATGGTATTCATGCCAATATTCATTGCAATCATTAGCAGCTTTTTGATTGTCAAAAACCCCTAATACATGCCCATCGCTATCGCAAGCCACAATCCATAGTTTTGTCATGGCAGTCTCCTTAAGCGAGTTTGGCAATGACATTGCCGGTGTAGTTTTGCAATACCTTCACCTGAGCCATGTTTAGCTCAATTAGGCGAAAACCCTTTTTAAACTCCATTCCAAACCACCCTAACTTTGCCTTCGCACAGAGCTTAGACCCGTGAATTTGAAATGAGTCCTTGCCATTAGCGAGTTCCAGCACTCCATTGATCGTGGAATTACGATATTTCGCATTGATTACTTGAATTGCGGTGGTATTAGCTACATGAGCAAACTCTGTAGGTGAGGCATTGATTTTTGTATAAGGGGCGTTTTTCATATCTGATCTCCAATGGAGGAACGTCTAGGATTTAGACGTTCCGTGATTTAAGTTATGCAGCTTTCTTGATAACAGGCACTACAGAAAGGCGATTGGCGGCCTGAGTTCCCGTTGGTACTGGTGGAAATGGCGTACCTTTACTTTGTAAGAAGATGAGGTCATCTAGCTTTTCAAAGTACTTACGCAGATCGCCATGATGCTGAACTGCGCTCAAATAGTGCATTACAGCCGCATCTGTAAGGTGTACTCCTTCTTGTTGCAAAATGTATTGAGCACGTTTAAGCACTTGATGCGGCTGCACGGCAGGAAAGTGCACTGGTGTGCAGCGTGAACGAATGCTCGGATGCACCTTCATTGGGTCATTGGTTGTGATGATGACCTTCATTTGTGTGCTGTACTTGTCCATCAATACCCAAAACTCATGGGCTTTGATTTTGTAGTTATCAAGCTCATGGGAAACGATGTAGTACTGATGGCTATCAGTAAATGTCGTTAAAAGGCAAGACTTCGAAATAATCTCTTCAAATTGAGGGTGATCCATCAATACATTGAGAGACTTAGTTTCAACGAAGGCATTCTCACCGCTAATTGCTACTGGGAGTAAATTAGCAACGGTTGACTTGGAGGTTCCATTGGGACCCCATAACATCAGGTTGCCAGTTAACCCGCCAGTAGCATGAGCCATGATGCGCTCCTTTACTGTTTGATTTGGGTAAATCACCTCGTCGAGGTTCTTTGGTTTATGTTTGTCTGCTACACGCATGATTCTTTCTCCTTTTTAATTAAGCGGCTTTACGAAGCTGCGGGTGATTTGCGGCCTCTTTTTTCATCTGAGCTAACAGATCGTGAGACTCGTTTGATACGGCCTTATCAACAGCCATGTCCGCAGTCTTTTCCTGGGCCATTTGTTTGACGACGGCCTTTACCAAAGACTCTTTAGGGTCGGTCACTACGCCAACAACGCCTACTTCACCATCTGGCGTTGCCTTTACAAGCAGAATGCCGTGCGTACCCTTGATTCCCTTTAGAGCAAACTGCATGATTGGATTGGCAGTTTTCTCTTCGATATCAGCATCTACTAAATCTTTAGCCTCTTTGAAAGCAGCTTTTTTCTTCTTAGTCTCATCAGACTCTTTTAGTTCTGCTTTTACTTCCTCGATGCCATGATTGGTAATCAACCAATGGGTAAAGTTATCTGGAGTAACGCCATGAGAGATAGCAGCTTTGATTGCGTAACCATATACGTGAGCACGTTTGCGGTCAGACTGAAACACGAAACGAATTAACATCGTTAGTGTTGTTGTGGATGGAACTACCTTGATACGTTCTTTTTTCAGACGATTCATTAGCTCTAAGCGCAAGGTTTTACGATCTGCGTCAGTAGCATTAACGAAATTTGAGTCGTAAGTTTTAAAGCAGTGAGTGAGCAAGGAGTACAAGCCATCAGTTGCCTTCTTGTACGTTGTTTGTTCCCACTCTTGGCGAAGCTCAGAGAGTTTATTTAAAGACTGAATAATCTTTTTAGCAAAGACATTGTTTTGAATGGATGGAATAAATTGCTTAGTTGTTGCCATGGTATGCTCCTTTAAGTTAAGAAAAAATCACGAATAAATTTGCTTATTCGCGATAGAAAAATTTTCGTTTGAAAAGTGGGGTTCGGTCGAGAAGATCGACTTAAGAATTCGCCTCGAAGAGCTTTTTCTGAAGGAATGTATGGACGAGTTGCATTTTTATAAAGGCTTTCCAGTAGAAGATGACATCTACGGCTTTAGCCTTGAGGTATCGGCTTCTAAAGCCAAGCACTCTATATATGAGTCATGGTTTGATGTGCTTAAAGCATCGCCTTGGTATGCTGAAGCTCAGAAGACTAGAGAGTTTAAGAATCAGGCAATTGCTGATACTTGCAAGTTATTTGGCGATCTGAGTAATCTGACTTTTGAGAAGTGGTGGAAAGCTACGGGCTACAAAATTTTCAAGGAGAGAATTCCTTTTACTGAAATTAAGCCAGTGGATTTGGACTACAAATTTAAACAGGCTAAAGACCCGAATGAGCCGCCAATACTTCTGCTTGAAGTGCCGTTGCACTTGGATATAAAAATATTGAGAAGACAGTTTGATGAAATCTTGAGGATGCAAGAAGCCTACCAGGAGCGTAGAAAATTTAGCATCTTTGATAACACTACTGCCAATGCAAAAATATTCCAACTGGGGCAAAAGTTTGGTTACGAAGTTATCAAAAGGGACCTTGAAATTTATTCTGATTATCAAAAAGAATCAGTCAAAGAAGGTTTTATTGCATATCAGTTTGCTCAAAAGCATGGGCTATTGGGTAGTCCTGAGATAACAAATAGAGTGACAGATGCCGATAGATCTAAGTTGCATGGTGCGCTGATGTATAACCTAGAAAATACAAAAAAGTTAATCGCTAATGCAACTGTTGGCAGATTTCCGGACACTAGCGACTATCTTCCAGAAGCAAGAGAGTTATTAAACTAGCTCTACGGCGGCCTTCATTTGGTCTGGGCTGGAGTACAAATATCCAGCGGTCGTACTAATATTGCGATGGCCTGCCAAGGATTTCAATATATGTATGGCTGTGCCTTTATTTGCCAACGAAGTTAGGAATGACCTTCTTCCTGAATGAGAGCTGCAACCTTCAAGTCCCGCACGTCTATATAGGAAGTGAAAGTACTGCGTAAGTGTGTTTGCTGAAAACCCAGCTCGTTTTTGGGTGTAGAACAAAGGCTTATTGGTATCTGTAATGCGGATTAGTTTGATGTACTGGACTATCTCTTTTTGCATACGGGCATTGATATATACAGTTCTAGCGTATTTGCCCTTGGTTTGCTCTGGCTTTAAGCGGATTTCATCTTTAATCGTTCCGCTGTCGTTTAAAACGTCGCAAATGCGAAGTGCTGCAACTTCTCCGACACGCATTCCAGCGTAATGGGTTAAAAGCAGGGCACATCGATTGCGGGCTGAATGCTTGCGTGTAGCGATGTGATCTAGCACTCTGCGTAGTTCTGTTGTGTTTAATGTTTTTGCTTGTGACATATGTAGCTCCCAAAATGTAATAAATAAGCAACTACAGTATGTTTTCTTAGGTTTGGTTTGAGCAACCGAAATCTGCCTACAAAGATCTTTCCATTAATCAATGACTTAGCTCTAAATGTAATAGTTTCATACTTCTATTACATTTCGTGGCTTAAATGCCACGGCTAAATCCTTCGTATAAGCACATATATTTAGCACTCGACTACCCATGTATGCGAGTGAAGTAGATCGCTGTTTAAACGAATGATTTGATATCCGAATGGGTCCTGTGCCCTGTAAAAATAGAGCTGCGGAAAATTTATATGAAGTACTTACAGATTCAGGGTGGTGATTTTGCTTCTATACCCCATATTGCTAGGGCACATATAAGGACGAACTGCATTCGTCCTGTGTTTCGCTTTCGCTCACACATTTTGTCTTTTAGCTGATTGGGCAATAGATTCTTCTGTCAAACGACGGCTATAGCACTATAAAAGTACTATAGCCGCCGCTACGTGTAGATTGGTACTAAGTATTCCCCAGCAACACGACTCTAAAAAGATTTATTGAAGACAGATGAATTAAAACTTCAAACCTAGAAAACCTAGGAATCCTGCGGCCTACTTGTAGCGCATAACCTTTAGAGCAGTTATGCCAAGTGCGGGCTCATTAGCCGACGTATTACAACCCGCGTTTGTACCTGTTTGTTAAGGTTGGTTGTACCTTAGTTCCTGAATAGTTTGCCTTGCTTGCACTTCTTGTTTATGAGCCTGTCTTTTGATTTTGGTAGCTAGATTGAGTATTGGATAAGCCAAAGTAGGGCTAAGTTGATTGCATTTCTTTTTGTTAGCTGTTTTGCCTTTGAATTTATTGAGTGCCTTGGTTTGATGTTTGTTTAAAAGATTTGAGTAATTTTTGAGTAAATCCACTGCCGCTAAGCGAGCCTGAACTAACTCTTTTGCCATGATTGTAAAGGTTTGCGGGTTTAGTCCGCACTCCCTTAAGAAGTTATCAGTGATTTTCGAGTCATATTTTTGATCGTTATTAATCTTAAATTGTGCGTCAGTTAATCGTTTCTTCTTGTAGTTCATGAAAGTATTTAGCAAAACCTAATAAAAGAAGAGTAGATCTGGCGTAAATCCTTTGGTTCTGGCAGATATTGGCAAAAAGAGGTTGTCCAACCAAAAACTCTGACCATAAATTAAGTGTGCCCATTAACTACAAAGGAGAAATGAAATGAGCACATTAAACAGTTTGAAAATGGTTAATTCCAAAAAGCCAACGTCTATTCCACCCATTTTGCAGCGACGCAATAAGCTCTCTACAAAAGTATGGGAGCAGATCCAGTTAGCTAAAGCCCAGCGTGAAGGCAGTACTTTTACTGTTAAGAAATTTAAATCAGTTAAAGACTATGACGGGTCACGTAAAACCGTAGAGCATCAAAAGCGTGTACGTCAGTGGTGGTTTGTGTCTAGTGACGGCAAGGTTTGTTTAAACGTGCGCTATGGAAGTCGCGTAATTTAGTTTGCAAAAGGCAAAACGGCTGTTGAAGTTGCTACTGCAGATGAGCTTATCAAAGCCTTAGAGATCATTAAGGGTGCGGTGGAGGCGGGAGAGTTAGACACCCAAATAGAGCAAGCTAGCGGCGCTGTACGTGCTGGGTTTGGTAAGTGAACAGCCAAGCACTAATACTGATCATAGTATTAGTGCTTCTTCTATGGATAGATTAGATGAAAACATATGTAGCCTATGTACGCATACAGCCCCAAGGCTGGGTAGTACAAACTCAAGTAGTTGCAGATAACAGTCAAGCCGCTTATTTCCTATTGCAAGGGCAGTATGGTGCAAACAATGTGGTGCATTTGCCGACAGAAGTTTAGGTGGGGATCGTCTAAATCCTAGACGATTCGATAAATATAAGGAAAGGAGAAGGCCATGAGAGTGTATGAGATTGCCAATGCAGAAGATCAGCTAGGATTATTGCGAGTCATTATGAATAACACCTGGAGTGCCATTAGCCAACAAGCTAGCACACAGGCTAAACAAAAGGCGGCGCAAGCCAGTAAGCCCAAGAGTAAGACACCCAAAGCCCCAAAGACACCTAAACCCAAGGCGGTGAGTTTGCCGCAAAGAGCAATACCTGTCCCGGTTGCTAGGCCAGTACAGGCTGCACAGCAAAAAGTAGCTAAGCCCGTTGCTCAAGCTAAAACGATTGCGCCTTTGCAACCTAAGTCGCCGGCTACAACAGGACCCACTATTACTAATAAATCGCCGCAAGAGTTAAAAATGTTTCGGGACTACTTAAGAGGCGAAACGCCCAAACCGCTATAACGATTCAAAATCGCGGTTTGATCTGGTGATTACTCTTTTAATAGGTTGACAAATTGTCTGGCTGACAGGTAATGCGTAAATCAATACCTCGTCTTGAGTCTTGGCATCCATTTCACTGATATTCGTTTTGTAGTTCTGTTGATTCTTTGGCGTTTGCGTAGTCCTGAGCCAGCATTTAAAACCCTGGTTAATTTGATGAGTACAGAGCATCCTGTATTTCTATGGATCACTTTGTAGGTGATGCGTGAATGACTAATGGGGTTATGGGTTTTATATTCAGCTAAGTATTGCAAATATCCAATGCTTAAGATGGACTCCTGACAATGAATGGCATTTTGTAGGCTTTGCTCAAATCTAACTTGTGCAGGCAGCTTGGAATCAACCGAGGTAGTTTTTAGTTTCTTTGCGTTCATTGCATTTATTCATGTGCGAGTCGTTTAAAACGACAAATATTTATCCTGCCAACTTTTCTGCAGCAAGCGTAGCGGTGAGCTTGCTATAGAACCGCTCTAGCATTTGTACGGAAGTGCCCATCTGTTTGGCTAGCGTATGTATATCCATGCCCCATTCCACTAAGCTAAACGTAGCGTATGTGTGTCTAAAGCTGTACATAGTGCGTTTAGCCCCCGTAGTTGATAGCAATAAGCCTGAGTCCTTCATGAGCCACTTAAAGCTACTGACAAAGTCATAAGGACGCTCCCCATTGGGATGTCGCCACAAGAACTCATCACTCTTTTCTTCTAGTAATTGGTCGAGGGTTAAATGATCCCATTCGGTAAACCGGCTTTTTAAGCGTTCGATGACGGGAACCGCTTCATGTCTTGCAATCAGCCAGCGTGGACCTGTTTTACCGCTTACCCATATTCGCAGGTATCGAACACTCTTATCTGTATGCCACTCTAGGTGTCGCCATTGGATATTGAATGCTTCTGTTCCATGTCTCATGCCTGTCGCCATTAGTATTTCTATGTAATCTCGTAGTAATAGTCTGCCAAGGTGAGCTTCTTGGGTTTTGCCACCTTGACTCCATGTTTTTAAGAACTCCAGTAAGTAGTCAATTTCTTTTCTAGTGAAGGCAGGTCTCGGAGTGCTCTTTTCACCTTTAGTGCCTAACCTTGGAACTGGGTGTTTGTCACTAAGCCAGCCTCTTTTAATTGCTAGATCAAATACCCTGTTGTAAGCGGAGAAGTGGGTCATCATGGTTGAGTGCATGAGTTTGCGTTTCATCTTTTCTGCTCGCCAAACTTCATACTCAGCAATATCTTGATGGTTGATATTGGTTAAATGCTTTTTGCCAAAGAATGGGGTTAGATAGTTATCTATAACGGATATGTAATCTACATAGATTTTTTTACCAACGCCATTATCTAAATCACTCTGTAACTCTACTTTTGTAGCCTCAGCTGCAGAGTCAAATCGCTTATTAAGTGGTGGCAATCCCAGCTCTTCCATAAAGCGGGCTCTGTCATATATATCGCCAGCTTTCTTCTTGGCGTATTCCAGATCCTCATAGCCAGTACTAACTCTGTGCCACTTCTTGTCATAAAGCCGAAAGCGCATTTGCCATTGCTTACTGCGCTCTCGCTTATAGAGGGTAATGTTGCCATCCCTCATGTGTACTAGCTTGCCAGTAGCTAGGTTTTCTAGATATTTAAGTTGGGGTGATTTTTCAGGGGTAGAGGTGCTTTGAAAGAAAAGGGCAAGCACTTCTGTTTCTTTGGGCATGTTTCTCTAGCTGAAAAACATAGCTTAATTTCGGTGTGCAGGGTTGGGCAAGATAAGTTTTAATTTTTTCTTATCCCTATAGTAAAGTTGTCACATGGGAAATCTCGCAATCATCGTTGATCTAGAAACTACTGGTTTAGATGGTGGTAGCGATCAAATTATTGAAATTGGTGCAATTAAAGTAGATCTTGATACTGGTGAAGTAATAGATCAATTTCAGACTTTCACAAAGCCCGATGATGTCTATACATACTTTGGTGATGAGGATGAAGAGTTCGATGAAGAAGATGTTGAGCCTGACAGGCTTGATCCATTTATTGTTGAGTTAACTGGCATTACGGATGAAATGCTTGAGGGTGCACCTAGCAATCCAGAGGCGGTAGAAGCATTCTTTCAGTTTGCTGGCGATTTACAGATATGGGCATATAACGCAGGCTTTGATAGCAAGTTTTTAAATGTTCACACTGAAGAGCATCGTCCTTTAAAAGATGTTCTGGCCTTGGCAAAAAGGACATTTCCGAATCTAACTAATCACAAATTAGCAACTGTTGCGCAGGAACTTAATATTTCTATTGAGGGCGCACATCGCGCCATTGCTGACTGTTTAATAACCAAAGAAGTTTTGCTGAAAGGCATTCAGTTTCAGATAGAAAATCCACACCCCTTTCATCATGGCTTTAAGGCATCTGACTATCGCCCAAAAGAAGAGGGAATGTTTTTTGGCAAGATAATTGTTTTCACGGGTGCTCTTGTGACAATGACTAGGGATGGTGCCGCAACACATGCCAGTCAGTTTGGGTTCAAGATTGGCTCAGGCGTCACAAAGAAAACTGATTATCTGGTCGTGGGAATTCAAGATCTTTCCACTTTAGCTGGGCATGATAAGAGTACTAAGCAAAGAAAGGCAGAGGAGTTGATTGCCGAAGGGGTTAATATTGAAATTCTTACCGAAAATGACTTTATAAGAATGTGTGGGATTGGCGAATGAGTACTGAAAATTCGGAAGCAATTAGAAAGCAGGTTGAACAATACCTAAGCAATAAAGACTTGGAAATTGAACTTGAGGATGCGAATAAGGAATACACAATAATTTATTCCACAAATATTCTTGCTCAAGAGTCAGATGACACTAGTAAATTGACTAGAAATTATTGGATTAATCAAAATAAAAATGGAGGGCAGATTAGTTCCCCATGGGGTTCATATGAGCATGTCCAGCAGTCTTCATTGGTTGCCAATCTATTAATTTTTGCCAAGTACAAAATTAAAAGCATTACAAAGGGCTGGAAGTTGGTTTGCCAAAAATGCGGATCTGAGCAGCAAGGGCCCATTTGGAGAAATAGCCTCAAATCTTGTGAGCAATGCGGAACCCAGTACAAGTCTGAAGATAAAACAAAAATCGCCGCTTCCTAAATATGTCGTTTAAAACGACAAATTCTGTAAACAAGGTGTGTACCGTAGATTTACCGTAAAAACACCGTTTTTTAAGAGAAGAAGGATTTAGGCGGCTCGAAATAGCTCTCTAGGCTAAATTACGCTAAAATAGCGAGTTCGGCGAATTAGCTCAGCTGGTTAGAGCGACGGAATCATAAAGCACAGTGTCCGTGTCAAAACAGTGCTTAAACATTGTTTTAAGCATAGCTCTATTTTGGTGCTCAATAAACACCACGCTACACGGCAATTTGTAGCTTCACCCCGCAAGCGGGTGGCATTCACAGGGTATTACAAAAGCGGTAGCCCAAATCTAAAACTGAAAACACAATAGCAAGCAACGCTTAAGGGTTGTTTGTAATGTCAAATCTAAATCAGTTATTTTCAAGCGTAAAAATAATTTACGCTCCTAAAGCAGTGAAGTTGCTTGATAGCAGAATTACTGTGTTTAGGCGCCCTAATACCCATCAGTGGCACTGTCGTTTCAAGTTGGTTAATGGGAAGTGGCACTCAGCCTCAACGGGAACTGAAGACTTGGCGCAGGCTAAACAGCAGGCTATCTCCATCTACGAGACAGTCAAAATTAGAACAGAGGCTGGATTGGCTACTTCTACAAGAAGTTTCAAGCAGTTAGCAAGAGAAGAAATTACCAGAATGGCGAGGACGGCAACAACGCCACGCACTGAGCGCAAATACAAAGACTATTTGTTCATTTTAGAAAAGTATTTAATCCCATTTTTTGGCAACTTTGATGTCGCAAAGATTGATGACGAGGAAGTAGCTGACTTTGAGGCTTGGAGATTGGCGGAGATGGGTAAGAATGCCAAGCAGATGACAAAGAAGCATCACGCAATGGCTTACAACAGAGTGATGACGCTGGCAAAGGCGAGAGGCTATATTCCACTTAACAAAATGATTGTGCCGTTAGATATTACGGGGGAGCGTGGCAAATCACGCCCAGCTTTTACGGTAGAGGAGTTGGAGCAGATGTATGCCTATATGCCTAAGTGGCAGATAGATGTGTGGCATAAACAATCTACAGAAATACGCTACCTCTGTTGTGCTTATGTAAAGTTTTTGGTTAATACGGGCGTAAGACACAGCACTGAGTCAATGCCTTTGCGATGGAAACACTTACAGTGGCACTTTATAGGCTCTAAGAGGTATTTGCGTATATGGGTAAGTGGCAAGACAGGCGCAAGGTATTTAATCGCTAAAAACGCTGTTTTAGAGGTTTTGGAGGAGTTAATGCGGTGGCACAAGTTGCCCTTTATGGACTTAAACGAGCTAATCCAAGCAAAACTGGACAGAAGAGTCTTTACGCTTCAGTCTGGCGAAATGCCACATCTGATGGAAAACATCTTTAGAAACTTAATGAAAAAGAGTGGGCTGATGAAAGATGCTGGTGGGCAAAATAGAACGCTATACAGCCTGCGACATACCTACGCTACTTTGGCGCTGGCTGATGGGATTGATATACACACATTAGCGAAGCAGATGGGGACAAGCGTTGTGATGATAGAGCGCCACTATAGCAAGCTAACCGCAATGATGAGCGCCGAGAAATTGGCTTAGTTAAAGCCTTATCAGCAAATTAAATTTGAAGAACTTATCATCGAAAACTTTACCAAAGTCATGTCTTGTTGTGCTTGCCGTGTCAAAAAAACTATGTTCAAGCAAATAGTTATCAAGGTTAGCGTTAGAATGAGAATCATCTAAATAGAAGCTGGCTAATTTTCCGTCAGCCTTAACAATAATCATTCCACCACTTGCTGATAAAGCACCATCCCATAAGTCTCTTGGGACCATACCAAATGCTGTAGCTCTTAAAAACTTAGACATGATTATCTTGTAATCACTTGTGTTAGAAAGACTAAGCGGATTCTTATTGGCAACAATAGCTAATAAATCTTTTACAAATTTTTCTCTGTTGCTTGCCCCATAGTATTCAACTAATAAGTGACTAATAAGACTTTCTAAGTTTTGATCTACTTTATTTAGATTCAATTTGTATGTCTCATTAACAGAGCCAAGATATTTCAATGGCAATGGCTTAACAAATTTACCTAACTTTTTTGGGGTGATGTTTGGGACGCTTATCTTGTGTGGCGCTTCGTATAAGAAATTTGTAGATTGTGAAGCGTTTAGTAAAGAAGTTGCCCCGCCCAAATTGCTTTTGATACTAAAGCCTTTAATTGATTTAAGTTGTGTGCTTGTATCAAGAATCTCTAATTTAATATCACTCTTTTCTGATCTTGTAGCCTTTATTTGTGGATTAAAAAATTTAGTCCATAAAGTATCAAGTTCATTAAAGCTGAAGGTTGTAGAAGAAGAGGATGAGATTTTTTGAAAAAGAGCTTTAGCAACACTTTCAATGTCAGTTAAAGGAGTCGAACTCTGTTGCCCATCATAGTTGGCAATAACGGATTGGTCTTGAACAACGAGACTGACAAACTTATTGGGAGTATTGGAGGGAATAAGAATGGATTTAACTTTAAATTGTGTTGAATTTTCGTCTGCTAAGGATTTATCCGACAAAACAAAATCAGCATTAGCAATAAGAGAAAGAAGCGCATACGCTTCACTCCATTCGCCACGATTCATTGTTAAATTTTGTATTCTGCTCATTAAGAGCAGGATACATCAAGCCGCTAATTTTTAGAACTTTTAATATATTTGATAATTGACTTAGCAACCTCCTGTATAGCATCTACAGCAACGCTATTACCAAGCTGTTTCATTGCCTGTCCTTTAGCTACAGGAAACTTAAAGTCATCAGGGTATCCCATCATTTTCTTCCCCTGCTCAATACCGAGTCTTCTTATTT
Source organism: Polynucleobacter wuianus (assembly GCF_001659725.1). Classification (NCBI taxonomy): domain Bacteria; kingdom Pseudomonadati; phylum Pseudomonadota; class Betaproteobacteria; order Burkholderiales; family Burkholderiaceae; genus Polynucleobacter; species Polynucleobacter wuianus. Next base: position 1,983,728 of record NZ_CP015922.1, on the reverse strand, counting down.
CACCATCTACTAAGTAAGCATCCCAATTTCTTCTATCGTCTATACCTGACCCTTTGCCACCAACACGCAATGTAAATCCTATTTCGCGAGAACATTCGCCGCCCCAAACATCAGACATATTAAATTTCAATTCTTTTTTATCTGGAAATTGGAATGGTTCCCTATATTGATCTTCTTTACGAAAGCCTATAATAAAAATTCTCGGTCTGTGCTGTGGCAGTCCATAGTCTGATGCTTTAACTATCTTGTAGTAAATGTCATATTCAAGTTCAACCTGAAGAATTTGTTTTATTACATCAAAGGTTCTTCCAGTATCGTGATTTTGTAAGTGTCTAACATTTTCTAAAAAGAATGCTTTGGGACGCTTGGTTTGTAATATGTCTCTAATATGAAAAAACATATTGCCTCGAGACTCACGCTCTTCATTAAAGCCTTTTTTATGTCCAGCTTGTGAAAATGGCTGACATGGAAAACCCGCACAAAGAATGTCGTGATCAGGTATCTCGTTTGGATCAATATTTGTTATGTCATCATTAAACAAAGGGTTATCAAACATATCATCACTAAACAAATTTGGCGATAGGGACTTAAAGTTTTCTTTATAAGTCTTTCTGGCGAACACATCTTTTTCAGACGCAAAGACACATTCGCCGCCTTCATTGTGAAAGGCGAGGTGAAAGCCGCCAATCCCTGCGAATAAATCAATAAATTTGAATTTACTTTTCTTTGTCTTAGATGGTTTGCGTAATTTATTCATAATATTTTGATTGTTAATTATATTGTCTTTAAGCGTAAAAATAATCTACGCTCATACTTTCACTTAATCTTCTTTGTCCCAGTTGGTCGTCCTGCCTTGCGCTTATAAGGGGTTGTAATTGCTTCACTAAAGCCCTTATTTGATGGGAATCTCCCTCTTGCCGCATTTTCTGCTACCAAAGCCGCACAACGAATAAGCCTGCTTGCCGCAATGCTAAGCAATTCTTTTCTATCTGCTAAGTCAGCCTCTAATATGTCATTCGCTTCTGACTCAATAAATGACTGTGCTGGGATAAGCCTTAGGTGATTACCTATTTTCCATAGTGGCACATCCTTCTTATATAGCCGTAATGCGGTTAATCCATTCTGTAATGTGTCTATACGCAATTTACTATTTGAAAGTTGGTATAAGGGCGCCACTTGTTTTGGCAGGGTGGCTGAAAAACCATAACCCTCTAATTGCTTGCGTAGTTGTTTAAGTGCTTGCGGCAGGGTTAGATTGAGTGGCAATTCAGCCACTACTGAATTAACCCCCACCCATTTATTTGTTAGTTGCTTTTTGGTTGAGTCTAAAACACCTACAACATTGACTTTGGGTAAAGGGGCACTTATCCCATATAAACGCATACCTATCTTGCCCCACCAGTCTGCTTCTCGCATTTTGTAGATTGGACCAAAGTCACTTACGACTTGCGCTACAGCCTTAAAGTCTTTTGGTAATGGGTAGGGCGATTTTTGCTTAGCTAATTTACGGATTACAGCTTCATAGCTGGGGCTTGCTTTTAGGTAGTCACAAACCAAGTCATATCGCAAATCAGATTTAACTGAAATTCCAGTCTGTTCATAGTTTGCCTCCAATGACATAAGGCGTGGGAGGGGTTTTCGTCCTAAATTAGCCATTTAATATTAACAAGTATAGATAGATTATGTCGTAATAATAATTCATGTTAATAAATCTTACAATAGATACATAGATTGAACAACGCAACACAGTTCAACCCTCTTTAACAAATAGCAAAGTTTTGTAGTAGCAGTAAAACAAGCGTAAATTTTTTTTACGCCTGTTTGTAGTAAGTGCGTAAGCATTTCGCAAGCGCACTCTTTTATCAACGCCATTTTTATATAAAGGAAACATCATGGCTAAGCAAACAAGTAGCAAAACAGTATTGTCCGCACAATCAATTGTTGAAAAAGCGGATGCTTTAGTAAAACAGCGTGAGAGCTTTGAGCAAAATGAATACGCACGCAGTAATCAGCGTTTGTATGAGATTTTGGCGGAAGTGCTGGATATGTATGAACAAGCAAGTAGTAGCAAAACAACTTTAGCTGAAACTGTTAAGCAGTTAAAAACTAAGTTGGAAGCAAGCAAGGTGCGTGTTCAAACTAATACGCTGGCATTAACCCTGTTTGTGCGCTATGTATTTCGCACTGATAGACAGCGCAGTATGAACTACAGCAGAACTTTACAGGCGGCTATACAGCAAGGCATTAGTGCTAAGCAGTTAGCGCAGTTTGTAGAGGACTGTGGCGGAGTTGAACAGTGTAAGAAGCGCTTTACTAAGTCGGCAGTTGTTGTAGCAAAAGAAACAAATATTGCTAACAACATGTCTTTAGTAGATGACACATTAGCTAACTTAGCAGATAACCCGTTAGCGACATTTAAAGTTCCCAACAGCGTAGTAGCAAACACTTATGACAAAGACTTTGTTTTTGTTATTGGTAAAGCTGACAAGCAGGGAAACATTAAAGCACTGGGCGCTGTGCCAGCGTATTCGGCAGGCATGACTAAGTGGGCAAAACAGCAATTAGCGTTATTTATTAGTAATCAGCAGGCGATTACTAAAAAGGGTGCTAATGCTAAGCGCAAAGACAGCGCACTTGCTAACGCAAAGTCGGCTGTAAAAAGCAAAACGCCTACTGAAACAGTAGGCGAATTGTTAGCGGCTTAACTTACAAAAGTGTTTTGAAACTTGGGCTGGGTGTTAGCGCACTCAGCCCACAACATAAGGATAGTATATATGAATACGAATTACAAGTATCGCCCTAAGTCAGTAGATGAGTTTGTTTTCGCAACACCCAAGCTGGAAACGCAAATTAAACGCTATACGCAGGGCAAGTCAATGTTGCCGTTAGTGCTACACGGCGAGTATGGGACGGGTAAGAGTTTGTTGGCAGACTTAATACCAAAAGCATTGGACGGCGAGGATGTGAAAGTCAATTACATTAACGCCGAAGAATTGAACAGCGCCAATGATGTGCGAAAGAAGTTTTTTCGCTCTGTTCAATTTGACAAACTGTTTAGTGCTAACGGACAAAAGAACAACTACACAGTAGTAGAAGAAGTTAATTTTGATCCTAAAGCTAAAGGCGCATTACGAGTGTGTTTGGACAGTATGGCAGAAAGAGAGCTGTTTATATTTACAACGAATGAAGTTGAAAAGATAGATAGGGGATTGTTAAGCAGGGCGGAAGTAGTTGAAGTATTGCCTGCGCCGCCTGATCGTTTCTTCCCCCGCGCACAGCACATATTACGCGGTGAAGGGGTTGATTTAGAAGACAGTGTCTTGCGTGAAGTGTTGGAAACAGTGTTTGAGAACGATTATGACAATCGTGCCTACTATCGTGCTTTAGATGAAATTATTGAAGCATGGAACGATGAGGCAAATTTTATGAAAGAGGGTGAATAATGGAATACATTATTGAGGGAACGCCAATCTCAATCGTAAGACATGCTGACATTTGTATTGAAGTAGTGTGTGACATTTATCCCATACACATCAAGCATAAAGAAGCGTTGTTAAAGTATTTTGAAAGCGATGGCTTTTTTATGTATGGGAAGATTGAACTTATACATTATGACTATCGCATTACAACAATCAAATACCAGTTTGATAATGGATGGGTTGATATAGGTAGTCACGCTTACGAAGTAGAGGAAAAAATAAACGAATTAGTTGATCGTTTTATGATTGACTATGAAGGTTATGAACAAATTAAAGCGTAGATTTTTTTGACGCTTAACTTTTAAGCCCGCTTATTAACTTAGGCGGGCTTTTTTTATACCAACTCCACAGCTTTACGCATCATATCGTCAGACGCAAAGATATAAATTGAAGTTGTCTGTATGTCCTTATGTCCCATTAAGTGCTGTAGCACCTTAATACCCACACCATTGCTTGCTAAGTTCGTTGCGAAAGTCCTGCGTCCGCTATGTGACGAGGCTTTAATGCCTGCTTTGCGATAGAGCCAAAAGAACCATTGCGTCAGTGTATTCGCAGAAAACCCCTTTGACTTTTCTGTAGCAAACAAAGGCAGTGATGTGTCTTTAGGTGAGTAGTGCTTTAAGTAAGTGGCTAATTCAGTGCGTAGTTTTTCATTAACAAATACAACCCTTCCTTTATTGCCCTTCGTTTGACTGGCAGATAAGCGTATCTCGCTTTTAATCGTGCCATCTTCATTTCGCACATCGCATACTCTTAGCGCCGCAATTTCACCCACACGCATTCCACTCCAACAGCTTGTCAGTAGCATCGCCCTGTTTCTGATGCTGTATTTCTGTTTTGTGTTGATGTAGCGCAATACCATATCAATTTCCGACTGATTTAATGTTTTTGCTTGTGCCATTTTCTTGCTCCATAAAAGAATTTATTGTTATTAGTATGTTTTCTTATTAGCAAAATTCCTACCAAAAATATTTGATAAAAGAGTTTCCATAATTCAATGACTTACGCAGTCAAAGTAGCTCGTTATAAGAATTTCCTACTTTTCTTATGTCGCTGTAGTCAATAAGCCACATCTATAACAAGCCCGTATTCAAAGCCCTACACGCTGTTATTTAAGCGTTCTGTTGCTTGCGTATTCACTTAGTCAGAATTTCGCTTTATACGAAGGATTTGATGTATTGCTGTGCTACGCTTACAAAATCAAAGCTAAAAGGACTATATGAGTGAAATGTATTTGACAGAAGCTGACTTTAATTTTCAAAGCGATAACGCTGACTTAAAAGATAAGGCTGAAAACATAGTTAATTTCACAAGCTCAGTCTTATTGGATTTAAGTGATGAAGATATTGATGCTATCAAGCATGTAGAGGACATATTTGCGTCCTTACAAGACTCTCTATTTTCAAACTCAGACACTATATTGAGAAGTGAGCGTTTGGGTTTTACGGAAGATGATAGAAAAAAATTAGATGAGCTACAGATAATTCTTTTAGATAAGTGGAAAGAGTTTGGATTTACTGTAAGTTTTTTTCATCGCCTCTATCAAATCCAGCGTCAAATGAATGACTCTGAATTGAATGCCAATCAAAAAGAACGCTTAGATTTGTTGTTTCAAATACTTAATGAACAGAAAACTCTTGTAATTGCTTTTAATGTGATGAGTAGCAAAGATAGTCCTGTGATACTTGATGTAGATGAATATATGTAGTGTGATTTTGTAGGGTTATGTATAAGCGAACGCAGTTCGCTTGTGTGTCGCATTCGCTTTCGCTTCTGCTCACACATTTCTTTCTTCTTTGATTATTTTATGAATGGGAATAATTGTTTTGTGAATACTTTTGATAGATCTAAGTCACACTGAGCCACAAGCAACAGGCTCAGTAATGTGTAAAAGTTCTTTTGATGAGTCTTTCACCACAACACTTCAAGCACAACCTCGTTAAAGGTAAGGGCGGTTTTGCTGTCTCCTTTTATGTGCCGTCGAAATAAAACGCAACAATTACGAATGCTGAAGTGCCGACTATTCGTAAGTTCGCAAGTTGCTGTGTAGGCAGGGCTTGCTCGTGACGCTCACAGCTATATTAGCTGTCGTCTTTGTGCTGTTCATATACTTGATTCAATTAGTTAGCAATGCTAATAGCGTCCTGTTAAGGATAGTGAATACAAGTCTCTGCTACCGCACAGAAATTCCATCCCTGCGACTCTTAGTCCAGTTTTAGGGCGACATATCAACTGAGTGTCGCTACTCGTTATCGGTAGTAATCAATGGCAACACAGAACTTTCCTCTGTTCTGCTGTCAAAGATATTTATACGAGTGATAAGAAAAGAAGTAAGAAACTGGCTTTTTATTTGGTAAGACTGAGGATTTGTGCGTAAGTCTCTTGTCCAATTAAAAACTCTGACAATAAATTAAGTGTGTTCATTAACTAATAGGAGAAATGAAATGAGCACATTAAGCACTTTGAAGTTAGTAGCAGTAAAAAAGCCGACCCATATTCCAGCACTACAGCATCGCCGTAATAAATTATCAGCAAAGTTATGGGAGCAAATCAATCTGGCGCAAAGTCAAATTGATGGCAAGCCCTTTGTAGTAATGAAGTTCCGCTCTGTTAAAGATGTAGATACAGGTTTGCGTAAGCAAGTTGAAATTCCCAAACGCATTAAAGCGTGGTGGTTTGTGGCTGACACAGGTAAGGTTTGTTTTTCTGTGAAATACGGCACAAGAACATTAGAGTTAGCTAAAGGTAAGCCCAGTGTTCAAGTTGAAAGCGCACAAGATTTGGTTAAGGCACTTAGCGCAATTAAATCGGCAGTAGAAGCTGGTGAGCTTGATAGTCAAATTGAAGAAGCAAGCAATACGCTACGCAAAGGATTTGGTAAGTGAGTTGGTGGGGTGTCGTGTTAAGCGCGACACCTATCGCCGAGTAATCCAACTTTACTTTAATAAGGAACACTATGCGAGCTGTTGTAATAAAACCCCATCCAATCGTCTTTGACAAAATTGAACGCTTAATCAATGTCAATGGCATGAATTTTGAAGAAGAGTTCCTTGCCAAAATCATCAGTGAGCACTTAGCTAAACAAAAGAATGGCAAATTGCCTACGATTACAGATGCCTTTCAAATCTATATGAACGAAGCAACTTCTTCGCATCGTCCAACATTCGTTAAACACGCTAACTATCACTTTCGTAGTTTTAGGGACTTTTTTGGTGATTTAACGCTGGATGAATTGAAGCATTGGCATATTACTGAATATAGAGACTATCAACTTGCGAGAGGCTTGAGTCCAACCAGCATTCGCAAACATAACAACACACTAAACGCTATGCTCAATATGGCGTTTAAGCATTTGGATATAGATAGACTTAGCCCATTTAGAGCATTGAAGATTAGGGGTGAAGGTGATAACAAGCGTCTAATGCCAATCATTACTACTCAACTAATCCATCAAGTCAAAGAGTGCTTATTAAGAAATTCAACACCTCATAAGTTAGTAGCGCTAATTCAGCTTAATACAGGGTTTAGGTTATCTGAGCCTTTATTTGCCAGATTGGAAGATTGTGTATTGGAGCACGACATACCGCACTTATGGATTAGAAGGAATGCTTTAAGCGATAGGAAAACAAAATCAAGTATTCGTGCTGTGCCATTGTGCGGAGTGTCATTAGATGCCGCTAAAGAGTTATACAAAATTGCTAAAAGGAAAAACAGCGAATGGTTTGTTCCACACTACGCACGAGATAATGGAAATTCAAGTTGCTCTCAAATCATTAAGAAAACACTTAAAGAGTTTGAGTTCAAGAGTCATATGTTTAGGCACGCAATCATTGACAGAATGAAGGCTCGCAATGACATACCGACACGCTTAGCAGAAAGCATTACAGGGCATAGTAGTGGGGGTAGTGATTTTAATATGTATGGAACAGTTGGATATACGCTTGAACAAAAGCGTGATGTGATTTTAAAGGTATTGATTTAAGGAGAAGAAATGAAGCAATACAAACTATGGGTGCGTATCAATCAACTACAAACTGCTAATACGATTGTGTTTGCTGACAATGCGTATATGGCAAAGCAATTAGGGGAAGCGCAGTATGGTGTAGGTAATGTGTTGAACTACACAGAAGTTAGTTAAGTTGAAGGCGGTGGGGTAAATACTTGTATGCGCTTTTACGAATTTGCCCACACCCCCAGTATTAAACCTGTCAAGCCAATGAACCCACAGCAATATCGTTTGTATAGCTTAAAGCGCAACAAAGAGAATGCTAAGCAGGCTTATAAGGCTGAGAAAGATAGACAGACTGTAGCTAAAGCACAGCAACAGATTTTCAAAGCTACTCACTAAAAATTTGTAGCGCAGTTTTCAAACGCCACGCAGAACCTAACCCCCACCAGTTTTAATCTAACACCCCCACTATCTTTGCGCGGGACTATAGCCAGTTCGATTCCCTTTGTTATCAAAGTAATTGGTGACGCCAGTTGGGGGCTTTTACTTCATACCCTATGCGATTCCCAGTGTTGTCATAAACGCCATTTGTAGAGCTTGGGTTTAGAGGGCTGTTGTTTGGGTTTAGAGGGCTGTTGAGGGGGTTAAGCGAGCTATTGTTGGGATTAAGCTCGCTATTCAGTGGGTTAAGAGGACTATTGTTTGGATTAAGAGATTGCCCATACTGCCCATAAGCAAGGGTGGAAAAACACAGCATTAAAAACACTCCAAGTTTCATATCAAGCCCTTTCATTATGATTTTTAATCCTAAACCTCTTTGGTTGAGTTTTGAAAGCAACTTCAAAAATATGTGATTTGAAGCAAAAAGCAGGGGTTTTTGGCGATTTTCATATGTATTTTTAATTTTGTGAATGAGGGGATGAGAGGCATAGCAAGAATGGTTGGCTATGCTTTTACAGCGTCAATTATTTTTACGCTTAATCAGCATCCACCCCCATTTAGCTACATTTACAGGGTTAGCAACCTAAAAACACGGTAGAACACCGCACTGTTTTACGGTTAAGCAAGTAGGCACGGGCGCTACAGTTCATTACATTTAGACAGCACCACTTAATTACGCTAAAATAGCGAGTTCGGCGAATTAGCTCAGCTGGTTAGAGCGACGGAATCATAATCCGCAGGTCCGGGGTTCAAATCCCTGATTCGCCACCAAATACAAAGGCCATTGCCCACCGGCAGTGGCCTTTTTCTTAGGCTAAGTAGAATCCTTCGATATGGCTAAATTTTGGAACTTTGTTTTTTTCCAGCTTGGTTGGTTTGCCTGCGTATTGGGCGCGGCTAACAAGCAAGTATTCTGGGCCGTTCTAGCAACTTTAGCCTATATAGCCTTCCATATATGGCGCCTAGACGAGCCTAAAGAGTCGCTTCATCTGCTGATCAGGGCTCTTATTTATGGAATCTTGGCGGATACCGTCATCGTACATTTGGGTTATCTGGACTTTCAGGATTCTTGGCCTTCAAGCTACCTCTCTCCAGTTTGGATGTGGGCTCTTTGGCTTTTGGTAGCTACAACCATCAATGGCTCTTTGTCTTGGCTACGTGGCAGACCAGTTTTGGGGGCCATATTGGGGGGGATTTGTGGCCCAATGTCTTATGAGGCGGGTATTCGGATGGGGGCCGGAAGCTGGGGTCCTGGAGGTCAGACTATCGGTTTTATCCTTGTTGGGATCGTTTGGGCAGTGGCTATACCCCTCTTTTTCTATTGGGATCAGACGCCTCTCGAAAAGGGACTAGTCAAAAATCCGTAAATTCCTTTGAAAAGTCGCTTGCAAAGAATACTGTTTTTATATACAGTAACTCCTAAGTTGTGAAACAGTAGATAAAACTTCGGGAAAATGCCCAATACAAAGCGAAAAGGGAATAAAAAATGGCCTTGGATGACAAAAGAAAATCAGCCTCCTCAGAATTTGAGGGAATGAGCGGAGACAAACAAAAAGCACTAACAGCAGCCTTAGCGCAAATCGAAAAGCAATTTGGTAAGGGCTCAATCATGAGATTGGGCGATGCTGAGATCAGTCAAGACATTCAAGTGGTATCGAGTGGCTCACTGGGTTTAGATATTGCCTTGGGAGTTGGTGGTCTGGCACGTGGTCGTGTCATTGAAATCTATGGCCCAGAATCATCCGGTAAAACAACATTAACTTTGCACGCTATTGCAGAAATGCAAAAGCTTGGTGGCACTTGTGCATTCATCGATGCTGAGCATGCGTTAGATGTTCAGTACGCATCACGCCTTGGTGTTGATGTAAATAATTTATTGATTTCTCAACCAGACACTGGCGAGCAAGCTTTAGAGATTGCTGATGCTTTAGTGCGCTCCGGTTCTATTGATCTCATCGTCATTGACTCTGTTGCCGCATTGGTTCCAAAGGCTGAGATTGAAGGTGATATGGGCGATTCATTACCAGGTTTGCAGGCTCGCTTGATGAGCCAAGCCTTGCGTAAATTGACTGGCGCCATTAAACGCACAAACACCACCGTGATCTTTATTAACCAAATCCGCATGAAGATTGGTGTGATGTTTGGTTCTCCAGAGACAACCACTGGCGGTAACGCACTCAAGTTCTACGCTTCTATGCGTTTAGATATTCGCCGCATTGGTAGCATCAAAAAAGGCGATGAGGTAGTTGGTAACGAAACTCGTGTGAAGGTTGTGAAGAACAAAGTTTCTCCACCATTCCGCGAGGCGATTTTTGACATCATGTATGGTGCTGGTATTTCAAGAGAAGGCGAGATTATTGATATGGGTGTTGAGGCCGATATCGTTGAAAAGTCAGGCTCTTGGTATAGCTATAACGGCGACCGCATTGGTCAAGGCAAGGATAACGTGCGTGACTTCTTGAAAGAGAATCCAGCGATTGCTAAAGATATCGAAGCTAAAATTCGCGAGAAGCTAGGCGTCAAAGTCGGCTCTGCAGTTGTGACTGATGTCTTGAGCGAAGAAGAGGAAGTCGAATAACCCGGTTGAATAATTCAATGTCAGAATTAGGTAGGAAAAAACCAAAACAAAGCCCGAGTCTCAAAGCTCGGGCTTTGCGTCTTTTATCACTCAGAGAATATAGTCGTAAGACTTTGGCTACCAAGTTGGTCGAATCAGAGGCTAGATGGGCAAAGCTTGGGGCTGAGCAGCTAGATAAAACTCCGCAGGCTACCGCTCTCAGTATTGAGGCTGTATTAGATGATTTTGAGGCACGGGGCTGGCTCTCAGACGAGCGATTTGCTGAAGCTTTGGTGCGCCGGCGGAGTGAACGGTATGGCACTCGTAAAATAGCGGATGAGTTAGAAAGAGCGGGAGTTGATTCCAAGCAATCTGCCAAGCTTCTTGGCGCCCTCAAAGAGACTGAATTTCAGCGGGCTTATGATCTATGGTCAAGAAAATATAGTCAGAGAGCCCTCGACCAAAAAGAGCGCGCAAGACAGTATCGTTTCTTGGCCTCTAAAGGTTTTAGCTCAGATGTAGTCTCTAGGATCATCGGTGGCCAAAGCCCGGATTAGGGCAATTACGGATCTCGAAAGGCCATTTGCGGCATTGCAACATGATAGACTTAGGAAGTCGGTCAAGCCGTTCGCATTTATTCAAATTTAGCTAATTTAGCTATATCCAGAGTAAGTATGGGATCAAGGCAACATCGGTTTAACTAATCCTCATTGCTTGCTAAAAAAGATACCGTTTCGGAGTAATTATGAAAATTCACGAGTACCAAGGCAAAGAACTTCTGCGCCAATTTAATGTGCCTGTTCCAAACGGCATTCCTGCATTTAGTGTTGATGAGGCGGTGAAAGCTGCTGAAAAGCTTGGTGGCCCAGTATGGGTTGTAAAAGCGCAGATTCATGCTGGTGGTCGTGGTAAAGGCGGCGGCGTCAAATTGGCAAGAAGCATGGACGACGTGAAGAAATATGCTTCAGAAATCTTGGGTATGCAACTCAAGACACATCAAACAGGACCAGAGGGTCAAAAAGTCAATCGCCTCTTAATTGAAGATGGCGCAGATATCAAAAAAGAGTACTACTTCAGTATCGTTACAGACCGTGGAACACAGAAGAATGTGATCATGGCTTCTAGCGAAGGCGGTATGGATATCGAAGAAGTTGCAGAATCTCATCCAGAAAAAATTATCAAAGTATTTGTTGATCCATTGATTGGTTTAACAGATGCAGACTGCGACATTGTTGCTAAAGGTATTGGTGTTCCTGAAGCCTCTATTCCAATGGCTCGCGACGTATTTAAAAACCTTTACAAGACATACTGGGATACTGATGCTTCATTAGTCGAAATCAACCCATTGATTCTTGAAGGTAACGGCAAGATCAAGGCTTTGGATGCGAAGTTCAACTTTGATCCAAACGCTTTGTTCCGTCATCCAGAAATTGTTGCTTACCGCGATATCGATGAAGAAGATGCTGCTGAAATTGAAGCTTCTAAATTTGACCTTGCTTACATCTCTTTAGATGGCAACATTGGTTGTTTAGTGAATGGTGCCGGTTTGGCGATGGCAACAATGGACACTATTAAGTTGTTCGGCGGCGAACCTGCAAACTTCTTAGACGTTGGCGGTGGCGCTACAGCAGAGAAGGTTACTGAAGCATTCAAGATCATGCTCAAGAACAAGAGTGTTGAAGCCATTTTGGTCAACATCTTTGGCGGCATTATGCGTTGTGATGTTATCGCTGACGGTGTTGTTACTGCATGTAAGGCAGTTAACCTCACAGTACCTTTGGTTGTGCGTATGAAGGGTACAAACGAAGAGCTAGGTAAGAAGATTCTTGCCGACTCAGGTTTGCCAATCATTAGCGCCGATTCAATGGCTGAAGCTGCTACTAAGGTAGTTACTGCTGTTGCCAAAAACAAATAATCCAGGAATTTCAATATGTCTATTTTGATCAATAAAAACACCAAGGTCATTACTCAAGGTATTACTGGTAAGACCGGTCAGTTCCATACTGAAAAATGTCAGGAATACGCAAACGGTAAAAATTGTTTCGTTGCTGGCGTAAATCCTAAAAAAGCTGGTGAGTCTATTTTTAATATTCCGATTTATGCGACTGTTAAAGAGGCTGCCCAGCAAACTGGCGCAACTACTTCTGTCATCTATGTTCCGCCTCCTGGTGCCGCTGCTGCGATCTGGGAAGCTGTTGAAGCTGACTTGGATTTTGTGATTTGTATTACCGAAGGCATTCCAGTGCGTGACATGCTTGAAGTACGTAACAAGATGAAGGCAAAAGAAGCTAAAGGCGGTAAGAAGACCTTGTTGCTGGGACCTAATTGCCCTGGAATCATTACTCCTGATGAAATTAAGATTGGCATCATGCCAGGCCATATTCACAAGAAAGGCCGTATTGGGGTTGTCAGTCGTTCCGGTACTTTGACATACGAAGCGGTTGGTCAATTGACAGCAATCGGTTTGGGTCAATCTACTGCAGTTGGTATTGGTGGTGACCCAATTAACGGTCTGAAGCATATCGATGTGATGCGCATGTTCAACGAAGACCCAGAAACTGATGCTGTCATCATGATCGGTGAAATTGGCGGTCCAGATGAGGCTGAAGCGGCTCGCTGGTGCAAAGACAATATGAAAAAACCTGTGGTTGGCTTTATTGCTGGTGTTACAGCGCCTCCTGGTAAACGTATGGGTCATGCCGGCGCATTGATTTCCGGTGGTGCTGATACTGCAGATGCCAAACTTGCTGTGATGGAAGAATGTGGCTTCAAAGTCACAAAGAATCCATCTGAAATGGCCACTCTGTTGAAAGCTATGCTGTAATTAGCATAAAAAAAGGATGCTGATGATCAGCATCCTTTTTTGTAGTGCGCAGTCATTAAAAAAGTAGTTAAAACAAAAAAGTAGGGAGACAACATGGATTTTTCAGCATTTTCTGGGCCAGCATTTTGGGCTGCACTTCTTTCCATTATCGTTGCGAACATTTTGTTATCTGGTGATAACGCCGTTGTGATTGCCTTAGCATCACGGAATCTGCCGTCCCATCAACAGAAAAAAGCCATCTTTTGGGGTAGTGCGGCTGCAATCGTTTTACGTGTCGTGCTCACAGTTACTGCCGTTCAATTGCTAACCTTACCTTACCTCAAGATCATTGGCGCTATTTTGCTACTCTATATCGGCGTTCAACTATTGGCTGATAGTGGCGAAGAAGAAGAAATGCACGGTCACTCCAATATCTGGGGTGCGATCCGCACAATCTTAGTTGCAGATTTGGTGATGAGCCTAGACAACGTATTGGCTGTTGCTGCTGCCGCGCAAAAAGGTCCAGAAGAAACTCGTTTGGCCCTGTTAATTATTGGTCTTGGCCTATCTATTCCTTTAATTATTTTTGGTAGCACTATGCTTCTGAAGGTAATGGATCGCTTTCCGGTCATTATCACTCTTGGCGCCGGCTTATTAGGGTTGTTGGCAGGTGGTATGTTGGTAGAAGACCCAGCAATTAAGGAATCTATGCAGGCTGCTTTTGAAGATGCACATATGATCTTTGAAGGCATTGGGGTTGCGATTGTGATCCTGCTGGGTACTTATCTTAAGAAAAAGAACACAGCTAAAGAAGCGTAACTTTCTTAGCCAAAGATCAGAAAAAGCCGGCTCAAAAAGCTGGCTTTTTTATTTGTGTCTGCCTTGAGTTTAAGAGGTATAGACTGGATGATGAGGCATTTCACCTCAGGAGCCAAAAGATATGCAGGATACAAATAAAGATTATCAAGAAGCTGGATTTACACTAATCGAAGTTATGGTTGTGGTCGCCATTATTGGCATTTTGGTTGCAGTAGCAGTGCCCCAATACCAGGACTACATCGCACGAAGTCGCGTTGTAGAGGGTATGAATTTGTCTTCTAGTGCAAAGCTGGCAGTGACAGAAGCATTTGCGAGTAGGGGTACGGTACCGATGGATGAGGCAACAAGCGGATCATTTACTTTCACGCCAACACGTAGTGTTAAATTGATTGAAGTGACTCCATCTGGAGCAATCGCCATCGATTATCAGGTGAGCGTTGCACCTGAAGGGAAAAATACATTGCACCTAGTGCCAACGAATGAGCCTGATGCAAACTCTCCAAAGCCTATTGATTTATCAAAACCTGAAGGGGCAACATGGGCTGGCGGTTGGTCATGCCGGTCTACTGAGACAAATCTCATTTCTCAGTTGCTGCCTTCGGAGTGCAGAATTAGTAAGTAAAAAGAATAGGTGCTTTTTCTAATTTATAAGCCATCTTAGGATGGCTTATTTTTTTAAGCCTTCCACTCCCCACTCTTACCACCACTCTTCTCAAGAAGCTTCACATCTCCCATCACCATGCCACGGTCTACTGCTTTGCACATGTCATAAATTGTGAGCAGGGCAACTTGGACTGCAGTGAGGGCTTCCATTTCAACGCCAGTCGGGCCGGTGGTTTCTGCTTTCACTTGGCAAGTGATGCTGCTAGTTATTGGATCAAGCGCAAATTCGAGGCTTACGTGCGTCAGTGCCAAGGGGTGGCAGAGAGGGATAAGATCTGCCGTCCTTTTGGATGCCTGAATACCCGCAATACGGGCAATTCCTAAAACATCACCCTTTTTATGGGTGCCGGATTCAACCATTTTGAAGGTTTCGGGAAGCATCGTAATTCTGCCTGTTGCAATGGCTATGCGGTGGGTGTTGGGCTTATCACCAACATTGACCATGTGGGCTTGGCCGCTGGCATCAAAATGAGTTAGTTTGTTCATGGGATAAGTTTTACCATATAGGGATGCAAGACATAAAGACATCTAACCAAACATCAATATTTAGGCGTAGTTTGGCATTTTTGCTAGTGCTGTCCTTGGAGATTTCTGGGGTTGACGTTACGAATGCTGCGCCTTCTGTAGGTGATGTTTCTGTAGAGGGCAACTCGGCCGCTATTCAGAATATTGGTCGAGCCATGCAGTCTCCCGATGCTCGTCCTGCTAATGCGCCAACACGCAATACCCTCCAAAGTCAGCCAAACATTATCTTGCCGGATATGGGTGATCCAGGTGGTGATGCTTTAAGTCGCATAGATGAGCGTAAGTATGGTGAGCTCATCATGCGAGAGATTCGGCCTGATGCCGACTATTCAAATGACTTGCCGCTGTATGACTACCTGAATCAAATGGAGCGACGCTTGATTCAGACTGCAAAAAAATTGCAGCTTGGCGGCGCAAACGAGCAGGGTAGTGGCGCCTATAACTTTGAAGTATTCGCAGTTAAAGATAGCAGTATCAATGCGTTCGCGTTACCGGGCGGTTTTATTGGATTTCATACTGGCTTGATTGTCGATGCCGAAACTGATTCTGAAGTGGCATCAGTTATGGGTCATGAAACGGGTCACGTTTTACAACGTCATTTAGCTCGTCAAATGGATAGGCAGGCAACTAACACTATGATTGCTCTGGCAGGCATGGTGTTGGGTGCATTGGCGATGTCTCGTAATCCTCAGGCTGCGGGCGGACTTATGCAGGGCGGCCAAGCTGCAGCCATTAATAATCAACTTTCATATTCGAGAGATGCGGAGCGTGAGGCTGATCGTATCGGCTTTCAAATCTTAAATGCTAGTGGCTATGACGTAAATGGTGCTCCAGACTTTTTCCAGCGTTTACAAAAAATCACTGGAATTATGGATAAAGGAGTTCCAACCTATGTTCGGTCTCACCCACTAACAACGGACCGTATCGCCGATATGCAGGATCGTGTTCGTAGCGTATCTCAACATAACGTTCCCGCTACATCTGAATTTTATTTTATTAAAGCCCGGGCACGCATGGAGCAGGCGGGCACATCAAGCGGTCTTTATGACCTCAAGAATGTATTTGAAAGTCTTAGCAAGCAAGCTCCAATTGGTAAGCAAATGGAAGGCTTTTATGGTTTGGCGCTGATTGCACAAAGACAAGGCAAGATTGATGCTGCGGAGACTAATTTACAACAGGCGCGTAATTTAGCACAAAAATATAGTGCGACTGCTTCGTCAGGGCAACGGCAAAGTCTTTCCTTGGACATCATGGCATCCGAGCTAGCTCTTGCCAAGGGAAAAAATGAAGAGGCTTTGCAAATTGCTCAATCAGCCCTTAGAGCTTATCCACAATCTTATGCGGCAGCCGTAGCCATGGTGAGTGCAGAATTGAAGCTAGGTAGAACAAATGAGGCGATTGCTTGGCTTAAGGCGCGTACCAAGGCTCAGCCAAATGAAGTGATTTGGTGGAGCCTGCTTTCAAAAGCCTATGACCAGGCAAATAATATTCCAATGCGTCACTACGCGCTGGGTGAAAAGTATGCTCTAGAGGGCGCATGGCCTTCTGCGCTTGAGCAGATGAGAATTGCTAGATCTGCAGCTGGCTCTGACTTTTATCAAGGCTCAACAATTGATGCTCGTCTCAGAGAGATGCAAAAACAATACAACGAAGAGTTAAAAGAGAAGAAGCAACTACCAAGCTAGACTGAACTTGGTTGCGGTTGATTGATATACCCAAATCTTTTGCTTAATTCTTCAGAATGTATTGGGTCCAAAGGTAATTGCTTATCCTGCCAACTCCAAGATCCCCCAAAGCTACAGGCTTCTTCGCGAAGTTTGGTTAATTCAGAAAAATGGTCCAAGTCGTGATCATGTAATAAGGCAACACATAGGCACGATTCTTTTTCAAATTGTTGCGTGGCTAAGTCTTGATAGATCGTTTGATTAATTGAACCAACAATGTAGATGTTCCCATTCTCATCGCTTAGAGCTGAGCTTGGTGAAATTGCCGTCTGACATTGGGTAATTAGTTGAGTGCCTTGGTCGCTTGGAATGATGCGAACTATCCAGGGGGTTGCGGCTAGTGTAATAAATACCCGTTGCGGTCCATTTTGAAAAAAGAATCTACCCGAAGTATCTTTGGCGTAGTTCCTGGAGATGAATTCATTTAGGATTACATGCTGGATTACCTGTCCTGGCAAATTATGTTGCTGTGCAAATTCATCAACCATGCGCCATTGTCCACGGCGATCTAAGGCCAGCCAGCCAAAACAATCTGGCACATTAGGCCATTTGAAGAGCGAGCGTAGTACTTGCTCATCCATACTTTTAATGCAAACCGTGTGGGGTAGACGGTGCGTCAAAGGTATCGTCGGTCGAGCGACTCGCGTGCAGGTGAGCGATGCGCCAGCCTTGACTATCTTGTAAAAGAACAAGGGTAATGTTGAGAAAAAACTCTGCTTCGATTTGATCTGCTCTTAGGTGAACTGCCTCAGTGGTGTCATATACAGCAGCACCCAAAATCGTGTGACTAATGCAAGCAATTGGCTCTAAAAATAATGCTTGTTTTGATAAGAGTCTTTCTAGACCCTCTCGAATTTCTGCATGACCGCTTAGGCGGTGACCTTCTGGTAGCACGCAAGTAATTGAGTCATCATCCAGCCAAATATCTAAAGCGCTTTTAACATCTCTATGCTTTAGCGCATCACGCCAGGCATCAACGACATCATCAGCGTTGTGAAAGAGTCTGGCTAGCTTGGTCATATCTCACGTTTCCTGGGAATTTATTGCAAGGTATTTAGTGTAGCTAAAACTTGTGGCGGTAGGATGTCATTTAGGCACCGCAAGTGACCCAAGGGGCAGATCTTTTTATGACAAGGGCTACATGGAAGGTTGAGCCAAATAACTTTCGCCTTCTCTGAAAGTGGAGGTGTATGCGCAGGATCACTAGATCCAAAAATAGCTACTTGAGGAGTTTTGAGTGCCGCAGCGATATGCATCAAGCCTGAATCATTGCTTACTACAGCCTTAGCTATACCAATTAAAGCAATCGCCTCGTCTAAAGAGGTGTTGCCACACCAGTTATGCAGATGGGGGTTATTTCCAGATTGCAGCACGATATTCTGGGCGAGCTCGTGATCGCTACTTCCGCCTAACAACACAATTTGAGCATCTGCATTTTGCTCAACAAGATTCCTGGTGAGCTCTGCAAAATGATTAGTGGGCCAACGTTTTGTTGGGCCATACTCAGCTCCTGGACAAAACACTAAAAGAGCTTTTGGATTGATGTCTGCTAATGCCAATTTTTGTTCTACAGATTGTTTAGCAAGAGATGAGACGTTGAGTTTTGGTGTTAACTCGCTTGGTGGATTGACTTCATCGTCTTTGAGTAGCTGACTTAGTGCGAGATAGTGCTCCACCATTGGTGGGCGATTAACTTTGCTTGGATTATCAAAAGATAAATTGATTAATCCGTATCGAAATTCTCCACGATAGCCAATGCGAAATGGAATATTGGCTAACCAAGGGATGAGGGCAGATTTAAAGCTATTCGGAAGAACAAAGCATGCTTGGTAATTTTTAACTTGAAGTTCTTTTGCTAATTGTTTTCTTAATCCCCATTGCAATTGTTTGTGCTCAAACTTTGCTTCAATGATTTCATTAACTTCAGCGCACGCGCGATAAATAGGAGCAACCCATGTGCTAGCAAGAACATCAATTTTTGAACTTGGATATTGCGCTTTGAGCCTCGCCAGTAAAGGCTGCGTCATGACGGCATCCCCAATCCAGTTAGGGGCGATGATCAGAATACCTTGCATATGATGTATCCCGACTCAGCACCCCACGAAGAGGTGCTGATAAGGTTTAGTGCCCGTGTGGCTCAGTGCCAGGAATGAGTTTGTACTCAGCGCCGCAATAAGGACACTTTGCTTCGCCAGTTTTGGTGATATCTAAAAATACCCGTGGGTGAGAATTCCATGCAGGGGTTTTATTAGTAGGGCAATGCAATGGTAGATCTTTGCCGTCTACCATTGTCACTTGAGCTTGAGTCATATTCTGATTCCTGATTGCTAAAGATTATTTAACGTAAGTGAGCCAAGCTTTATATTGATCGCTTCGGCCATACACTGCATCGAAATAGGTCTTCTGAATTTTTTCAGTAATTGGACCACGCTTGCCATCACCAATCGTACGATCATCGAGCTCGCGAATGGGTGTTACTTCGGCGGCAGTGCCTGTGAAAAATGCTTCATCAGCAGAATAAATTTCATCACGAGTTAAGCGTTTTTCACGAACTTCATAACCAAGATCTTTAGCGATCTGAATAACTGAATCACGTGTAATGCCATCTAAGCATGAGGCCAGGTCTGGTGTGTACACGATGCCGTTGCGAACCATGAAAAGATTTTCTCCAGAGCCTTCAGAAACATAACCTTCAGTATCAAGCAGTAGTGCTTCGTCGTATCCATTAGCCGTGACTTCTTGATTGGCCAAAATGGAGTTGATGTAATAGCCCGAGGCTTTGGCGCGCACGAGGGAGGAGTTCACAAAGTGGCGGGTGAACGATGAGGTCTTAACACGAATACCCTTGTTAAGGCCGTCTTCGCCCAAATAAGCGCCCCATTCCCATGCTGCGATGGCAGTGTGGATGCTGTTGCCTTTAGGTGAAATGCCAAGCTTTTGAGAGCCAATAAAGATGATCGGGCGGATGTAGCAAGATTCCAGCTTATTGCTGTTCACCACATCAATAATGCCTTTAGTGATCTCTTCCGAACTGTAAGGCATGTTCATTTGGAAGATCTTGGTGCCATTAAAGAGACGTTTGACGTGCTCTGGCAGGCGGAAAATGGCGGTACCTTGGGGGGTTTTGTAGGCGCGGATACCTTCAAACACGCCCATGCCGTAGTGCAGGCTATGGGTAAGTACGTGAATATTGGCCTCACGCCAGGGAATTAGCTTCCCATCGGACCAAATAAAGCCATCGCGGTCGGACATCGACATTTTCTCTACCTTTTGTGTCTATAGGCTATGTGTAATAGCGGATTAATCGGGGCGCCAGATCAACTGGTTTTGAGGCCTTTTGACTCGGAGTGCGTCCAAGCCTCTATTGTAGAGCAGGCAGTGCTGTCAGATGGTCTCGACCTTCGGGGTTCTGAGGCTAGACGATTTAGAATGGAGTATTCCCCATAAACCACCTAATTTAGCCACCCTCATGCCGGAATCCTTATTTAAAGTTAAGCGTTTAAGTGAATTAGCCCAATCAGGCCAATTAAAGGGGAAACGGGTTTTTATCCGTGCTGACCTGAATGTGCCTCAAGACGAAGCTGGAAATATTACTGAGGACACCCGCATTCGCGCATCGATGCCTGCAGTACAAATGTGTTTAGATGCTGGCGCCGCAGTAATGGTGACTTCACATTTGGGGCGCCCAACAGAAGGTGAATTTAAACCTGAAGATAGTTTGGCGCCTGTAGCAGATCGCATAGCAACTTTGCTCAATCGCAATGTCCCTCTGATTAGCAATTGGGTGTATGGCGGCTTTGAAGTGCATCCTGGCGAAGTGGTCCTGTTGGAAAACTGCCGTTTAAATACTGGCGAGAAAAAGAACAATGATGAGCTGGCAAAAAAGATGGCTGCCCTTTGTGATGTTTATGTCAATGATGCATTTGGTACAGCTCATCGTGCTGAGGCAACAACCAACGGTATTGCAAAATTTGCACCGATTGCCTGCGCAGGCCCATTGATGGCTGCTGAGTTAGATGCCTTGAGTCGTGCATTAGCAAGTCCAAAGCGCCCACTAGTAGCGATCGTTGCTGGCTCGAAGGTTTCTTCAAAGTTAACTATTCTGAAAGCGCTCTCTGAAAAAGTAGATGAACTAATTGTTGGTGGTGGTATCGCTAATACCTTTATGTTGGCCAAGGGTTTGCCAATTGGTAAGTCTCTTGCTGAGCCAGACTTGGTGGAAGAAGCGCGAGAGATTATGGATCTCATGGAAAAGCGTGGGGCACATGTGCCTATTCCAGAGGATGTTGTTGTTGCGAATGAACTCTCACCACTAGCTCGTGCAAACCGCGTGCCTGCTGATCAAGTTGCTGAAGATGACATGATTTTGGATATTGGCCCCAAGACAGCGGCGCGTTTATCAATCATGTTGGCGCACGCAGGTACGATTGTTTGGAATGGCCCTCTAGGCGTTTTTGAAATCGATCAGTTCGGTGGTGGCACCAAAATGTTGGCTGCAGCAATTGCGCATTCGCCAGCCTTCTCGATTGCGGGTGGTGGCGATACCTTAGCGGCTATTGCTAAATACGGTATTGAAAATCAAGTGGATTACATCTCAACTGGCGGTGGTGCTTTCTTGGAGTTTCTCGAAGGTAAAACCTTGCCAGCCTTTGCAGTACTTGCCGAACGGGCGAAAGACTAAACATGTTAAGAGCAACCAAAATCATTGCAACTTTAGGTCCAGCATCCGAAAAACCTGAAGTATTGCGCGACATGATTCGTGCTGGTGTTGATGTTGTAAGGATGAACTTTTCACACGGCACAGTTGCAGATCACAAAGCGCGTCATGATTTGGTACGAAGCATATCTGCTGAAGCTGGTAAGGAAGTGGGCATCATGGCTGATCTTCAGGGCCCAAAGATTCGCGTTGGCAAATTTGCCGATAGCAAGATCCTTCTGAAAGAAGGTGAAAAATTTATTTTGGATGTTGCGTGTGAGTTAGGTGATCAAGGACGCGTAGGACTTGATTACAAAGAACTGCCTAATGATGTGAAACCAGGCGACCGTCTTTTGTTAAACGATGGATTGGTAGTACTTCGCGTTGAAAGTGTTAGAGGTGGAGAAATTTTTACCCTTGTTGAGCAAGGTGGCCCACTTTCCAACAACAAAGGTATTAATCGTGCGGGTGGCGGTTTAACTGCACCTGCATTGACTGAAAAAGACGTTGCGGACTTGGATGCAGCAATTGGGATGGGCGTTGATTTCTTGGCAATCAGCTTTCCAAAGGATGGTGCTGATATGGCTTATGCCCGTAAATTGGCAGATGCAGCCAGTGCCAAGTACGGTGTTGGAAAGGTTAGAACGATTGCCAAGGTAGAACGCGCTGAAGCTATTGAGCCAGAGGCGCTCAAAAGTATTATTGCTGAGAGTGATGGCATTATGGTTGCCCGTGGTGATCTCGCTATCGAGGTTGGTAATGCTGCGGTGCCTGCGTTACAAAAACGGATGATTGCTTGGGCGCGTGAGGCGGATAAATTCACAATCACTGCAACACAAATGATGGAGTCAATGATTAGCGCTCCGGTTCCTACCCGTGCTGAAGTCAGTGACGTGGCTAATGCAGTTTTAGATGGCACCGATGCTGTGATGCTTTCTGCGGAGTCTGCAGCTGGCATGTATCCAGTACAAACCATCAAAGCAATGGCTGAGATTTGCGTTGAAGCAGAGAAATCAGATCGCGTCAAGTTGGATACCGACTTCTTAGACCAAACCTTTACTCGTATCGATCAAACTATTGCATTGGGCGCTTTATTTACCGCTCATCACTTGAATGCAGATGCGATTGCGGCATTGACAGATTCAGGCTCAACAGCGATTTGGATGAGTCGCCACAACATTCATGTACCAATCTTTGCATTGACTTCGAAGATCGCTACTCAACGTGCCTTAAGTACTTATCGCAATGTGACGCCGATCGGTTTAGATTACACCAAGGATCGTGACACCGCTCTACAAGAAGTAGAGGCATGTTTAAAGAAATTGGGTGCGCTTAAAAAGGGCGATACCGTAGTGTTAACTTCTGGTGAGCCTATGGGCGAGCCTGGTGGGACTAACACTCTCAAAATTATTCATGTGAAATAAGCACATTTATTCCATTCAACTATTAACTTCATACAAATAAAGAGAACATCATGGCTTTAGTATCTTTACGACAACTCTTGGATCATGCGGCCGAAAATGGCTACGGCTTGCCGGCTTTTAACGTCAACAACTTGGAGCAAGTGACTGCGATCATGGAGGCAGCTAATGAGGCTGATTCCCCAGTGATCATGCAAGCATCAGCTGGTGCACGCAAATACGCAGGCGAAGCATTCTTACGCCACCTAATTTCTGCTGCGGTAGAAGCTTACCCCCATATACCAGTAGTGATGCACCAAGATCACGGTCAAAGTCCGGCAGTCTGTATGGCTGCAATTAAGAGTGGCTTTACCAGTGTAATGATGGATGGTTCTTTAGAGGCTGACGGTAAATCCGTTGCTAGCTATGAATATAACGTTGATGTTTCTAGAGAAGTGGTGAAATTTTCACACTCGATCGGGGTTACGGTTGAAGCAGAGCTCGGTGTACTTGGCTCTTTAGAAACCATGAAAGGCGACAAAGAAGATGGTCACGGCGCTGATGGCACGATGACTCGTGAGCAGTTGCTCACTGATGTGGAGCAAGCTGCCGACTTCGTAAAAGCAACGCAGTGTGATGCTTTAGCAATTGCTATTGGAACTAGCCACGGCGCATATAAGTTCACCAAAAAGCCAACAGGCGATATTTTGGCAATCGATCGCATTAAAGAAATTCATGCACGCATTCCGAACACGCACCTCGTTATGCATGGTTCATCAAGTGTTCCACAAGAACTACTTGCAGAGATTCGTGAGTTCGGTGGTGATATGAAAGAAACCTATGGCGTGCCTGTTGAAGAAATTCAAGAGGGTATTAAGAATGGCGTTCGCAAAATCAATATTGATACCGATATTCGCTTGGCAATGACAGGTGCCATTCGTCGTTATCTGTTCGAGAACCCAAGCAAATTTGACCCGCGCGATTATTTGAAGCCAGCCCGTGAAGCCGCAAAGAAGGTTTGTATTGCACGCTTCCAGGCATTTGGTTCTGCTGGTCAAGCCTCCAAAATTAAGCCTATTCCGTTGGAAAGAATGGCTGAGCTATACAAGAGCGGTAAGTTAGCTCAGATCGTGAAGTGACCTAAATATGCCAGCTCTTTACGCAACTTCTATTAAGTCACTACCTTTGCTCTCTAAGGGAAAAGTGCGCGATGTATATGCATTAGGTGATGACAAGCTTTTGATGATCACAACGGATCGTTTATCCGCGTTTGATGTAGTGATGGGTCAGCCCATTCCAGAAAAAGGAATTGTTCTGAATCAAATGGCGAACTTCTGGTTCGATAAATTAGGCAAGGTAATCCCCAACCATTTGACTGGAATTGATCCTACGACTGTTGTTTCTGCCGATGAGGTAGAGCAGGTTAAAGGGCGCGCAGTAGTCGCAAAGCGTTTAAAACCAATTCTGGTTGAAGCAGTTGTGCGTGGATATTTGGCTGGAAGCGGTTGGAAAGACTATAAAGAAACTGGCAAAGTGTGCGGCATCGCGTTACCTGCCGGCTTGGAGAATGCGCAAAAGTTACCAGAGCCCATTTTCACTCCCGCCGCTAAAGCAGAAGTTGGTGATCACGATGAAAACATCTCATTTGAAAAAGTGATTGAGCTTATTGGTGAGAAGCTCGCAAATCAAATTCGTGAAGTGAGTATTCGTCTCTATAAGGAAGCCTCTGAGTATGCAGCTACTCGCGGAATCATTATTGCGGATACCAAGTTTGAGTTTGGCCTGGATGCTGCTGGTGAATTGGTCTTAATGGATGAGATTCTGACAGCCGATTCTTCGCGCTTCTGGCCTGCTGAAACCTATTATGTTGGTTCAAATCCACCGTCATATGACAAGCAATTTGTTCGTGATTGGCTAGAAACTGCTCAAGTAAATGGCAAGTTATGGTCTAAGACAGCCCCTGCACCTCAATTGCCTGCCGACGTTATTGAAAAGACTGCCCAAAAGTATCGTGAAGCCCTAACTCGCTTAACTCAGGGATAATAGAGGCCTTGGTTGATATTTAGGGTATTTGGAGAGGTAAATGAGCAAGAACCCAATAGTCGGAATAGTGATGGGTTCCAATTCAGATTGGGACACCATGCAACACGCTGCTCAGATGCTTGAGCAATTTGGTATTGCCCATGAAGCCAAAGTGCTTTCGGCCCACCGCATGCCAGACGATATGTTCCAGTACGCTGAAAATGCGCAAAAGAATGGCCTGCAAGCGATTATTGCTGGTGCAGGCGGTGCCGCTCACTTGCCAGGCATGCTAGCTTCCAAAACAATTGTTCCGGTTTATGGTGTTCCAGTCGCAAGCAAATATTTGCGCGGGGAGGACTCTTTATATTCCATCGTACAAATGCCTAAAGGCATTCCCGTTGCTACTTTTGCAATTGGTGAGGCGGGCGCTGCAAATGCCGCATTACATGTGATCGCAGGCTTAGCTTTGCATGATGCTGATTTAGCTAAGCGTTTAGAAGAGTTTCGTGTGAAGCAGTCTGATACTGCACGCTCAATGAATTTGCCGGGATATTAATTACATGGCAGATCGTATGGAACCCATTTTGCCGGGTTCATTTTTGGGAATTTTAGGTGGCGGTCAATTAGGGCGGATGTTTACTCAGGCTGCCCAAGCCATGGGCTATAAAGTTTGTGTGTTGGATCCAGGATCCGATAGTCCTGCAGGCTCGATTGCTGAAAAATTCATTCAAGCAGATTACACAGATTCAGTGGCTTTAAAAGAGTTGGCTTCGATTTGTGCTTCTGTCAGTACTGAATTTGAAAATGTTCCAGCCCAAGCTCTAGATGAGCTTGAGTCATTGGGGGTTTTTGTTGCGCCTCGAAGCAGTTGCGTTTCTTTGGCTCAAAACCGTATTGCAGAGAAAAACTTCTTAGCTACTTGGAAGTCTGAGACCAATATTGGCCCAGCTCCCAACTTCGTGATTGAGCATGATGCTGATATTGAACATACTCCCGCAGATCTTTTTCCTGGAATCTTAAAGACAGCCCGTATGGGTTATGACGGTAAGGGCCAGATTACCGTGCATGCAGTTGCTGACCTTCCAGCTGCATGGGCAGAGCTAGGTAAGGTGCCTTGTGTATTAGAAAAGCGGCTGGACTTGGACTTCGAAGTGTCTGCTTTAGTAGTGCGTGGCTATGATGATGCTGTGGTTGCTTACCCAGTTTCTCAAAACATTCATCGTGACGGTATTTTGCATACCTCTACAGTGCCTGCGCCATCACTCAAGCCTGCGCAAGAGAAAAAGATAGTCGATGCAGCGAAAGCACTCATTCGTAAAATTGATTATGTGGGCGTACTTTGCGTTGAATTCTTTGTTCTAAAGAATGGTGATATTGTTGCGAATGAAATTGCTCCTCGTCCCCATAACTCGGGTCACTACACCATGGATGCGTGTGTGAGTAGTCAATTTGAGCAGCAAGTGAGAGCAATGGCGCGATTACCACTGGGTGATACGCGTCAGCTGGCACCCGTATCTATGTTGAACTTATTGGGTGACCTCTGGTTTGAGGGCAGTGAAGATCAAGTAAAAGAACCGGCCTGGAATAAAGTGCTTGCTCATCCAGATGCTAAGCTGCATCTTTATGGTAAATCAGCTCCTCGTATCGGTAGAAAAATGGGCCACATCAATTGTTTGGGTGAGGCTCTCCATGAAGCGCGTCAGAACTGCGCTGCTGTCGCTTCTGAATTAGGCATTGAGCCGTAGAAATGTCTAGCGATAGTACGCCACTGCAATCTTCTGCAGTGATTAATGAAGCAGTTCAAACCTTGCGTGATGGTGGCTTAGTCGCCTTCCCTACTGAGACGGTCTACGGCTTAGGTGCGGATGCAACAAACCCTATGGCTATCAAGAAGGTCTTCGTCACCAAAGGCAGGCCATCTAATCATCCTTTGATTGTGCATTTAGCAGCGCCAGAGAAATTTGATCAAGCTCAGGTTGATTGGGTAGCGGTATTGGCGCCTTGGGTTAGGGATATCTCTGAGGATGCGCTCAAGCTCATTAATGCATTTTGGCCGGGCCCACTCACGTTAGTCTTTAAAAAAAACAAAAGCGTTTTAGGTGAGATCACTGGAGGTCAAGACACCGTTGCAATTCGTGCACCAGCGCACCCGATTGCTCAAGAGCTATTGCGAAAATTTAAGGGTGGTGTTGTTGCACCTTCTGCTAATCGTTTTGGTAAGGTTTCTCCAACAAGTGCAGCAGATGTACGCAGTGAATTTGAGGGTGAATTGGGCTTGATGGTGTTAGATGGCGGTGACTGCGAAGTCGGCATTGAATCTACCATTATCGATTTATCAAGTGGCGATCATCCAGTATTACTTCGTCCGGGCGTAATTACTCCCAAAGAGATTTTGGCTAAGACTGGTATTCAGGTTTATCTAGCTGGTGAAGAGTTGAAAGAGGGCGATGCCTTGCCAAGGGTGTCGGGTAGTCTCAAGGCGCACTATGCGCCAACCACTCCATTGCGTTTGTATGCCCCTGGGCGTGTATTGGATGCGCTGACCGAGTTTCCAGATATTAAATCGCGAGTAGCGGTAGCGGTTTGGGATTCTGAATCCTCTTTGGGTGAAGCAGGCCATCCATCCGTTCATTTTGAAGAAGTAGAAATGCCAAGTGACAGCGGGGCATTTGCAAGTCGTCTCTATCGCTCTTTAAGAGACTTAGATCAACAAGGCTGGGACCTCATTTTATTTCCTGAGCCACCTGCTGGAGAAGAGTGGGATGGTGTGAGGGATCGACTTCAGCGTGCTTGTTTCGGTTCTGGCCCATCTTCTAGTAGCCACGATAGTAATTGATCGTGGGCATCTAAGCCTTTCCATGCATTGGGGTGATTAATAAATGAGCTTACCGCATACATTTTTCCAGATTTGCTAATGACATAACCTGAGATCGCGCGCACATCAGCAAGCGACCCAGTTTTGATTCTAGCTTCAGGTTTTTTCTTGAGATGCAAAAATTTACGTAGTTGTGTCATTAAGCGATTACGCATAGTGCCATCGGCGCCAGCAATTGGAAGGCTATTGTAAAAAATTTCCCCACTTGGCAGGTTGCGCGCAGTGAGCAGCAATTGATTCATTTGCCCCGCAGAAATTGCCTCATTGCGTGAGAGGCCAGAACCATTTTCAATCACTAGGCCTGAAAAGTTCAAACTATTTTGTTTAAGCCAGCTTTGAATTACGAGATCACCATTCGCTGTTGTTGCTGGCTTACCCATTTTTTCTAGTGCCAAAGTAAGAAGTAGTTGGCGTGCCATGACATTATTTGAGTACTTATTAATATCTTGAACATCATCAGCTAGATTGATCCCCTCGAATTGCAACAATAGTCTTGCAGCTACCGGTACCGCGCCGTCTTTACCAACAGGTGGCTTTACCCAAGTCCCACCTGCAAGCTCCCAAGCAGCGGTAAAGCCTTGCGTTAAAAAAGTATTAGCATCTATTGCTACGACGTTGTAATTCACGCCTTTGCAAGCACTAGGAAAGGTTCCTGAGAATTTAGCGGTAAGTAGTTGATCATTATTGCTGCCCGTTTCAGGATCCAAGTTAAAGCGAACATTGCTTTTCCAGTTATCACAGGATCGATCAACTAGTTGCATTTGGTTTACAACTTTTAGTTGCGAGAGGGCGGGCGTGTAGCTAATATCGATAAAGTCAGCAGTACGTGATTTTCCAATCTGAAAAGATAATGTTCTAAAGGCATAGAGTAGGGGATCGGGTGGAACGTTGTAGGCGCGTAGAGATTCGCCATCGATCGTGTTGTGTTCCATAACGCTAGGCGCATAAGCGCTACGATCAAAAAATAAATTGCCGTCAATTTTTTGAATACCAAGTGCTTGAAGGTCTTTCATTAGCTTAGCGAGTTCTTCGGGGATAAGTTTTGGATCACCGCTTCCTTGTAGATAGAGATTGCCGTTGAGTGTTCCCTGTCGAACTACGCCATCGGTAAATATTTTTGTCCGCCAGCGGTACTGTGGACCAAGAATATCTAAGCCTGCAAGAGTAGTAAGTACTTTCATTGTTGAAGCAGGATTCATGGGCTCAGAAGCGCGCCAATCCAAGACAGTTTTAGCTATGTGTTTGCCAGGCTTACCATGCTCAATCTCAGTTACAGAGATGCTCAATGCATCTAATGGAATTTGATTGCGCTCTAGGCTGTTTGTAATAGCTGTAGGGATCGGTAGATCCTGAGCTTTTACAGCGTGAGAGCTAAGCGAACTAGCAATCCAAAGGATTGCCAAAAATGGGCGAACAAGCTGGTGAACTAGAGATTTCATTCGCTATAGAATAAACCTACAGAGCTGGAAGGCAAGCCTCCACAGAATCAGACTCTAGAAAACTTTATTTGATAGCGGGCAATTACTTGGTTTTGATCTTGAAGAAGCGTTTTGAGTGAGGTGATCTTGGTATAGAAATCCGGCTCTATTTCTAAAGCCTCACAGGATTTTACAAATCGCTTTGCACAAATTAGCTGCGCGCCACCTTTGACTTTATGAATCAGGCTGGCTAGGGTAGTTTCATTGATTGACTCAGAATCTATAGTGAGCAAGATTTCGTCATGTACCTTTTTAATCTCCTCCAGAATAATTAAGATATTGTCTGGATTACTCTTGATTAAATTGGTAAAGCAATCAAATGTGTATTCCTCATCAGCAAGAGGCGCATTCTTAATAACTTCACTTGATTGGAAATACCGTAGCAGCTCATTCTCAAGATTCATCAAGCTCAATGGCTTAATCAATATCCCATTCATGCCGGCAGCTAAAAACTGATGACGAGATTCTAGGGCGTAAATATCAGCAGTTACTCCAATGATGACAAGATCCTTAAAACCTAGGGATCGGATTGCTTTAGCCAATTCAGAACCTTGCATACCCGGTATGGACTGGTCAGTTATTAAGAGATCAAAATGATCTTGAGTAATCATTGTGAGCGCTGTGTTCGCGTTATCACAAACAGAAATCTGAATGCCCAGAGCTTGGAGCTGTAGAGAAATAATTTGTCTACTTGCAGGATGATCCTCTACGACTAGAGCTGAGAGTACTGCACCAACATTCTTAGTCTGTTTAGAAATCAGTCGAGTATTGAGGTCATAATTACTTGAATAATGGGTTCTGGAGGGGGCGATGCTGGTGCGTGGAAATGCCACGCAGAAATGAATATTGCTACCAAATCCTGGAGCACTCTCAAAATACAGTTGACTACTCATTGAGGTGACCAAATGATTGGTAATGGTGAGACCAAGACCGGTGCCGTTCTCTTGATCTCTTTTGCCGGGAACTTGTTCAAAAGCTTGTAACGCTAACTCAATCTCATCTGCACCCATGCCAACACCGGTATCAATCACTCGAAACTCAATCAACTGGCCGGCGTGGTCATCGGCTAAAACGCTGATGGAGAAATAAATTTCTCCATGCTCTGTAAATTTAATAGCATTACTAATGAGATTTTGTAAGACTTGCCGAAGGCGTAATGCATCGATCATTAAAACTTGAGCAATTCGAGGATCCTTTGAGGTATGCAGGATTAAATTTTGCTTACAAGCTACCGTTGAAAATGCAGAGTCAATATCGTCAATTAAGGTATTTAGGCAGCATGGCTCTAAATTTAAAGTTAACTTACCAGCCTCTATCTTGGAAAGATCTAATACTTGATTCAGTATTCCTAAAAGTGACTCAGCAGAGGTATGGGCGCTTTTGAGCAATGATTTTTCATGCGCTGGAAATTTTTGGCTATTCAGAAGTAGCTCCTGAACTCCTAGTATGGCATTCATGGGCGTGCGAATTTCATGACTCATGGTTGCCAGGAATGAGGACTTGGCGGCATTGGCTTTTTCGGCCAACTCTTTTGAAGAAAGTAGCGCTGCAGTTTCCTTTTCTTGTTCTAGCTGTCGCTTACGCATACGCCACAGTAGTAGGCTACCACCAAGAAATATAGCAAGCATTGAGAACCAGGGTAGCACCTTCCAATGGCTGGCATTATCTATTGGCCTATTGCTATCAAGTGAAAATAGTTGACGCGACTCTATAGGGTCTAGGTTGACTAAAAACCGATCAAGCACTTGATGCATTGGTGCGTCGTCATGGGAAATCAACCAGCGATACGCAAATGGTTCTCGGCTGTAGAGTCCATCAACTTGAATATTTGGGTTATTCAATTTAGCAATGATCTGTTGGGCCAACCGAATCGGCAGAACTAAGGCTTCTACATCATTTTGCAAGAGGGCCAGCATTAGTTTTTGAGGATCAGCTGAGAGGTACGTGTGTATATTGGCATTGACTGGTGGCTTCTCATAACCACGATCAAAGTAAGCAATTTTTTCTGGTGCAATGTCAGAACTGCTCTTAGTTTGTTTGGTGACGACAGCATCTTGTCCCCAAAAGATGGCTTCAGACAGTGAGCCAAAGCGTAGGTAATCATCATTAATGGCGGGAGGATCTATGATGAAGTCGACCTCACCACTTGAGAGTTGCTCTATCCCTTCTTTGTCTGTTTTTCTCCATCTTGGACGAAATTCTTGTTGGGTCAGGCTCCCAAGTCTTAGAAGTATTGAATTGAAAACGCCTGCAGACCCTTCTGATTGATCCTCAAGATACAGCGCATACTTTTCATGAATGCTGAAATGCACTACTGGATGGGCATCGATCCACCTTTGTTCTGCTGGACCCCAAGGCGAAGCATGCAGCGCTCCCCCTGATGCGAGACCATACAAAACAATTGAGTGAATGATGAATCGATGCATACTTTTTAGCTTTCGATAATGTTATTCATTCGACAAAAAAGGATTAAATCTGCAATGTTGTTGATCCCTAGTTTGTCAAAGACTCTAGTCTTGTATGTGGCAACAGTTTTATTGCTAATGTGAAGCATGTCTGAAATTTGTTGGTTGGTATTGCCTTTACCAAGGTATTTCATGACTTGCAATTCGCGATCAGAGATCAAGGCAAGTTTGTCGTTATCGGTTAAAGAGCTATTGCCATTTTTCCCATGGGTAAAAAAGTTATAACCTTGTGAGATTGCTACGCAGGCTGCCAAAATGACATCTGCCCCAGCAGTTTTGTTAACAAAGCCGTGGCCACCCAGAGAGCGAACCCTGCCCCCATAAACGGCTTCATCCATGCTCGACAAAATCAACATACGTACATCGGGATGCATTAGACCAATACGCCGAATGACATCGAAGCCATCGGTCTTCGGCATATCCAGATCTAGGATGATCATATTTGGATTGACCTCCTTAATAGATCGGAGGCACTCCTCACCATTTTGGGCTTGACCTACTACCTCAAACATCAGTTGATCTTGCAACATACTTTTAAGAGCCATCAGCATTGCTGGATGGTCATCTACCAACATCACGCGTTTTCTCATTACTTGTCTCCATTTGGGTTTAGTTGTTGATGAGGGTGCAGCGAAAAAATGGCTTTTGCGATTCGGCTATCGTTAATCTGTAACATCTGATGCCGACTTATGGATGACATCATGAGACCGCCATAGCAGTGATCTATTTGCCAGTCAGAGGCATTCTCTAAATCTTTTACAAGGCCTACATTGCTTGCATAGATTTGCGTTGAGGAATAAGGAGAGCGCCGAATCTTTGCCAGGACATCATGGGAAAGTGTTTGCTCGCGAAGGTGACCCATATCGAGATGAATGCCTTCCATTTGCATTTCTTCGACCCAATGTAGTTGCTCAGAGCTGCCGGAGAAATTCATGAGATGAAGTAGTACGCCAAGCCGACGCATACGAAGTAAACCTTCTTTGCAAGAATCTGCGAGCTCTGGCTCGGGAAGTGACTGCATTCCAAGGGCGACTAAACCCACTGGCAATCTAGAATTGAGAATGAGATCGCTCAGTGCATCAACATAAGCACTTGAGGCAATAGCATGAG
The DNA here is from genome assembly GCF_001659725.1 of Polynucleobacter wuianus. Classification (NCBI taxonomy): domain Bacteria; kingdom Pseudomonadati; phylum Pseudomonadota; class Betaproteobacteria; order Burkholderiales; family Burkholderiaceae; genus Polynucleobacter; species Polynucleobacter wuianus. The sequence goes on along the minus strand of NZ_CP015922.1, from coordinate 1,950,722 downwards.
TTGGGATTGGCAAAATTCCCGGAATAAAGCGACCGCTTCTATACCAATAGGAAATCGTATCTAAGCCCTCCATGAATAAACGCAGTAATTGCATATCGGATGCTGTAAGTAATGGTCTAAATAAAGAGCCTGTCAGTTTTGTCCCCTTACGGTTAAAAATGGGTTCATGACTAATCGCTTGCCGCTTGGACCAGGATTGGTGTTCTTCGAGGGCTTGGCTACTTAGGCCAAGCCAGGGTGCGCCACAGGCGTCGCGTACTTCTTGGAAGGGTTTGTTCTTCCATGCCTTTACAAGCGTGTACAGCCGGGATTTCGGGCTCATCAGCATTCTCCAATCGGTGACTGTCCAGTCTAGGCAGGACGGATTGGAGCGGTAAGGGCTTAAGGCTGATTTATCTGTAGGAATCGTCCTACTTGCCTGTCCACAGTATAGATAGAGGCTAAATCCTTAAAGAATTTATGGAGATCTGCCCTTGAAATCTCGGGAAACAGACCTATATAATCAGCACTCCCTACACGCGAGTGCTAAAACAACTGGTTTTTCACTAAATCAGCATTAGCTAACGTGTGAGAGATTATAAAGCATTGATTTATATAGATTTTTAATTAGTTAACATTTACTAACATAGGAGAAGAGATGAATTTGCGTCCCTTACATGATCGCGTAATCATCAAGCGTTTGGATCAAGAATCAAAAACTGCATCTGGAATCATCATTCCTGACGCTGCTGCAGAAAAGCCTGATCAAGGTGAAGTATTGGCAGTCGGCCCAGGTAAGCGTGATGAGACTGGCAAGTTAAACCCACTCGACGTCAAAGTAGGCGATCGCGTGTTGTTTGGTAAATATGCTGGCCAAACAGTCAAAGTAGACAACGAAGAGCTCATCGTGATGCGTGAAGACGACATCATGGCTGTTGTTCAGAAGTAATTTCGGTATTTAAGAGAGGAATTTAATCATGGCAGCAAAAGACGTCGTATTTGGAGATAGCGCCCGCACCAAGATGGTCGAAGGCGTAAATATTCTTGCAAACGCAGTTAAAACTACATTGGGTCCAAAAGGCCGTAACGTAGTTATCGAGCGTTCATTTGGTGGCCCAACCATCACTAAAGATGGTGTGTCAGTAGCAAAAGAAATTGAACTCAAAGACAAGCTTCAAAACATGGGCGCTCAGATGGTTAAGGAAGTTGCTTCCAAAACTGCTGACATCGCTGGTGACGGAACAACTACCGCTACTGTTTTGGCGCAATCTATCGTTCGCGAAGGTATGAAGTATGTAGTTTCAGGTCATAATCCAATGGACTTGAAGCGTGGTATCGATAAGGCTGTTACAGCTGCAATCGAAGAGCTTGCAAAAATCAGTAAGCCTTGCACTACTACTAAAGAAATTGCTCAAGTAGGTTCTATCTCTGCAAACAGCGACTATAGCATTGGTCAGCGTATTGCAGAAGCAATGGAAAAAGTAGGCAAAGAAGGTGTTATCACTGTTGAGGATGGCAAGTCCTTGGAGGATGAGCTTGAAGTGGTTGAGGGTATGCAGTTTGATCGTGGCTACCTCTCTCCATATTTTATCAATCAGCCTGAAAAACAAGTAGCTGTTTTGGAAAACCCATTTGTTCTCTTGTTTGACAAGAAGATTGCCAACATCCGTGATTTGCTCCCAGTACTCGAGCAGGTAGCGAAGTCTGGTCGTCCGTTGTTGATCATTGCTGAAGATGTTGAAGGTGAAGCCTTGGCAACTTTAGTTGTAAACAATATCCGCGGCATTATCAAAACTTGTGCTGTTAAGGCTCCTGGTTTCGGTGATCGTCGTAAAGCAATGTTGGAAGACATCGCGATTTTGACTGGTGGTACTGTTATCGCTGAAGAAATTGGCCTCACACTCGAGAAAACCACTCTTGAGCACTTAGGTCAAGCGAAGCGGATTGAAGTGGGCAAGGAAAATACCATCATCATTGACGGTGCTGGCGATGCCAAAGCGATCGAAGCGCGTGTGAAGAACATTCGTGTTCAGATTGACGAAGCTACCAGTGACTACGACAAAGAAAAATTGCAAGAGCGCGTTGCTAAATTGGCAGGCGGCGTTGCAGTGATTCGTGTTGGCGCCGCTACTGAAGTAGAAATGAAAGAGAAGAAGGCTCGTGTTGATGATGCATTGCACGCAACTCGTGCGGCTGTAGAAGAAGGTATTGTTCCTGGCGGTGGCGTAGCCTTGATTCGTGCAATGCAAGGTATCAAGGGCTTGAAGGGCGATAACGCCGATCAAGACGCTGGTATCAGCATCGTATTGCGCGCTATGCAAGAGCCTCTTCGTACTATCGTAAGCAATGCTGGTGAGGACGCTGGTGTGGTTGTTAACGCCGTGCAAGAAAGCAAAGGCAACAACGGCTACAACGCAGCTACCGGTGAATACGGCGATCTCGTTGCACAAGGTGTTATCGATCCAACTAAAGTAACTAAGACAGCTTTGGTTAACGCAGCTTCTGTTGCTGGTTTATTGTTGACTACTGACTGTGCAATCTCCGAAGCGCCAAAAGAAGAATCTGCTGGTGGCGGTATGCCTGATATGGGCGGCATGGGTGGTATGGGTGGAATGGGCGGCATGATGTAATTGTTGCAACCCTTTCATCGGCAACTTAGCCGTAGAAGTTAAAACGCCTGGTTCAAAAGACCAGGCGTTTTTTTATGCATTTTTCATTGAATACGCCTATGATTCAAAACGAAGCATACTGCACCAAGCTGGCGCACTGATCAGTAAAAACCCGTAATAAATCTACAACAATAACTAAACCAAATTTAAATTGGTTTTAATAATCAGGAGATAAATGATGAGTGAGAGCACAAACCCTTTAAAGTCAAAGTGGGTCCAGCTAGCTTTAGGTGTGATTTGTATGATGTCCATCTCAAGCCCGCAATATGTTTGGGCTTTATTTACTAAACCCATCATGGGTCAGTTAGGCGTTACCTTGACTGAGCTTCAAGTAACATTTTCCATTTTGATTGTGTTGCAAACTTTTTTCTCACCATTTCAGGGATGGTTGGTCGATAAGTTTGGCCCTCGATTGCTGCTCTCTATTGGTACCGTATTAACGGGCTTAAGCTGGGTACTTTCCGCCAATCTCACTACAGTATCTAACCTCTACATTACCTATGGCGTTTTAGGTGGTCTTGGTACCGGTATTGTTTACATTGGTGTTGTTGGTCTGATGGTTCGTTGGTTTCCAAATAACCGTGGCTTTGCAGTCGGCATGGTTGCTGCGGGATACGGTATCGGGGCACTTTTGACCACCTTCCCAATTTCTGCAAGTCTTGCTGAATCAGGTCTACAAGGTACTTTGACGTTCTTTGGTTACATCATTGGTGCCGTAGGTTTGCTTGCTGCCCAAGGCATTCGCATACCTCATGCTGATCGTGCGCAAACTGCGGGTCAAATCGAAGCTGCTGCTTCTGGCGTAGCACCAAAAACGATGTTGAAGACGCCGGTGTTTTGGCTCATGTTTCTGATGATGTCCATGATGTCTACTTCTGGCTTGATGGTTATCTCCCAAATGGGTGCATTTGCTAAAGACTTCGGGATTACTACCGCTACTGTATTTGGTATGGCAGCACTTCCATTGGCACTCACGATTGACCGCGTTACCAACGGCCTAACTCGTCCATTCTTTGGCTGGGTATCTGACAAACTCGGCCGTGAATACACCATGACAATCGCATTTGGTCTCGAAGCAATTGCCATGTTTATTTGGATCTCCACCCGTTCTGATCCAGTTATGTTCGTATTGATGTCGGGTGTGGTGTTCTTTGGTTGGGGTGAAATTTTCTCCTTATTCCCATCTACATTAACGGACACCTTTGGACAAAAGCATGCGACTACAAATTATGGTTTCTTGTATATGGCTCAAGGAGTGGGATCTATCATTGGTGGCCCAATTGCAGCATACATTCATGGTGTAGCAGATAGCTGGATCCCAGTATTTGGCATCATGATTGCATTAGATGCGACGGCAGCGTTATTGGCATTCTTTGTATTACGCCCAATGAGGGCAAAATATATGAAGGCTCAAGCTGCGTAATTTATTGCTTTAATGAGTAGTAAATAAAAAGGCTAGCAAATGCTAGCCTTTTTATTTAATCATGCTTCACAATTAATCAGGCTGTATGCCGCTATCCTGAATCACTTTTTTATTCTTGCCAATCCTTGAGAAATCATTTCTTTTAAGTGCTGCCGCCCATGATTCATTCAGTTTTCAACAATGGCTGGCGGCGTTCCTTTTGGTACCAGTAGGGCGCCCCATGGGGAGAACTCATAACCTTTCACGCTTTCATTGATGAATGACGTATTTGGTAATAATGAGGAACATGTTTTGCTTGCAACCCCTAATACTTTCAATTACCTGCGCGAATATGGGGAAGCACAACGGATACTGCGATTTGGATAATTCGTTTGGGAATACGCTAAGCCAATCCCAAATAGATTGCAGATAAAAAAGAAAAAAGCTAGTAGTTCTGGCTTGATTTGCATATTATCTCGATGTTTAGTGATTTAGCATTCTCTTGATGCTTCTATGTTGTAGCTTAGCGCAATAAAAAACCGCCCGTAGGCGGTTTTCTGAAGCGATTAAATCCTTGCTTTTACTCAATTGACTTAACCATATCTTCGACAACCTTCTTCGCGTCACCGAAGACCATCATAGTTTTATCCATGTAGAAGAGTTCATTATCTAAGCCAGCGTAACCAGCAGCCATAGAGCGCTTATTAACGATGATAGTTTTGGCTTTGAAGGCTTCCAAAATTGGCATGCCAAAAATTGGGCTTCCTGGTGTACGAGCGGCAGGGTTCACAACGTCGTTAGCACCTAAGATCAATACCACGTCAGCCTGACCAAAGTCGCTGTTGATATCTTCCATCTCAAACACTTGATCATATGGAACTTCGGCTTCAGCCAAGAGAACGTTCATATGACCTGGCATGCGCCCTGCTACTGGGTGGATTGCGTACTTTACCGTTACACCATGATGGGTTAGTTTTTCAGTTAACTCTTTTAGAGCGTGTTGAGCGCGAGCTACTGCAAGACCATAACCAGGAACGATAATGACAGTGTCCGCATTTTCCATTAGGAAAGCAGCGTCCTCTGGAGAGCCTGTTTTGTAGTTTTTAGGGCCGCTATCATCGCCACCACCGGCTGCTGCCTCTGCACCGAAGCCGCCAAGTAATACTGCGAGGATCGAACGGTTCATCGCCTTACACATGATGTAAGACAGAATGGCGCCAGACGAGCCCACGCAAGCACCAGCGATGATCAATACTGGATTGTTCAAAGTGAAGCCAATACCTGCTGCTGCCCAACCAGAGTAGCTGTTGAGCATGGATACAACCACTGGCATATCTGCGCCGCCAATTGGGATGATTAATGTCACGCCTAAGACCAATGCAATTGCGCACATTGCCAAGAATGCAGCATGACTATCAACCATGTAATACGCAATACCAGCGCCAATCATAGAAACTGCCAAAATCAGATTGAGTAAGTGCTGACCAGAAAAGCTCACTGGTTTACCGCTTACTTTGCCTGATAATTTGCCAAAAGCAATTACAGATGCAGTAAAGGTAATGGCGCCAATGAATGCGCCGATAAAGAGTTCAATTTTCTGGGCGCCAGTATGGTCGTGTGCAGTATTAAATACCGCTGCGATTGCGATCAACACAGCAGACAAGCCTACAAAAGAGTGCATCAAAGCAACGAGCTCAGGCATTTTAGTCATCTGAACGCGCTTAGCAGCCAAGGTGCCGATGATTGCGCCACCTACAACTGCTGCAGCAATCAATGAAACTGCAGGCTTGAAGTCAGGAATAAAGAAGGTAGTGATCACGGCTAACAACATGCCGATCATGCCGAAGGTATTGCCTTGGCGTGAGGTCGTTGGTGAAGACAAGCCACGCAACGCGAGGATGAATAACACCGATGAAATGAGATAAGAAATAGCAGTTATGTTTGACATTGTTTTGGTCTCTATAGGTCTTGTTCTATTTATTTGGCTGCATCAGCCGAATTTGCCTTGGGAGCTTTTTTCTTAAACATCTCCAGCATGCGACGGGTAACCATAAAGCCACCAAAAATATTGATTGAGGCTAAGAAAACGGCAACAGCACCAATCACACTAGTGAGGGTGATTTCATCGCCACCAATCACTTCAGTCTGCAAGAGCGCGCCAACAATGATGATTCCAGAGATGGCATTGGTAACCGCCATCAATGGGGTGTGTAGTGCTGGGGTTACGTTCCAAACGACGTGATAGCCAACAAAAATAGCCAAGACAAACACAGTGATGTTTTGGACTGTGAGGATGCTTTGAAAAGCAGCGAGATCCATGATGTTTCCTTCGTATGAATATTCTATTAGTTTTTGCGGACGGCTTGGCCATCACGACACATTAAGCAAGCAGTAACGATGTCGTCATCACTCGGGATAACTAACTTTGCTTCTTTATCGACAATTAGTTTCATGAAGTCGAGTAAGTTGCGTGCATAAAGTGCGGAAGCATCGGCAGCGACCATGCTGGCTAGATTGGTGTATCCCACAATCTTCACGCCATTCACGTCGACCACCTTATCTGCTTGAGTCAAAGGACAGTTACCTGATCCGTTATCACCTTTGCCTGCAGCCAAGTCAATCACAATAGAGCCTGGCTTCATATTGGCAACAGTATCACTATGCAATAGAACAGGTGGTTTGCGACCCGGAATCAGTGCAGTAGTAATCACGATGTCTGCTTGTTGGGCGCGTTCTGCAACTAGTGCTGCTTGACGCTTCATCCAAGCCTCTGGCATTGGGCGGGCATAGCCACCAACACCTTGAGCGATTTCACGCTCTTCATCTGTTTCGTAAGGCACGTCAACAAACTTTGCACCTAAAGATTCGATTTGTTCTTTCGCGGCTGGGCGTACATCAGATGCTTCAATCACAGCACCGAGACGTTTTGCGGTGGCAATCGCTTGCAAACCAGCAACACCAGCACCTAAGATCAGAACGCGCGCTGCTTTTACAGTTCCCGCTGCAGTCATCAACATCGGCATAAAGCGTTGATATTCATTTGCAGCAACCATTACTGCTTTATAGCCAGCAATATTTGCTTGAGATGACAAGACGTCCATGCTTTGTGCTCTAGTAGTGCGCGGCGCAGCTTCTAGTGAGAAGCCGGTGATGCCTTGCGCAGCCATGGCAGCAATGTTGTCGCTATCAAATGGATCAAGCATGCCAATCAGCACACTTCCAGATTTAATTTGCTTCAGCTCTGCAGCCTCAGGAGCGCGTACCTTGAGAACAATTTCTGCGCCAAAGGCATCAGCCGCGCTACCAATGGAAGCGCCTACAGCCTCATATGCGGAGTCTGGTTGGCTTGCCTGCACACCAGCACCTTTTTGGATGACGACAGTGTGGCCTTGGCCAATCAGTTTTTTAACGGTTTCTGGTGTGGCAGCAACCCGAGTTTCCCCAAGTCTCGTTTCCAGCGGCACTCCTATGCGCATGGCATGTCTCCAAAAGCAAAATTTTTCAAAAAATCTATTTTAGTTAAATAGGTCAAATAATGCCCATCTACTTACCCCTAAAACCACCCGCATTGTTTTTGCCTAAATTTCTGTCAAATCAGGCTAAGACTTCTACAATGTGGTTTGTTAGCTTATATTGAATTCTCGCATTTTTTGATGATCCAGCTCAATTCTTCAGCAATCCCACCTTCAAACCCCAAGAAAGTCGTCATTGGCATGTCTGGGGGCGTAGATTCGTCGGTTGCAGCTTGGATGCTCAAGGAACAGGGCTATGAGGTTGTAGGCCTTTTTATGAAGAATTGGGAGGATGACGATGATGATGAATATTGTTCCTCCCGGCAAGATTGGCTAGATGTTGTCTCAGTTGCCGATTTGATCGGCATCGACGTCGAGGCAGTCAATTTTGCTGCTGAATACCGCGAACGGGTTTTTGCTGAATTTTTACGCGAGTATGCTGCAGGACGAACACCAAATCCCGACGTTCTATGTAACGCGGAAATCAAATTCAAAGCCTTCTTAGATCATGCCATGAGTCTGGGGGCCGATGCCATTGCTACTGGTCACTATGCACGCGTTCGTCACGAGGGTGGCAAGGTGCAATTATTAAAGGCACTAGATGCTAATAAAGATCAGAGTTACTTCTTGCATCGTTTAACTCAGCAGCAGCTAGCGAATGTTTTATTCCCTTTGGGGGAAATTCCTAAAACAGAAGTACGCGAAATTGCCGAAAAAATTGGTTTGCATAATGCCAAGAAAAAAGATTCCACCGGAATTTGTTTTATTGGCGAGAGACCGTTTCGAGAATTTTTGAATCGATATTTGCCACGCGTGCCAGGCCCCATAAAAACGCCCGAAGGAAAAATTGTTGGCGAGCATATGGGTTTAGCATTTTTCACCTTAGGTCAGCGTAAGGGAATCGGTTTGGGTGGCAGTCAGGATGGCAACGGCGACGCTTGGTATGTCGCTCGCAAGGATGTGACTAACAACACCTTGTATGTAGTACAAGGCCATGAACACCCGTGGCTATTGGCTAGCAAGCTCGATGCTATCGATGCTAGTTGGGTTTCCGGCAGTGCACCTAATACTGGAAATTACTCTGCTAAGACGCGTTATCGACAGGCGGATTCTGCTTGCACATTAACCAGCGATGATTTTTTGAATTTCAGTTTAAGTTTTCCAGAGGCGCAATGGGCGGTGACACCTGGCCAATCTGCCGTCTTATATGACGGTGATATTTGTTTAGGCGGCGGTATTATTTCCGCCTAAATACATATTAGAAGTTATGCAGCAGGCGGCTCAGTTTCAATAAACGAAGAGCGCTGCAGTAATTTTTGATACAAGCGATCTAGGTTTGGATATTGAGCTTGCCATTTGATCTCAGGAAAGCGAAATAGCAAATAGCCAACCGCACATCCAACAGCAACATCTGCTAAGGTCATTTGATTGCCATGACACCATGCGTTTCCGCCAAGATTTTCGGACATCTGACGAAGTGAGTTTTGAATCTTGCCCATTTGACGGTCAACCCAAGCAGTGCTTTGCTGCTCTGCTGGACGCCAAGTGCGTTCAAGGCGAGCCAAAATACCGGCATCCATAACGCCGTCAGCTAAAGCTTCCCAAGTTTTCACGGCTGCACGCTCCCGATTGTCACCGGGAATAAGCTTGCTGACAGGGCTCAAGGCATCTGCATATTCCGCAATCACGCGGGAGTCGTAGATTGCGCCTCCGTCGTCAGGAATCAGGCAGGGGACCTTTCCTAAGGGGTTGGAATTGGCGATTTTGGTGTCTGCAGCCCAAACATTCTCTAATTCAAGGTCTACATCAAGCTTTTTTTCCAAAAAAACGATGCGTACTTTACGTACATAGGGGCTGGTGAGGGATCCGATTAGTTTCATAGGGCACAGTATAGCCACCCAAACTGACCTTTGCTTCAGGTCAGAACGCATTAAAATTGGCTTTTATCGACATATTTCAATGCAAAGGCAATTATTTGTGAGTCAGCCGCTTTCTACCCTTAATGCCCTTTCCCCTTTAGACGGTCGCTATGCCGGAAAGCTAGATGCTTTGCGTCCTTGGTTATCTGAGGCGGCTTTTATGCGCCAACGCGTTTTTGTTGAGATTCACTGGTTATTGGCTTTGGCATCAGCCGGTTTGCCAGATGTCCCAAAGATCAATGCAGCGGATGAAGCCTTTTTGCTTTCCCTGCCAGAAAATTTCTCTGATGCTGATGCGCAGCGCATTAAGGACATTGAAGCCGTAACAAATCATGACGTGAAAGCAGTTGAGTATTTCTTAAAAGAAAAAGTTGCTGGTCGTCCTGACTTATTAAAAGCGAGTGAGTTTATTCACTTTGCTTGTACTTCTGAGGATATTAATAACACTTCACACGGTTTAATGTTGCGAGGTGCGCGGGATGAAGTTCTTCTGCCACAGCTGCGCAAGGTGCTTTCTGTATTAACTGATTTAGCCCTTGAGAACGCTAAGGTGCCTTTACTCTCACGTACACACGGCCAGCCTGCATCACCAAGTACTTTAGGTAAAGAGATTGCCAATTTTGCTAAACGTTTAGAGCGCGCAATTGATTCTATTGCTGCAGCGCCATTGCTTGGCAAGATGAATGGTGCTGTTGGTAACTACAATGCACATTTATCTGCCTATCCAGATTTTGATTGGGAGACTTTTTCAAAGAATGTTGTTGAGAAGCGTCTAGGCTTAACTTTCAATCATTATACGATTCAGATTGAGCCACATGATGGTATGGCTCAGTTGTTTGATGCGATTGCACGTGCCAATACTATTTTATTAGATATGGACCGTGACTTCTGGGCTTATATTTCTGTTGGTTACTTTAAGCAACGTACCAAAGCCGGTGAGATTGGCTCCTCCACCATGCCGCACAAAGTAAATCCAATTGACTTTGAGAATTCCGAGGGTAACTTGGGTGTGGCGAATGCCTTGTTGCGACACCTCGCAGAAAAATTACCGATCTCTCGCTGGCAGCGTGACCTCACAGACTCTACCGTTTTGCGTAATTTAGGCCCTGCGTTTGGTCATAGCGTTTTAGCTTATGACAGCGCATTGCGCGGTCTGGGTAAGTTGGAGGTGAATCACGCAGCAATTGCTGCAGATCTTGATGAATGCTGGGAAGTATTGGCTGAGCCAGTGCAAACAGTGATGCGTCGTTATGGCATTGAGAATCCCTATGAGCAGTTAAAAGAATTGACTCGTGGCAAAGGCATTAATCAAATGGATTTACAAAACTTCATCCGTGGTTTGAAGATTCCGGATGATGCAAAAGCACGTTTACTCGAAATGACGCCATCTTCTTATCTTGGTAAGGCGGTCGAATTGACCGAACGTCTCAAAAAGTGAGTGTGAGCCCGAATTCAGAATACGGGGCTCGTCCTCGATTCTGGTTTGCTGTTTATCAATTGCTATGGCACCTCTTGTTGCCATTGGCTTTTGTGCGCTTAGCTTGGCGCGCACGTCACTCATTTGCATATCTACACCACATCCCAGAGCGCCTTGGTTTTGGATATGAAAAGCCGGTTGCCAAAGGTTCCATCTGGATACATGCGGTATCGGTTGGCGAGACCCGCGCTGCCCAACCTTTGATTGAAGCCTATCTTGCTCGTGGCGAATCTATTTTGCTCACGCATATGACCCTCAATGGTCGTCGCACTGGAAAGCAACTTTTTAACAAAGCCATTGCTGCGGGACAAATTCGACAGGTGTATTTACCTTATGACCTTTGCTGGTGTGTGGAGCATTTTCTGAAAACGTTTAAGCCAAAGTTTGGCCTCTTTATGGAAACAGAAGCTTGGCCAACCGTCGTGTTTCGCTGTAAGGAAATCGGCTTGCCTTTATTTTTAGTCAATGCCCGCCTGTCTGAGAGAAGTGCGCGTCGTGTTAATCGCTTTGGCAAGGCAGGACGTGCATTATTTCAAGCTTTTGCGGGTATTTTGGCGCAGACCGAATTTGATGCGGATCGTTATCGCGCCTTGGGTGTAAAAAATGTGGCGATAACCGGCAATATGAAGTTTGATGTGCCACTCGACCCTCACTTGCTAAGTCAAGGCAAAGAATGGCAACAGGATTTGCACGCTAGCAAACGTCTCATGGTGTGTGCTGCTAGTACGCGTGATGGCGAAGAAGAAATTATCCTCAAGGCTTGGAAAGATTTACTGCTCAGTAATGTGTTTTCTGTCCAGCCGTTACTTTGTTTGGTGCCACGTCACCCAGAGCGTTTTACCGAAGTGGCCAATCAAATTGATGCGGCGGGTTTTAAGTTCCGCCGCCGTTCTGAATGGGTCGGATTGCCAAAAGATAGTGCTGGTTTAGATGTCATCTTGGGCGACTCTATGGGTGAGATGCCTCTTTATTACAGCGCATCTGATCTGGTTGTGATGGGTGGAAGCTTATTGCCATTTGGTGGGCAGAATCTCATTGAGGCTTGTGCCGCAGGCTGCCCAGTATTGCTTGGAGAGCATACCTACAACTTCCAACAAGCTGCACTAGATGCCATTACCATTGGCGCTGCTAAGCGGATTAAGGGCGATCTATTGCTAGGTGAGAAGATTGCTCTAGCAGAGTCTTTGAAAGGATTGCTCTTAAATACTGCTGAGCTAGCTAAGATGAGTCAAGCTGCTAAGAGCTACTCTACTGAACATCAAGGTGCAACCAAAAAAATCTTAGCTGCCCTTGATCAACAAAACTTTTCTTTAAGCTAAGTTAGCTTAAACCCGCGCTCCAAAATTCGGATCATCATTGCGGCCGTTGTCGTCCGGTTTCTTGTCACCTTTGACTAAATCTTCGCGAGTCACACCAAGCCACATTGCCAGTGCTGCAGCAACGAAGACTGAAGAGTAAATACCAAACAAGATGCCGATGGTCAGGGCTAAGGCAAAGTAGAACAGGGTTGGGCCACCAAAGATCAGCATCGCAAGCACCATCATTTCAGTGCTACCGTGGGTAATCATGGTACGGCTGATAGTGCTGGTAATCGCGTTATCAATGATTTCGCGGGTGTTCATCTTGCGATACTTACGGAAGTTCTCGCGGATACGGTCAAAGATCACCACAGATTCGTTTACCGAATAACCCAAGACCGCTAAAACAGCTGCCAATACTGAGAGTGAGAACTCCCAATGGAAGAAGGCAAAGAAGCCTAGGATGATCACCACGTCATGTAAGTTCGCAATGATGCCGGCAAGCGCAAACTTCCACTCAAAACGGAAGGAGAGGTAAAGCACGATGCCGATGATGACGAATACCAAAGCTTTTAAGCCATCAATCGCCAGTTCTTGACCAACCTGCGGGCCAACGAACTCAACCCGTTGAAGTTTGACGCCGGTGGTCGCTGAATCAAGGGCTTGCATCACGGCATTACTTTGATCTGTAGAAGAGATGAGTTTGCCTTCGGTATCTTTTTGCAACGGAAGACGAATCATCACATCACGTGAGCTACCAAAGTTCTGAATTTGGGTATCTGCATAACCCAGCTTTTCAACTTTAGAGCGAATTGAATCTAGGGGTGCAGTTTGGGGGTAAGTAACCTCCATCACCGTACCACCAGTAAATTCAATAGAAAGGTGCAGGCCGTTATGCCAGAGGAAGAAGACTGCTGCTAAGAAAGTAATTAAAGAAATCGCGTTGAGCACCAATGCATGGCGCATAAACGGAATATCTTTTTTGATTCTAAAAAATTCCATGGCTTATTTCTCCTGTGGACGCCAAACTTGGCCGATCGCAAGTTTTCGAATCTTCTTATGTCTGCCATACCAAAGGTTGACAAGACCGCGAGAGAAGAAAACAGCCGAGAACATTGAAGTCAAAATACCTAAGCAGTGAACTACCGCAAATCCCTTGATAGGGCCAGAGCCAAATGCCAAAAGGGCGAGACCAGCAATTAAGGTAGTTACGTTAGAGTCTAAAATGGTTGCCCAGGCTTTATCAAAGCCAACTGCAATCGCAGTTTGCGGTGAGGAGCCATTACGAAGTTCTTCACGAATACGTTCGTTAATCAACACGTTTGAGTCAATCGCCATGCCCAGTGCAAGTGCCATCGCAGCAATGCCTGGCAATGTGAGGGTTGCCTGCAGCATCGATAACACTGAAATCAGTAATAACAAGTTCACCGCTAATGCGACTACAGAGAAGGTGCCAAATAGCAAGTAGTAGGCAACCATAAAAATAGAAATTGCTGCAAATCCAATTAATAAAGATTTAAAGCCTTTCTCGATATTCTCAGCACCTAAGCTTGGTCCAATCGTGCGCTCTTCAATGATTTCCATTGGGGCTGCTAGAGATCCAGCGCGTAGTAAGAGGGCTAAGTCGTTTGCGCTCTCAGTGGTGGGCTGCCCAGTAATTTGGAACTTAGAGCCAAACTCACCTTGAATAGTGGCAATTGTGAGAACCTCACCTTTACCCTTTTCAAACAAAATCATGCCCATCGGCTTGCCAATGTTTTCACGGGTTACTTCTTGCATGACCCGACCACCAGCAGCATCTAGAGAGATGTTGACTGCAGGACGTTGGTTTTGATCAAAGCCCGCACTTGCATCAGTAATTCGATCACCACTGAAAATGACAGACTTTTTGAATACGCCTAAACGGTTCTCACCAAAACGGAACGTATCCATGCCTGGAGGCGGTGTTTCACCAATGCCAATGGTGGAAACTAATGGATCAGCAAGGCGTGATTCTAGAGTGGCAGTACGACCAATAATGTCTTTAGCGCGCGCAGTATCCTGAACGCCTGGCAACTGAACAACAATGCGCTCAGCGCCTTGTTGTTGAATCACGGGTTCTTTCACTGCTAGTTCATTCACACGCTTATTCAGCGTGATGATATTTTGCTTTACTGCATTGTCCTGAATATCTTTCAAAGCTTTGGGTTTGAATTCGCCAAATAGCTTTGCTGAGCCGCCACTAGTTTTGACTAACCAAATGAGGTCAGGTTGTGATGTATTTAATAGAGTGCGAGCCGCTTCAGCTTCATCGCTGCTTCCAAAGTTAATGGAGATTGATTCTGGATTGCGATCAATACCTTGATGACGAATACTCTTATCACGCAGTTGACTACGTATATCTGTTGCTAAGGAAGTAACTTTCTTTTGAACAGCGCCTTTCATATCTACTTGCAAGAGGAAGTAGACGCCACCACGCAAGTCAAGACCAAGTGGCATTGGTAATGCATTAATCGCATTTAGCCAGCCTGGTGTATTAGACAGAAGGTTTAACGCAACTGTGAAATTGGGGTCATTTTGATCAACATTCAATTTTTGCTGCAAGAGATCACGCGCACGCAACTGAATATCGGTGTTGTTAAAGCGAATTTTGATAGAGCCTACATTGCCCGCACTCTCAAAAAAGATGCCGGTACTGTTGATGTCTGCATCAGTCAAAATCTTTTCAACGCGAGATTGTGTCGCCAAATCAACCTTGATGGTTGGCTTGGCAGACGAGACTTGAACCGCTGGAGCCTCACCGTAGAAATTGGGTAATGAGTAAAGTCCACCGATGAGTAATGCAACGGCGATGACTATATATTTCCAGAGAGGGTAGCGGTTCATATCGAGATACTTTTAAACAATCGTATTAAGCAGACTTCAAAGTGCCTTTTGGCAATACCGTAGTGATTGCACCTTTTTGCAATTGCACTTGAGTGCCTGCAGCAATTTCAACAGTCACTACATCATCTTTCAAAGCGCTTACTTTGCCAAAGATGCCACCAACAGTAACCACTTCATCGCCAACAGCTAAGGCTGAGAGCATTGCTTTAGTTTCTTTTTGACGCTTCATTTGTGGGCGAATCATGATGAAGTACAAAACTGCAAACATCAAAATTAAGGGAAGGAAGCTCATCAAGCCACCTGCATCTGCGCCCGCGGCTGGAGCCTGAGCAAAAGCGTTACTAATCCACATACAAAACCTCCGTTAATTACCAAATGGAAACTGCATCATTTTTAGGCTTTAAATAGAAAGCCGTAAACCCGCAATTCTAAACGGTATGGGGCTTTAGAGGTGATTTGAGCAGGTTATTCCCCCTGCTAGGGCTACTAATCCTGCCCAGGTTCCACGCCACGCTGGCGATTAGCGTGGAATTCCTCGCGATAGGCGCTAAAACGGTCTTTGCTTAAGGCCTCCCTGACTTCGGTCATTAGCTGAAGGTAATAAGAGAGGTTGTGGATTGTATTGAGTTGGGACCCCAGAATCTCATTGGCCTTTTGGAGGTGATTTAAGTAGGATCTAGTGAAGTTTTGGCAGGTATAGCAAGCGCATGTAGGATCTAGCGGGCGATCATCATCTTTATATCCAGAGTTGCGTAATTTCAGGTCGCCAAAACGGGTAAATAGCCAACCATTGCGAGCATTGCGGGTAGGCATGACGCAGTCAAACATATCGATACCTAAACTCACTCCCAGGATCAGGTCTTCGGGGGTGCCTACACCCATGAGGTAGTGAGGCATATGTTCAGGTAACTTTGGTGCGGTGAAATTCAGAATTCTTTCAAACTCTGGTTTTGGTTCTCCCACCGACAGACCGCCAATGGCAATACCGTCAAAACCTTGTTGACTGACGGCATCTAAAGAAAACTCGCGTAGGTTTTCAAACATACCGCCTTGGACGATGCCAAATAGACCATTGCCAGTATTAAGCTCTCGAAAACGTTTGAGTGAGCGATCACCCCAACGTAAAGACATTTCAAGGGATGCACGCGCTGTTTTTTCAGATGTGGGTTGTCCTTTGATTTCATAAGGGGTGCACTCATCAAACTGCATGGCGATGTCGCTATTTAAAACCGCTTGAATCTCCATCGACACTTCGGGGGACATAAATAATTTGTCACCATTGATCGGTGATGCAAAGGTGACGCCTTCTTCAGAGATCTTACGTAATGCTCCTAAGCTAAATACCTGAAAGCCACCAGAGTCGGTGAGGATTGGTTTATCCCAGCCCATGAAGCGATGCAGACCGCCATGTTTTTTGATGACATCTAAACCTGGCCGTAACCAAAGATGAAAAGTATTCCCTAAAATGATTTGGGCTTTGGCTTCATTGAGATCGCGTGGTGTCATCGCTTTCACGGTGCCATAGGTTCCGACTGGCATAAAGATTGGGGTCTGGACACTGCCATGCGGAAGATCTAACTGACCAAGACGCGCAGGACTTTGGGAGTCACGCGCCAAAATATTAAAGTGAACGGGTTTGGTCATGTCTTTGTATTCTCAAGTCGGCAAAGAAACATGGCATCTCCATAGCTGAAGAAGCGATATTTCTGGTGAATTGCATGTTGGTATGCAGCACGAATATTTTCCATTCCTGCAAAAGCGCTCACTAACATCAATAGGGTAGATTTTGGCAGATGGAAGTTAGTTAGCAAACAATCTACCGTTTTAAATTGAAAACCGGGTGTAATGAAGAGGTTGGTTTCACCGCTACTCTGGCAAGTTGCCGCTTGGCTTTCTAGGGCGCGAAGACTAGTAGTGCCTACTGCAATCACTCTGCCACCATTGCTTTTGGTTTTTGCAATAGCTTGCAAAGTGGCTTCTGGAATAGAGAACCATTCGTAATGCATCTTATGCTTAGACAGGTCTTCTTCACGAACAGGAGTAAATGTACCTGCACCAACATGCAAAGTAACTGTAGCTTGCTCAACTCCCAAGTTATTCAACTGCTGCAGAATGGGCTCGTCAAAGTGCAGGCCTGCGGTTGGTGCAGCAACGGCACCCGGGTTCTTGGCAACGACAGTTTGATAGCGCTGAGCATCTTCACCATCGGGTTGATGTTCGATGTATGGGGGAAGGGGTAATTCACCAAAACGCTCGAGCAGGACAAAAACATTTTCTGGGAAGCGAACTTCATAAAAGCGACCGTCGTACCCAATCATCTCAACAGGAAAGGTTTCTCCAGCCTGATTATGAATATGAACTATTGAACCAGTCTTAGGCACTTTGGATGCTCGGATCTGAACCCAAGCTTGTTTATCTCCACTAATGCGCTCAATCAGAAGTTCGACATTGCCCCCCGTCTCCTTTTTGCCATGAAGCCTAGCTGGAATTACCTTAGTGTCGTTAAAGACCAATAAGTCCCCTGACTTCATCAGGTTAAGAATGTCCTTAAACTGTCGATCTACAAGCTGGACGTGATCATCCCGATCAGCCTTGACCTCAAGGAGGCGGCTATCAGTTCTATTCGCTAAGGGATGCTGGGCGATTAGTTCGGTCGGGAGTTCGTAATTGAAGTCGGAGAGTTGCATAGCATTACCATCAGGTATGGGATTTTAACGATGACTACTAAGCAAGCGCCAAACACACTGCAAAAAATGGGTTTAGACAGCCCAATGGCCCTTGCTTTGCATCTCCCATCTCGTTATGAAGATGAGACAGAGTTGTGCACGATTGAAGAAAGTCTGATGCAGGGACGGTTTGGCTCGACTCAGACCCAGGGTCGTGTTATTCGAAATCAAGTCCTTTTCCGGCCTAGACGGCAGTTGCTTGTCACTATTGAAGATGACACGGCAAGCTTGCAATTACGTTTTCTGAATTTCTACCCAAGCCAACAAAAGCAAATGGCAGTAGGCGCTCATGTTCGAGTTCGAGGCGATGTGCGTGAGGGTTTTCAGGGGCCCGAGATGGTTCATCCAACTGTCAAAGCCGTTACGCCGGATGCGCCATTAACGACAAGTTTGACTCCAGTCTATCCAGCAAGCGCTGGAATATCGCAATTGGTGATACGTAAGGCAGTTGCTCAAGCATTACGCGATCCGAGTTTGCGGGATAGTTTGGCGGAATTCTTGCCCACGAAGCTCATGGCTGAATTACTGCCGAGTCATGATTGGCCAAACTTGCAGTCTGCAATTACCTATTTGCATCAGCCACCGGCCGATGCTGATACTCAGGCTCTATTGGAGCGCACTCATCCAGCGTGGCGCCGTGTCCAGTTTGAAGAATTGCTTGCCCAACAAATCTCCTTAAAGCGCGCACACGCTATTCGCAGAGAGCGTCACGCACCTAGCTTTAAGAAAGCGAATGAGGGCAATGGTCTTGAGGCGGGGTTGCTAAAAGTATTGCCTTTTCAACTCACTTCAGCACAAGCACGAGTCTGGGAAGAAATTAGCAATGACCTATCTAAGTCATTTCCTATGAATCGTCTCCTCCAAGGTGATGTGGGTAGTGGCAAGACTGTCGTGGCTGCATTGGCCGCTGCACGAGTGATGGATCATGGGTATCAAGCCGCAGTCATGGCGCCTACCGAAATATTGGCTGAGCAACACTATCTCAAGATGAAAGAGTGGTTTGAGCCTTTGGGAGTTCAAGTTGCATGGCTATCTGGCAGTCTAAAAGTAAAAGAAAAGAAATTAGCTCAAGAAATCATTGAGAGTGGTCAGGCACAACTCATTATTGGCACTCATGCCTTGATTCAAGAAAATGTCAGCTTTGCAAAATTAGGTCTAGCCGTAATTGATGAGCAACATCGGTTTGGAGTTCGTCAGCGTTTAGAGATTCAGCAACGCGTTGGCTCTGAATTATTCTACTGTCATCAATTGATGATGTCTGCTACGCCAATTCCGCGTACCTTAGCAATGACCTATTACGCCGATCTAGATGTATCGGTGATTGATGAGTTGCCGCCTGGACGTAAACCGATTGCTACCAAAGTAGTTAAGGCTAGTCGGCGCGATGAAGTAATTAATGGCTTACAAAGTTGGCTTTCAAAAGGATTGCAGGCCTATTGGGTTTGTCCTTTGATTGAAGAGTCCGAAGCTTTGCAATTACAAACCGCAGTAGAAAGCTTTGAGCAATTAACTCAGGCATTGCCAGAATTTAAAGTAGGCCTAGTACATGGGCGCTTGAAGGCAGATGAAAAGGCAGCAGTCATGGCTGCATTTAAGGCCAATCAGATTCAGCTTCTAGTGGCAACTACGGTAATAGAGGTGGGCGTTGATGTGCCGAATGCTGCTCTGATGGTGATTGAGCATGCTGAGCGTTTTGGTTATGCCCAGATTCATCAGTTACGCGGGCGGGTGGGACGGGGCTCTGCAGATTCCGTATGTATTTTGATGTATGCAGAACCCTTGTCTATGGCAGCTAAAGAGCGTTTACAAACCTTGCGTGAGACCTCTGATGGTTTTGTGATTGCTGAACGTGATTTATCCCTTCGTGGTCCCGGCGAGCTTTTAGGAGCTAAGCAATCTGGCGATGCGATGTTGCGTTTTGTGGATTTGCAGCGAGATGCTTGGTTGATTGAGCTTGCTCAGCAGGCAGCAGAGCGGTTATTGGTAAACCATGCTGACATTGTTGAGCGTCACTTAGAGCGATGGCTGGGATCTAGAGCAGAGTTTCTGAAGGCATAATTGCGGCTATGTCATTGAACGATCGACTTAAAGCTTATGCTTATCTCATCCGTCTAGATAAGCCGATTGGAACGCTCTTGCTCTTATGGCCGACTTTATGGGCTCTATGGTTAGCAAGCTCCGGAATTCCTGATCTCCATATCTTGTTTATTTTTATTGTCGGCACTTTCTTGATGCGAAGTGCTGGTTGCGCTATTAATGATTACGCAGATCGCGACTTTGATCTTCATGTTCAAAGAACTCAGGGACGTCCAGTAACTAGCGGCAAGATTTCTGGGAAAGAGGCGGTTGCAATAGCTGCTGGCTTGGCTCTAATAGCTTTTCTATTAATTCAGCCGCTTAACACTTTCACCAAGCAGCTTTCAGTACTCGCATTATTGGTGGCTTTCGTTTACCCCTTTACTAAGCGCTTCTTTGCCATGCCGCAGGCGGTGCTCGGAATTGCATTTGGTTTTGGTATTCCAATGGCTTATGCAGCAATTTTAGATTTCATACCTCTAGAAGCTTGGATCTTATTTGTGGGGAATATATTTTGGGCAATTGCATATGACACGGAATACGCAATGGTCGATCGTGATGATGACTTGCGTTTGGGTCTGCGTACTTCAGCAATCACTTTTGGAAAATATGACGTACCAGCTATTGGTGTGAGTTATGCGATCTTATTTCTAAGTCAACTCTGGGTAGCGCAACTCGCTGACTTGAGTAACTACTTTTTGGCTGGATGGTTTATGGCTTTAGGCTGTGCGATTTATCACATCAAACTTGTCTCCAGCAGGAGTCGAGACGAATGTTTTCTAGCTTTTCGTCACAACAATTGGCTAGGCGGATTTTTATTCTTAGGAATTGTGCTGGGCCTCAGCATTTACTAAGCTAGTTTTTACCTAACTCATCGCCCATAATTTTGCCGCGCTGACTTGCGGCATCAATCGCTTTTTCAAGAATCTCATGCCAGCTATGCTGTTTCATTACCTCGAGCGCTGCAGCGGTTGTGCCGCCTTTAGAGGTTACACGCTCACGCAAGACGCCAGCATGCTCATCCGAATTATGGGCTAGCTGAGTAGCGCCTTCCAGGGTAGCGTAAGCTAATTTGCGAGCAGTCTGCGCATCCAGACCCAACTTTTCACCTGCAGATTGCATGGCTTCTAAGAAAGCAAAGACATAAGCGGGGCCACTGCCAGAGACTGCTGTGACAGCATCCATCAATTTTTCTTCAGCAACCCAAACTACTTCACCAGCAGCGTTACAAATTGTCTCCGCTAGAGCGCGATCAGATGTATTGACTGCGGCATCAGCAAATAAACCTGTAATCCCCTTACCAATGAGCGCCGGAGTATTTGGCATGGCGCGTACACAGCGTGTGTGGTCTAGCCAGCGACTCATATCTTTGAGTCGGATACCGGCTGCGATGCTCAGAATAAGTGGACCGGGTGCGCTTGCATGTTTGAGCTTGGAAGATAGTCCTCTGGCAACGACATTAAAGTCTTGCGGCTTAACAGCCATGACTACCACATTATTTTTTGAAAAATCAAATGCAATTTGTTCTAGAGCGCCAATACCTTGAACACCAAAATCTTCATACAGTTTTAGGGCAGTCATTGCATTTGCTTCAACAACGGAGATTTGATTGGGCTCAAGTCCATTTGCAATCAGCCCACTAATTAAAGCGCGACCCATATTGCCACCGCCAATAAAGGTAATGTGTGCATTGCTATTGTTTGACATGTTTTTTTGTTGGCTCATTTAGTAATCTTATCGCGCTTCCCAAAAATAGCAGTTCCAATACGAACCATGGTGCTTCCTTCAGCAATAGCAGCCTCTAAATCATCGGACATACCCATCGATAAGGTGTCAAAGAATTGGTATCCGGGGTCTACCAAATGGCTGGACTGAATTCGTTGAAAGCAGTCGCGTACGGCAGAAAATGCTTCCCTCTGAATCTTAGGGTCTGGATTGGGGGCTGGGATGGCCATTAAGCCTCTGAGGGCTATGTTGGGTAGCTTGCTGATCGCATCGCAAAGAGCTTCTGCTTCTGTAAGTGCAACCCCGCTTTTACTATCTTCTTCACTCACGTTAACTTGGACGCAGACTTGTAGTTCTGCCAAATGAGGAAACTCGCCTCTCTGAGTAGACAATCGCTCAGCAATTTTGAGTCGATCTACGCTATGCACCCAATCAAAATGCTGGGCAACCTCTCTGGTTTTATTGCTTTGAAGGGGGCCAATAAAGTGCCACACCAGCCATGGGCGCAACTTTTCTAGCTGCACAATCTTATCAACACCTTCTTGTACGTAGTTTTCGCCAAACGCTGATTGTCCGGCGTGCATTGCCTCTTCTACAGCGGATGCTGGAAAAGTTTTGCTAACGGCTAAGAGTTCAATACCTTCGGGCTCGCGCTTTGAAGCTAGGGCGGCTAACTCTATGCGATTTCTAACCTGAATGAGATTGACAACAATCGAGTTCATTAAGCCTTAGCTTGTTTACTAATCAGTTGATCTACGATTTCAATCCAATGAAGCACTGGTGTGTCATCCTGTTGGAGGTGGGTAATGCACCCAATATTTCCAGAAACAATCACATTAGCTCCTGACTCTTCGCAGGCCGCATTTAAATGGGCAAGCTTATTCTTGCGCAATTTCTCCGAAAGCTCTGGTTGGGTCACGGAGTATGTGCCAGCAGAGCCGCAGCAGAGGTGACTGTCATTACATAGACGCACACCAATGCTTAAGCCGGATAACAAGCCCTCAACCTTGCCGCGTATTTGTTGGCCATGCTGCAAAGTGCAGGGTGGGTGATACACCACGCCCGGCTTTTGGTCAGAGCCAATAAGTTGTACCAGCTCATTTTGAAGTGCGGGCAAAATCTCCGCGATATCTTTAGTTAACTCAGAAATTTTCTTGGCTTTAGCTGCATATGTAGAATCATTTGCAAAGAGATGGCCATAGTCTTTGACCATGACACCGCATCCAGATGCAGTCATCACAATTGCTTCAACGCCTTGCTCAATAAATGGCCACCAAGCATCAATATTTTGCTTGGCGTTATCAAGGCCACCCGTCTGATCGTTCAGGTGATAGCGTAATGCACCACAGCAAGTTGCATTGGGTGCGCTGATGAGTTGAATTCTGAGAGCATCTAAAACACGGGCAGTTGCTGAATTGATATTAGGTAGCATGCCTGGCTGAACACAACCTTCCAGAACAAGCATCTTGCGATGATGTTGTGTACTCGGTCTAGCATAAGGATTTGTTGCTCGATCCAAAGCTTTATTTTTAGTAAGCGGAATCTTGCGTTTGATACCGCTTGGCATCAATGGGCGCACTAAGCGACCCAATGCCATCGCTGAATTAAATAATGCTGGCTTAGTTAAGCCTTCTTTAAGAGCCCAGCGAGTCATGCGTTGACCTAGTGGACGATCAGGCGTGTTTTCTTCAGCCCATTTACGGCCAATATCAATTAAGTTGCCATATTGCACACCGCTAGGGCAGGTGCTTTCGCAATTGCGGCAAGTCAAGCAGCGATCTAAATGTAAGCGGGTCTTTTCAGTTGGCGCTTGACCTTCGGCGATTTGTTTAATGAGGTAGATGCGACCGCGAGGGCCATCGAGTTCGTCACCCAAGATTTGATAGGTTGGGCAGGTCGCAGTACAAAAACCACAGTGAACGCATTTACCCAGAATGCGGGCAGCCTCTATGCCTTCTGGCGTATTGGCAAATTGAGGGGCGAGTTGAGTTTGCATAGGAATACTTATGGAAGACGTTTAGTGGCAAATACGCCGGCTGGATCAAAGGCAGATCTTAGACGTGCTTGAACTGCTTCAAGCGCTGAAGAGTGGGCTTGTTCACTAAGTAAAGTGAAGCGCTCAAACAATGGATCTACATTAGTGCCTTGCTTAAAGCGGGTTGCATGACCACCATGACTACTAGCAATTTTTTTGATTGCAGCAAAAGTAGCTTCATCACCAGCAGCCTTGATCCAGCGTTGCTGACCATGCCACTCGAAAACCAGATCATCGATTGAGTCTAAAACGGCGAGCGGACCGCAGGCAGCGGGGAGCGCTAAACGATACAGTGTTTGATCGGCGCCAAGATTGGTAAAAGAAGAAAGTTTTTGCTCACGCAAATCCTGCCAAAAAATTTCAGCTGCCTCAGGATCCATTTCCTTGGCAAGAACTAAAGAGCTCATTAAAGGAATCGCGGCCTTCACCGCAGCTATGGCGCCTGCTAGGCGAATCGTGAGCTCACCATCACCACCTTTTTCTTTGCCAATCCAACAGCTTGCCGATAATGGTAGCGGTTGGCCAGCCCATTCATTGAGAATCTTCAATGCTTTTTCTTGGGAGATATGGCAACGCAATGTGGCAGTTGCCGCAGGCTTTGGTAAAACCTTCACAGATGCTTCAAGCAATAGAGAAAGCGTACCCAAAGAGCCCGGCAGTAAACGAGAAACGTCATAGCCTGCTACGTTCTTCATGACTTTACCGCCAAATGACAAATCCTGACCCTTACCATCCAAAATACGTGCACCCAAAACAAAGTCACGGAAATTGCCAACACTAATACGACCCGGACCGGCTAATCCAGCGGCAATCGCACCACCAAACGTAGCATGTTCACCAAAGTGCGGGGGTTCAAATGCAAGTACCTGATTTTTTTCTTTGAGGGTGGCTTCAATTTCTTTTAGTGGTGTACCAGCGCAGGCAGTAATTACCAACTCTTCAGGTTGATATTCCAAGATACCTGAATATGTACGAGCATCTAATTTAGTGAATTGATTCGGATTACCATACCAAGACTTCGTGCCGCCACCTGTAATAGAAAGCTTGGTTTTATTTTTGGCAGCGTGAAGAATCTGCTCGCGAAAGACATCGATGGTTGAATTAGCAGCTGTCATCAAAAACGCTCCAATTCTGGGTGGGGCAGGTTACCACCACTAATACGCATGCGACCGTATTCAGCGCAACGATTCAAAGTTGGAATTGCTTTATCTGGGTTGAGTAGTTTTTCAGGATCAAATGCCGCTTTGACACCCCAAAAAGATTCACGCTCACCTTCGCCAAATTGAACGCACATCGAATTAATCTTTTCAATACCAACACCGTGTTCACCAGTAATGGTTCCACCCAACTCAACACAAGCTTCCAGAATTTCTGTTCCAAATTCTTCTGCACGGTGCCATTCATCTTGATCGGCGCCGTTGAATAAAATAAGGGGATGCATATTGCCATCACCAGCATGGAAAACGTTTAAGCAGCCAAGACCGTATTTCACTTCCATGCCCTGAATACGCTTGAGTAAGGTTGCAATATGACGGCGTGGAATCGTGCCATCCATGCAGTAGTAATCAGCGGCTAAACGACCTGCAGCAGGAAAGGCGTTCTTTCGTCCACTCCAAAACTTCAAACGCTCAGCTTCATCTTTTGAGATCTGAATGCCAGTAGCGCCAGCTTGCTCTAAAACCTTAGTCATACGTTCAATTTCTTCAGCAACTTCTTCAGGCGTACCATCAGATTCGCAAAGCAAAATTGCCGCAGCATCTAGGTCATAGCCTGCATGAACAAATTCTTCTACTGCGCGAGTAGTTGCTTTGTCCATCATCTCAAGTCCAGCGGGAATAATGCCGGCAGCAATAATCGCGGCTACTGCGTTGCCACCTTTTTCAATATCGTCAAAGCTAGCCATGATGACGCGTGCCAACTTGGGTTTAGCAACTAACTTCACGGTCACTTCAGTAACCACGGCAAGCATACCTTCACTACCCATTATGATGGCCAGCAAATCTAATCCCGGCGAATCTGGGGCGAGACTGCCAAACTCGACAATCTCACCATTCATCAAGACGCCACGAACACGCAAGACGTTATGTAGAGTCAAACCATACTTCAAGCAATGCACGCCCCCAGAGTTTTCATTCACATTGCCACCAATAGAGCAGGCAATCTGAGATGAAGGATCTGGTGCGTAATACAAACCTAAATGTCCAACAGCTTCAGAGATGGCCAAATTACGCACACCTGGCTGAACTACTGCGGTACGAGTAAATGGATCGACGCTCAAAATCTTTTTTAACTTAGCCAATGAAAGTACAAGACCTTGAGAAATCGGCATGGCACCACCTGAAAGGCCCGTTCCGGATCCGCGAGGTACTACTGGAATTTGCATCTCAAAACAAATCTTGAGGATTTGAGCTACTTGCTCTTCCGTTTCAGGCAGGGCAACAGCCAATGGTATGCGACGATAGGCTGCCAAACCATCACATTCATAAGGAATCGTGTCTTCAGGCTCCCAAAGCAGTGCATATTCCGGGAGGATTGGGCGTAAGGCCTTAACCAGTTTGGACTGAAGGGCGCTAATAGCGGCCAGATCGGGGGGCGGGGTCACCATATTCATGACAATCATTTTAGCCATTTACCTATAATTAAGCTCATGGGAAATCGACTATCAAAAATCGCCACCAGAACTGGTGATGCTGGCATGACTGGCCTTGGAGACGGAAGTCGCGTTGAGAAGGATCATTTGCGTATTTGTGCCATGGGTGATGTCGATGAGCTCAACTCAGAAATCGGTGCTTTGATGACTGAAGCGATCCCAGAAAGTATTGCTAACGAGTTAAAAACCCTCTTTTTGCAGATCCAGCACGATTTATTTGATTTGGGTGGTGAGCTCTGCATTCCGAATTACAAATTGCTCAATCCAGATCATGTAGCTCAATTGGATGTTTGGTTGGAGAAGTACAACAAGCAACTTCCTCCGCTAACTGAATTTATTTTGCCAGGTGGTACGCGTGCTGCTGCTCAAGCACACGTTTGTCGCACCGTTTGCAGAAGAGCAGAGCGTTCGATTGTGCGCTTAGGCTGGGAAGAGCCTTTGTATGATTCACCGCGTCAATACGTCAATCGTTTGTCCGACTTACTGTTTGTTATTGCGCGCATTCTGAATCGTGCAGCGGGTGAAACAGATGTGTTGTGGAAGCACGAAAAAAAAGAGACTAAATAAATTAGCCTCTTTTTAGTAGTTACTCGATTAACAATACATTACTTCTTCTTGCTTCTCCGTTTTTTGACTGCATTTGCAAGACGCTCAAGCACCTTAACTGAATCATCCCAATTAATGCAAGCATCAGTAATGCTCTTGCCGTACTCAAGCTTGCTAGGATCATCTTTTCCAGGTGTAAATTTCTGAGCACCATCATTGAGGTGACTTTCCACCATAACGCCAAAAATTTGATGTGAACCAGATTCAATTTGCTTAGCAATGTCATCGGCTACAACGATTTGACGTTCATGTTTTTTGCTTGAATTGGCGTGTGAGAGATCAACCATCAAACTGCCGCGAAGCTTGCCAGCTTCTAGCTCTGAGCATGCAGCCTCGACAAATTTGGCCTCATAGTTAGGCTCTTTGCCTCCGCGCAAAATAACGTGACAATCCTTATTGCCTTTAGTTTCCACAACAGATACTTGGCCGTTTTTATGAACGGATAAAAAGTGGTGAGGACGCCCTGCTGCTTGAATTGCATCGGTAGCAATTTTGATATTGCCATCAGTGCCATTCTTAAATCCGATTGGCGCAGATAAACCTGAAGCAAGTTCACGGTGTACTTGGCTTTCGGTTGTGCGTGCGCCAATTGCACCCCAAGAAATCAGGTCGGCAATGTATTGCGGAGAAATGACATCTAAGAATTCGCTGCCCGCTGGCATGCCGAGGCGGTTAATTTCCATTAAGACTTGGCGAGCAAGACGCAAACCTTCTTCGATACGATAAGACTCGTCGAGGTAAGGGTCATTAATCAAACCTTTCCAGCCAACTGTAGTGCGTGGTTTTTCGAAATACACACGCATCACAATCTCTAATTCACCAGCAAAGCGATCACGCTCGGCTAAGAGTCTTTGACAATATTCCAATGCTGCTCTTGGATCATGAATCGAGCATGGTCCAATAATGACAAGCAAACGATCATCTTTGCCGTGAATAATGTCGCGGATTTTTTTACGGGTTTTGCTGATCAACGCTTCCGTTGGAGTTCCAGAAATCGGAAAGAAGCGAATTAAATGTTCTGGCGGCGGCAGAACGGAGATGTTGTCAATGCGTTGATCGTCGGTATCCGACGTTTTATCAACGGCGGAGTACCAATTAGCGGGATTCGTATTTTGTTGGCTCATACGGTTATTTTAAGCCGTAATTTGCCAATTTCAGGCGGTGCCGCCAACAGTGAGGCTGTCGATCCTTAAAGTGGGCTGTCCAACCCCGACCGGTACGCTTTGACCTTCTTTGCCACAAACCCCGACCCCGCCATCTAATTTGAGGTCATTGCCAATCATGGAAACCTGTTTTAGGGACTCAGGGCCACTGCCGATGATGGTGGCGCCTTTGACGGGATATTGGATTTTTCCGTTTTCAACCCAGTAAGCTTCTGAAGCGGAGAATACAAATTTTCCGCTAGTGATGTCCACTTGACCGCCGCCAAAGTTGACTGCATAGAGACCTCGTTTGATACTCGCTACAATTTCTTGAGGGTCATCCTTGCCAGCCAGCATATAAGTATTGGTCATGCGTGGCATTGGCAGAGATGCAAAACTTTCGCGGCGACCATTGCCAGTAAGAGGCATATTCATGAGTCGAGCATTCAAGCTGTCTTGAATATAGCCCTTCAGGATCCCATCTTCAATGAGGGTAGTGCATTGAGTCGGGGTGCCTTCGTCATCAATGTTGAGTGAGCCCCTGCGTCCAGATAATGTTCCATCATCAACTACGGTAACCCCTTTGGCAGCAACACGTTGGCCGATGCATCCAGCAAAGGCAGAAGAACCTTTGCGATTGAAGTCACCCTCTAGGCCATGGCCCACAGCTTCATGTAAGAGGACTCCTGGCCAACCAGGACCCATCACTACCGTCATTGGACCTGCAGGTGCAGGGCGTGATTCAAGATTAACGAGCGCGCCATCAACGGCTTCATCAACGTAGCGATTAATCAATTCAGTATCAAAGTAACGATAGTCATGGCGTGCGCCGCCACCCGAGGAGCCAGATTCGCGACGACCGTTTTGTTCTGCAATCACATGCACAGACACTCGAACCAGTGGTCGAATATCTGCTGCTAGTAATCCATCTGCTCTAGCCACAAGAACAACGTCAAACTCACCGGCCAAACTTGCCATTACCTGAATGATGCGTGGATCACGGGCTTTTGCGCGACGTTCGATGCTTTCCAGTAAGGCAATTTTTTCTTTGGGTTGTAATGATTCTAAGGGGTTGAGATCGGAATAAAGTTTGTTTGAAACAGGATTAAATAATTTGCTTGCCACAGCCTGTTTGCCGCCTTCAGGACCAATGACGCGCGTGGCTTTAGCAGCTTTACTCAAAGCGTCTAGGTTAATTTCATCCGAATAGGCAAAAGCAGTTTTATCGCCGTAGATGGCGCGAACACCAACACCTTGATCAATATTGAAGCTACCAGATTTAACGATGCCTTCTTCAAGACTCCAGCTTTCACTACGTGTATGTTGAAAATAGAGGTCTGCATCATCCAAACGATGAGAAAACATATTCCCAAATGTACGATGAAGATCTTGCTCTGTTAGGCCGGTCGGTTCTAACAAAATAGATTTGGCTAATTTAATGAGGTCTGCCTGCTTTTTGGCTTTTGTCCAATTTGCTGGAAATAGTGCTTCTGGTGCGTTCATGTGATTCGGCAGATCTTTCCTTAAAGCTTGCGATGTGCAAGTGCTGGTAACTGAGAGCGTACCTCGTTTAATTTTTCTTTGCATAAAGTACCAGAAATAAAGCCCTCTCCTTCAGGTAGGTCAGCCAATACACTACCCCATGGGTCAACTAGCATGCTATGCCCCCAAGTGCGCCTTTGATTCAGGTGCGTTCCACCTTGTGCTGAGGCCAAGACGTAGCTTTGATTTTCGATAGCGCGAGCACGTAAAAGAATTTCCCAATGTGCTTTGCCGGTTGTGTATGTAAAGGCAGCAGGAATGATGTGGCAATCTACGGCACCCATTGCTCGGTAAAGTTCTGGAAATCTCAAGTCATAGCAGATGCTCAGCCCAAAAGTCCAGTCATGATTGTTGTGAGAAATTGTGAGGACCCCCGGCGAATTACCCGCCTCAATCGTTTCAGATTCTTGGTAACGCTCGGTCTGAGTTTGATAGCCGAAAAGATGAATTTTGTCGTAACGTCCAATTCGCTGTCCAGTCGGATTAAAAGTCAGCATGGTATTTAGTACTTTGCCAAGATCTTTTGCTTCTAGTGGAATCGTTCCTGCTACTAAAAATATTTGATTTTCTTTAGCAAAACTCGCTAGTTGCTCTTGAATTGGGCCGTGACCAAGACTCTCCCGAGCCCGCACTTTGTCAGTATCTTTCAGGCCCATTAAGCAAAAGTATTCCGGTAACACTACAAGCTTGGCTCCAGCGCGTGTGGCTGCACGAATAAGTCTACCTGCGGTATTTAGGTTTTCCTGTAGATCAGGAGTAGAGACCATTTGTACAGAAGCGATTTGTAGTTCAGTTGTATTTGTTAGTGTGCTCATCGGAATCTAGTTAGTCGCTTTAGGGATGTTTCCAGAAGTATTTGGATTGCTTGTGCTTGGCGTATTGCTTGAGTTAGGTTTACTTTGTTCTTTGAGCAACTCTTTGCTGCGAATGCTATCGAAGGTCTTCGAGTCAATAGGTTGGCCTTGTTGGTTCAAAGGAATCACTTCGGGATCTTCCCAAGATCCTTGTACCAAGTAATCTGACTGTAAGCTGCGATTGATTTGACTGGTGAGCAAGTACTGCCCAACTAAGGCCCCTAAGCCGACAATGGGGTTGATGGCAAAAGCAGCTAGAGATCCAGCAGTGGCATCAATGGTTGGGAAGATGGTGATGCGTAAGTCTTGGGTTTGTTTTGGAATATTAATTTGACCGCTCATGGCAACACGCGCTTGATCTAAATTCATATTAAATTGCTGGGTTTGCGCAATGCCATTGCCAATATCAAAATTACTGGTAATAGAGTTGAAGGGCGTTCCCTTAGTAACAATGTTGCCAAGACTGCCTTTGAGATCTAGCGTTGCGAATCTAAATAAACTTTGTAGGCTTAGAACATCCAGAATTTTGGCGCCACTGGTATTGACCTCAAGCAGTCGACCTTTTTCAAGATTCAAGCTCGCCTTGCCTGTGAGTGTTTCATATTTGGGGTTATAAGGAGAACCATCCCATTCCACATTGGCGGTGACATTGCCTTGACCACCTTCGATGGATTTTTGAGTAGACCAGTGAGCAATAATTTGGCCGGCATCTTTCACATCCATATTGATGTTGAGGGTGGTGTGATCCACAGCATTTTTTGAGTTTCCACGCCACTGGCCGTTAATTGATGTGACTCCCTGCGGGTTATTGGCTTGGATTGAATCCATTTTTAATACGTTGTCATTTGTATTTGTCTTAATCTTCAGCTGACCGAGCTGAGCTCTTGACCAAGAAAAATCTTCAATCGTGAGATCTAAGCTCGGGATTGATTCGGGGTTAAGTGATTTCTGGGCGATGGTATTCGTCTTAGTGGCGACCTCCGGGATGGGGTCGGGAAGCTTTAGCTTTATTAGGCGTCCAGATACAAGGCCGCTGGTATGTGCCTTGCTAGCTTCTTGATATTGAAGCTGCCCAGAAATCTGGGGTGATATGAGTCGTAAGTCCCATATATTCTTTTTGTTGCTAGCTGATATGTTGAAATCCTGCCAATAGCGATCCATCGCAGTGAGTTTCTTAACTTGGGCTGTTATTTGAACATTGCCCGTATTTGTCTCAGATCCTTGATCCCGAGCAACCTTCTTATTGCCTAAGAAATCTTGCCAGGCATCGAGATTCAATTCATTGCTAGCTAGGTTCAAGTGAAAGCCTTGCTGCGGTAGGGTGGGCATCGCGCCCACTCCGAGGCTATAGCGCAATTCATCATCACGGTTAATGACGCCTTGTATGGCATAGAGGTCACCAATTTTTCCGGACCAGCTCGCACGATTCGGGCTGGACTTATCGTTGGTGAAAGTCTTCACATTGAGTTCAGCACTCATTGGCGAACCTGCTAATTTTTTAGCGGGTGCAGGTGCATTTAGCGACCAATTTTTCAGATCAAAACGTAGGTTAGATTCGCTACCAAATTTATTGAAGCTGATAGCCCCATCGTATTTGATGGAACCATTCATGGCATTCAATATTGGATTTAATGCTGAGCGAGGGTTATTTGCAAAATAATCTTTTACAAAATTTGCTTGTATGTCACCAGCGATCTTGAAGTGTTGATTATGGTTACTCTGATCTGCACTGGTGATTTTGATAGAGCCGCCCAAGAAGTTTGCAGAAACATCCTCAAACTCCGGGTTGGCTTCAGTAATGCGAATAGTGCCTTTAAGATTTTCAAAAGGGGGTATGTCAGCCCATTCTGCTTTATTGCCAGGCAGGTCGAGTTTCAAACCAAAACTAGTATCAGCAGAGCCAGAGAGTGGAACCTTAAGGCCGAGGTTTATATTGACCGGCCCACTGACGCGAAGATTTTGCTCAAGCTTGCTTTGTTTTTTTCCAGCGGGCGAGGCATAAAAATACTCAAGCAACTGCGGCGCATCACCACTTGCTTTGCCATTTACGCTAAGTGTTAATTGATTTGCGCTAACGTTAGGGATTTCTGCGTGGAATGTATTGAGTGCAACTTGTTTGTAATTTGCATTAGCAATGTCTACTGTGAAATGAGAATTTGCCATTGCAATGTTGCCATTGACATTGCTAAAGGTCGACCAGGTGCCTTGACTACTTGGAAGCGTTGGAACGGGACTAAAGGCTGCGTTTGATATAGGAAGGTTTAGACTGAATTCTCCCTGTTGTTTATCTGGAAATGGGACTTGGTTGGGGTCGCCTTTAATGTGCAGACTGCCATTTTGAATAACGCCCGAGTCGAATGCTTTACTTAAATATACCCTCACATCTTTACCCATTCCAACGGGCAGGTAACGATAGGCAGTTTTGAGATTGGCTTTTTGAAAGTCCATATCTAAAGCCATGAAGTCAGCTTCCTTCGGATTGCCAATGATGTAGTTCAAGCTGAGGTTAGTGGTAATTTCTGGGTTACTTAGAGAGAGTTTCTTGGTATTGATGACCCATTGACCCCTTTGTTTGGCCCAAGTGATTTGGCCGTTTGCGCGATCCAATTGAATCTTTGGATCTTCCAGTAGGTCATAAATCTCCAGCCCAAGATCATTGGAGTTTAGAGAAAAGCTACCTTCCTTTTGGTTGCTGGTAACAAAACCAGAAAGATTGGATACTGAGGGTATTAATTTGTTGACGCCAACAAAGCTCAGATTAATCAGCTGGGCGCTGATGGTGAAATCCAATTTATTGGATTTGAACCAACCTCCAGGAATATTTAGCGCAGATAGCGCTGATTTACTTTCTGACCAATGAATATCTAAGTTCTCAAGATCTCCTTCGGCCTGTGAAGTCTTAATCCATTGGTGCACTTTTTTGGAGAGCGGAAGATTTAATGCAAATAATGCAACATCTTCAACAGAAATCTTTGGAGACGAGAATCCAAATTCTTTGATTTCTCCATCTGCGCCAGGCGGGCGCCAGCGAAATGTCATTGGACTGAGTTTTTCAAGCGGCGTAGACTTTGGGCTACCCATCTCGCGCCAGGCAAATGTTTTAGTCGATATTGCGATGAGGCCATCATCTGTATCTTGAAGAAGATTCGCTTCAAGCCGTCCAAGTGCAATGGCTTCTTCACTTTTTGACGATTGCACTACAAGGTTATCCACTGCGACAAAAAATTCTCCGCCATCAGGCTTCGCATTATCAATTTTTAAGTTGCCATTGGAGCTTAATAAACCTTCTAAGGTATTTAGCCCCAGCTTAAAGTCTTTGGAGATTTGGTTTAGGTCTAAGTCTGTTAGGTTCCAGGTTGCCGTTCCAATCCAGTCATGCCAATTCCCAGCTTGGCCACCAATGTGGTGTACGAAATCAACCTTGACCTCAGTAATGCCTTTGGTCCATGGAGTGGTTGCAGTAATTGAGCCTTGATGGCTTCGTATGCCATTGGTGAGAGATAAATTCAAAACTTCAACCGTACTCAGTGGTTTTTTATTGAGCTGGTCATCCCAATTTAGACTAACCTTACTAACATCAATGGCGTCTTGAGAAAATAGCCAATTCTCCGCCGAGTAATCACTCGTGCCGCTATCAATCTGAATTCCGGCGATCGTAATGATTCCCTTGGAATTCCGTTGCACATAAATTTCAGCATTTTCTAAATGGATCTCATGAAAATATGGCGCGAGGTGGTAAAAAGATTTCCAGCTCAGTTGACCATAAATTTTTTCTATCTTGAGCAATGCTTTTGTTTGATCGGGATTGCTAAAGCGCAATCCATCCATTTCAAAGGCAGGCCGTATTCCGGTCCAAGAAACCCTGAGATCATCAATAGACACATTGACCCCAACGCGTGCGCTAATGAGTTTTTCAACTGAGGATTTGGATTTTTCAATTTGGGGCCACAGAACATAACGAACGCCAAGGTGGCCAATCACAAAAAGAGCTAATGCAATACCGATCAGAACCAGTGCGCGATTACGCCATCCAGCACCAAAACCTGGAGGACGTTTTGCTAACACGCTCTTGAGGCGAGGCGGAATGATCTTTTGCAGCATAGGCTCTATTATCCGTCAGGCTCTATATGACCGCCAAGCTTCTGTGGTCTGACTTTTGGTCGGCATTAAGATGGGGGTATGGATGATTTTTCTAGGCAAATCGACTTTTTAGAGCAGCACTCCAACTATGCCCGGCGTTGGCTACATGCTAAGCCAGAGTGGCGCGAGTGGCTCAGGGACCATGGCTGCCAAGCAATTGATTTGCATGGCATACAGGGCTTACTCGAATCTTGCAAGATTGCTGACCTTGGTGCCCACCATGATGAAGCGCAATTTATGGCTGCTTTGCGTTTGGCTCGTCAGCAACTCATGCTGTGGTTAGCTTATCGTGACCTTCATGGCATGGCTACCTTAGATGAGGTGACTCATAGCCTTAGTCATTTCGCCCAATTCGCTATTGCAGATTGCATTACATTTATTCGCCGTGATTTACAAGACCGCTTTGGATTACCGTGGAGTCAATCAAGCAACTCTGAAATGCCGCTGATGGTGGTGGGTATGGGTAAGTTAGGCGGTTATGAGCTTAATCTTTCCTCTGATATTGATTTGATATTTTTGTATGAGCATGAGGGTGAAACGCAGGGTGGCCCCAAAAGCTTATCAAATCATGAATGGTTCGATCGCATGGGTAAGCGTCTAATGAGGCTTTTATCTGAGCATGATGCCAATGGATTTGTGTTTCGCGTAGACATGCGCTTACGACCTAATGGAGACTCGGGTCCACTGGTTTGCAGTCTTGATATGTTGGAAGAGTATTTAGTAGTTCAGGGTAGGGAATGGGAGCGCTATGCTTGGATTAAAGGCAGACTGATTACTCCCCTGCCTGGCTCGCAGGATTATTCCCGTTGTGAAAAAGCCTTAGATCAGCTCATACGTCCGTTTGTATATAGACGGCATTTGGACTATGGCGTCATTGCTTCGATTCGAGAACTGCATGCACAAATTCAGCATGAAGCAGAGAAGCGGTCTATGGGTTATCAAGGTCGATCACATGACATTAAGCTGGGACGTGGCGGTATTCGAGAGATAGAATTTCTTGCGCAAATGTTCCAACTCATGCGCGGTGGCACTGACCCTCGCTTTAGAGTGCGTCCAACCTTAAAGGTGCTTGACTTAATTAGAAGTCGAGGAATATTGCCAACTGATGAGGTAGAGGCGCTTAGCTCCGCATATATTTTTCTTCGTCGACTTGAGCATCGGATTCAGGTTTGGGATGATCAGCAAACCCATTACTTACCTGAAGATGCAAGTATGCGCACGCGCTTAGCTATCACCATGGGCTTTCCAGATGGGGCGAGTTTTTTGGCTGAATTAGAACGTTATCAAAATGATGTTGCACGTCTATTTGAGAAAGCCTTCTTACTAGATGATGAGACTCGTCTTGATCTTGCTCCTTTAAATAGGGTCTGGGAGCCAGATGCAAATCTTTTTCCGCAGTCTTTGCTTCGCTGGCAAGCTTGGCATGTGGGGCCTAAGGCAAAACTATTGCCAGAGAAAAGTCGCTTAATTTTTGATAATTTAATGCGCAATGCTGCAGAAATGTTGAGCGCTGATGACAATACCGCCTTGGCTGTTGATCAAATACTATTGCGCTTTTTTGATTTCCTTGAGGCTATTGCTCGGCGCAGTGCATACCTGTCTATTTTGGCAGAATACCCAAAAGCTTTGATTAATATTCTGGCCCTGCTAAAAGCATCGCAGTGGGGTGCACAATATTTGACCTTGCACCCTCACTTATTAGATTATTTACTGAACTCTCGTACTGAGCAGATGCTGATTGAGCAACCCGAGGAGTATTGGGGTGAAGTGCGCGCAAATCTAAATCTGCGCTTAGATGATGTGATGGCTGAGGGCGATGGTTCCGAACAAGCGATGGATATCTTGCGTGTGACACATCACACCGAAACCTTTATTACGCTCTTAGCCGATTTGGGAATTGGGGTAGATCAGGCCCTTTCTGTAGAAAAAGTCAGCGACCATCTATCCGCATTAGCAGACTTGATATTGCAGGCTACCTTTGAACGGGTTTGGCCTGCTGTTGCGAAAAAATTTAATTTACCGCTAAATGAGTCCCCCCTATTTGCAGTGATTGCTTATGGCAAGTTAGGCGGCAAAGAGCTTGGCTATGCCTCCGACCTTGATCTTGTGTTTTTATATCAAGCACCAGAAAATGATTACAACGCACAAGAAATTTATGCACTTTTAGCTAAGCGCATGATTAACTGGTTGACTACCTTTACAGCTACGGGCAGTTTATTTGAGATCGACACTCGTTTAAGGCCTAATGGGTCTGCTGGCTTTCTGGTCACCAATATAGAGGCGTTTAAAAAATATCAAATGCGTGAAGGTGATAATGCGGCTTGGGTCTGGGAGCATCAGGCATTAACCCGGGCACGCTTTGCTGCCGGCAATTCTTTAGTTGGTAATGCGTTTGATGTCGTTCGTTCAGAAGTGTTAAGTCAGAAGCGCAATTTAGATGAATTGCGAACTGAAATTTTGGATATGCGACGCAAGGTACATGAAGGGCATCCCAATACTACAGGTGAATTTGATCTCAAGCACGATGCTGGAGGCATGGTTGATATTGAATTTATTGTTCAGTTTTTGGTATTAGCATATTCACATCAATGTCCGGATCTCATTGGCAACTTAGGAAATATCACTCTCTTAAGAATTGCAGGGGATATGGGTTTGATTCAAGCTAACACTGCCCAACATGTTGGCGATGCCTATCGATTGCTCAGGGCTCGTCAACACCGTTTACGTTTAGATGGCGCAGAAAAAACGCGTATTCCATTGGTCAATGAACCAGATCTGGTGACTGCTAGAGATTGCGTTTTACTGCTTTGGCAAGATATCTTTCGAGCGCCGTCTAGTAATTAGAGCCGACTAATTTTGTTCTAGTAGCTCGCGAGCGTGACGACGGGTGGTATCGGTGATTGTTGCGCCACCTAACATTCTGGCAACTTCTTCAACTCGCTCTGTTCTACCCAATGGCTGAACTTGTGAAACCGTTTTTTCTCCGCTCTGTGATTTACTCACTTTAAGGTGATGATTGCCTTGGGCTGCTACTTGAGGCAAGTGGGTGACACAGAGGATTTGGTGAGACTGGCCTAATTGATGGAGCAACTTGCCGACCGTTTCGGCAACCGCACCGCCAATACCGGCATCTACTT
The DNA here is from genome assembly GCF_001659725.1 of Polynucleobacter wuianus. Taxonomy (NCBI): domain Bacteria; kingdom Pseudomonadati; phylum Pseudomonadota; class Betaproteobacteria; order Burkholderiales; family Burkholderiaceae; genus Polynucleobacter; species Polynucleobacter wuianus. The sequence continues at coordinate 1,912,968 of NZ_CP015922.1, read as the reverse complement.
CATCAAATATTAAGGTTGGAGTGAATGAGGCTTTGCTGGTGATCACGCTAATCGCTAGGCTGATACGAGCAAGTTCACCACCAGAGGCGACTTTAGCTAAAGAGCGTGGAGTACTGCCCGCATGACCCGCCACTAAAAACTCGATTTGTTCAAGACCGTGTGAGCCACCTTCTTGCAATGATGCGAGAGCAATCTCTAGACGTCCCCCAGCCATGGATAAGTCCTGCATCGCATCTGTCACTAGTTGGCCTAGTTCGGCAGCAGCCTTGCTGCGCTTTTGTGAGAGCTGCTTTGCTACTTTGAAATAAGCCGCTTCTTCTTGTTTAACTTTTTCTCTGAGGGCATTAATATTTTGTGAGGCAGTTAAGGCCTCTAGCCGCTCCGAAGTCTCTAAAAGAAGTTTTGGTAACTCATCAACATCAGTGCGATATTTTTTAGAGGCGCCATGCAAGGCCTGCATCCGCTCTTCAACTTGCTCAAGACGTGCGGGGTCTAAATCAATTTTTTGCAGATAGCGATTAAGTCCATGAATTGCTTCGTCCAACTGAATTTGTGCACTTTCAAGCGATTCGCTGATACTGCCTAAGGCGGGATCATGTTCTGCTAAGGCGCTGATACTGCCGCAGACCTTAGACAAGGAGGATGCTAGTGAATTATCGGCATCACTCAACACTTCGATTGCTTCTTGGCAGCCACCAATCAGTTTGGCGCCATTGGCTAATCTGACATGCTCGCTTTGAATGTTGCCCCACTCTCCTACTTGCGGAGAAAGTTCAGTGAGTTCTTCCAATTGCCATTCGAGACGCTCGCGTTCACGCTCAATATCATGGCCTGCATTCTCGGCCTGCTCTAGTCGGCGACGTGAATCATTGAGTACTTTGAAAGCTTGCGCAACTTCTGATGCTAGCGGAAGCAATCCCGCGTGACGATCTAAGAGTTCGCGTTGCGCGCCACCCTTCAAGAGTAGTTGATGTGCATGTTGGCCGTGAATATCAACCAGTTGATCGCCTGCTTCACGAAGTTGAGCTAATGTGGCAACGCTGCCATTGATAAAAGCACGACTGCGACCATTACTCTCAACGGTTCTTTTGAGTACGAGACTTTGTCCATCATCCTCAATAGGAAAGCCCTGTTCATCTAGCCATTGACTAAAGGATGAAATGAGTTCGGGATCAATGCGGAAGAGGGCTGAGATTTCTGCGCGACTACTGCCTTCACGTATTTGACTGCTATCTGCGCGTTCACCAAGAACGAGGCTTAAAGCATCAAGCAGAATCGATTTACCAGCCCCAGTTTCGCCAGTCAGGACTGTAAAACCGCTAGCAAAATCGAGTTCAAGCTGATCAACAATGACAAAGTCACGAAGGGAGATGGTTTGAAGCATGTATTAGCGTAGCAAGAAACTCGACATCAGAAAGTCGATGGGTATTCATTCCAGTGCAATTTTTCACGCAAAGTTTTGTAGTCGCTGTGATTGCTTGGGTGTAAAAGGGCGATCGTTTTATCGGATTGACGCACTTCAATCTTGTCACCACTTTGAAGGTTGGTTTGGGATTGCATATCAAAATTCACAATCACTTCCAATCCGTTAACTACTTCGATCACGGTCACACTATGTTTTGGCAAAACAATCGGACGATTAGAAAGTGAGTGTGGCGCAATTGGCACAAGTAATATGCCTGCAACATGTGGATGCAAAATGGGACCCCCAGCAGAGAGGGCATAGGCCGTTGAACCGGTTGGGGTGGAAACAATCAAGCCATCAGAGCGTTGGTTGTACATAAATGAGCCATTTACCTGAACTGCAAGCTCCACCATTCCAGAAATACCAGAGCGGTTTACGACCACATCATTGAGTGCCAAGGCACGATTAATTTCTTTGCCGTCACGCAGCACGACAGCATCTAAAAGTGTTCTGGTATCAGCCTCAAAATCACCGGCAATGATTTTAGGTAAGGTGTCTTTGACGGACTGAAAAGGAATATCAGTCATGTAACCAAGGCGACCCATATTGATTCCTACGAGCGGTACATTGCTACCCGCCAATTGACGAGCAATACCGAGCATGGTGCCATCACCGCCCAAGACCACAACCAGGTCTATTGACCCAGCAAAGTCTTGCGCTGTTTTAGTTGGGTAGCCGCTTAAACCGAGGTGAGTTGCAGTCTCAGCCTCAATAAAGACCTCGCAACCTAATCCTGAGACCAATGTAGCCAGGTCTTTTAGGTGGTCTTCAATGCCATCTGCATGAAATTTGCCGACGAGCGCCACCCGGCTAAAAGCCTTCTTGGAGGAATTTGGGGATGGGCTTAACATATAACGATTAAACCATAGGCATAAAATCCCTTCCACCATGGACGAACGTTCCCGCGCCTTACTCAAAACCCTCATCGAGCGCTATATCGAAGAGGGTCAGCCTATTGGCTCGCGCACCCTCTCGAGATTTTCGGGTTTAGACCTCTCAGCCGCCACTATTCGTAATGTGATGGCTGATTTAGAGGATATGGGCCTAGTAACCAGCCCCCATACCTCTGCCGGTAGGATACCCACGCCAAGAGGTTATCGTCTCTTTGTGGACACCATGGTCACGGTTCGTCCCCTCGAAGAAATGGCGGCCCGTGAGGTTGAAAAAGGTCTTTTGCCAGATTCTCCACAACGGGTTTTGAATTCAGCCGCCCAGATTTTGTCTAACCTCACCCATTTTGCCGGCGTGGTGATGACACCAAAGCGAGCCCAAGTTTTTAAACATATTGAATTTCTCCGTTTGGGCGAAGGCAAGATTTTGCTCATCATGGTCACCCCAGAAGGGGATGTACAAAACCGTATCTTGCCAACCAATCAGGATTACACGCCGAGCCAACTTATTGAAGCTGGCAATTACATCAATGCGCAATTTGCTGGCAAAAGTTTTGAGCAAGTCCGTTTGCATCTGAAATCAGATCTTGATAATTTACGTGCTGATATTTCTGGATTGATGGCCTTAGCTTTACAAAGTGGTGTTGCAGATTACGATATGAGTCGGAGTGAGATGGTTCTCTCAGGTGAGCGTCGCTTGCTTAATGTTGGCGATCTTAGCTCTAACCTCGATAAGTTGCGCAAGATGTTTGATATGTTGGAGCAAAAATCTGTCTTGATGCAATTGCTTGATGTTTCGAGTCATGCTGATGGAATACAAATCTTTATTGGTGGCGAAAGTGATCTCTTGCCATATGAGGATCTGGCTGTGATTAGTGCTCCCTATAGCGTAGATGGGCAGATCGTTGGTACTTTGGGCGTCATTGGTCCAACCCGTATGGCTTATGACAGAGTGATTCCAATTGTGGATATCACCTCTAAATTATTATCGGGCGCGCTCAGCTCATAAAAATATATTGAATCAACAATTACTTATTTAACCGAGACACATTACTTTGAATCAAAACCCACACTTACGCGCCTCTAAAACAGCAGTGCTGTTACTGAATTTAGGTACGCCATCTGCGCCAACGCCAAAAGCAGTGAGAGCGTATTTGAAAGAATTTCTTTCCGATCCGCGCGTTGTAGAGATTCCACGCTTCATTTGGTGGATTATCTTAAATGGCATCATTTTGCCAATTCGCAGTAGTGCGTCCGCAAAAAAATATGCATCGATATGGTTGCCTCAATTAGGTTCGCCACTCATGCATTACTCGCGCTTGCAAGCAAAAGAGTTGGGTGAAAAGTTTTCCAATGAAGGCAACACTGTGTTGGTCGATTTAGCGATGCGTTATGGCAAGCCATCGACCCAAGAAGCCCTTGAAGGCTTAAAGGCGCAAGGAATGGAGCGCTTGCTGTTATTGCCCCTGTATCCCCAGTATTCCGCTACGACCACAGCCTCAAGCTTTGATGAAGTATTTCGCGTATTAAGTACATGGCGTGACCAGCCAGAGTTGCGCTTGGTAAAGCACTATCACGACAACTCAGCTTACATTGCCGCACTGCGCGACCAAGTTTTAAGTCATTGGGATAAAGATGGACAACCTGATTTTGAAAAAGGCGATCGTTTTGTGATGTCCTTTCATGGTTTGCCAAAACGCAATTTGATGAAGGGTGACCCATATCATTGTGAGTGTTTGAAAACAGGTCGATTACTTGGAGAATCTCTTGGCTTAGAGCTAGGTCAATATATTGTGACCTTTCAATCTCGCTTTGGAAAGGCCGAGTGGTTAAAGCCTTATACCGCACCCACGATTGAAAAGCTCGCTAAAGAAGGTTGTCAGCGTATCGACATTTTTTGTCCAGGCTTTCCAGCTGATTGTCTTGAGACTTTAGAGGAGATTGCCATGGAAGCAAAAGAATCATTCCTTGATCATGGTGGCAGAGACTATCGCTATATCCCTTGTTTAAACAGCAACCCCAAGTGGATTGAGGCTTTGAGCAATATTGCCTATCAGCATTTATTAGGATGGTCTCTGGGTACAGAATCCCCTGATGAGCTTGCCAAGTGCAATGAAAGAGCGGAATTGGCTAAAAGTATGTCTTGAAATTGAATAAACTGACCCCACATAGCAATGCAATAGCACCCATTACAGAAAAGTGAATTCGCGTCCATGACACAAGAAAATCAAAACCCAATGCCAGAGCAAGAGAATCTTGCGGCAGAGTCAAATACAGAAAATTCGACTACTGCAACAGAGACTCCTGCGGTAAAAACACCTGAGCAAGAAATTGCTGAGCTCAACCAGAAGGTCTCTGATTTGCAAGATAATTTTCTGCGCGCTAAGGCTGAGGCTGAAAATATCCGTCGTCGCGCCGTGGAGGATATTGCGAAGGCTCATAAGTTTGCGATCGAGAGTTTTGCCGAGCACTTAGTTCCGGTAACGGATAGTCTGTATGCCGCATTGAGTACTGATGCGGGTGATGCTAAGGCGTTCAAAGAAGGTTTAGAAATTACCTTGAAGCAGCTCTTGGCTGCTTTTGAAAAAGGTCGCATGACCGAAATTAACCCTTCGGTAGGCGATAAATTTGATCCCCACCACCACCAGGCCATTGCCTCAGTGCCTTCTGAGCAAGATGCCAATACCGTGGTTTCAGTGCTGCAAAGGGGTTATACCGTGGCTGATCGCGTCCTTAGACCAGCTTTAGTGACGGTGAGCGCCCCTAAGTAAACCAAAAAAATGGGGTAAAAACCCCAAACAGTCAAAAAAAGGCAGATTTCTGCCTTTTTTGCCATTTCACCCCTTGAATTCCCCTTTTTAGACCCCATTTATTGGGTATTGGAATATTCGTGGCGGTTCAAATAGATCGCCTAAAACAACCTAGAAGTACAACAAAGTAATTTAATTTTTTGGAGCAATTATGGGAAAGATTATCGGAATCGATTTAGGAACCACTAACTCGTGTGTTTCAGTTGTTGAAAACAATGCACCTAAAGTTGTGGAGAACGCAGAAGGCGCTCGCACAACTCCATCGATCATCGCTTACGTTGAAGATGGAGAGGTATTGGTTGGTGCACCAGCAAAACGTCAATCAGTGACAAATCCTAAAAACACAATCTACGCAGTGAAGCGTTTGATGGGTCGTAAATTCACTGATCCTGAAGTGCAAAAAGATATTGGACTCATGCCTTACGCAATTATTCAAGCAGACAACGGCGATGCTTGGGTTCAAGCACGTGATAAGAAAATGGCGCCACAGCAAGTTTCTGCTGAAATCCTGCGCAAGATGAAAAAGACTGCCGAAGACTATCTCGGTGAAGAAGTGACTGAGGCAGTCATTACTGTTCCTGCTTACTTCAACGACAGTCAACGTCAAGCCACTAAGGACGCCGGACGTATCGCTGGTTTGGATGTGAAGCGCATCATTAACGAGCCAACCGCTGCTGCATTGGCATTTGGCCTGGACAAGCAAGACAAGGTAGATCGCAAGATCGCTGTGTATGACTTAGGTGGCGGTACATTTGACGTATCCATCATTGAGATTGCTAACGTGGATGGTGAGAAGCAGTTTGAAGTGCTTTCTACCAACGGCGATACCTTCTTGGGTGGTGAAGACTTTGACCAACGCATCATTGACTGGATCATTGCTGAGTTCAAGAAAGAGCAAGGCGTTGATTTGAGTAAAGACGTTTTAGCATTGCAGCGTTTAAAAGATGCAGCCGAAAAAGCCAAGATCGAATTGTCATCTGCACAGCAAACTGAAATTAACTTGCCATACGTGACTGCTGACGCTAGTGGTCCTAAGCACTTGAATTTGAAGTTGACCCGTGCCAAATTAGAGTCCTTGGTTGAAGAGTTAATCAACCGCACGGCTGGCCCTTGCTTAACTGCGATTAAAGACGCTGGCGTAAACGTCGCCAATATCGACGACGTGATTTTGGTCGGTGGTCAGACTCGTATGCCTGCGGTTCAGGACAAAGTAAAAGAAATCTTTGGTAAAGAGCCACGCAAAGACGTTAACCCAGATGAAGCAGTAGCTGTTGGTGCCGCAATTCAGGGTTCTGTATTGTCTGGTGATCGTAAAGATGTATTGCTCTTGGACGTTACCCCATTGTCATTGGGTATCGAAACTCTTGGTGGCGTCATGACCAAGATGATTCCAAAGAACACAACGATTCCTACCAAGCATTCACAGGTTTACTCTACTGCAGAAGACAATCAGCCTGCTGTAACCATCAAGTGCTTCCAAGGTGAGCGTGAGATGGCTGCTGCAAACAAGTTGTTGGGTGAATTTAACCTCGAAGGTATTGCACCTGCTCAGCGCGGTATGCCGCAAATTGAAGTGACCTTTGATATCGATGCCAACGGTATTTTGCATGTAACAGCAAAAGACAAGACTACTGGTAAAGAGAACAAGATCACCATCAAGGCAAATTCTGGCTTGACCGAAGAAGAAATTCAACGCATGGTGAAAGATGCTGAAGCCAATGCTGCCGAAGATAAGAAAGCATTGGAGTTGGTAACTGCTCGTAACACTGCAGATGCCTTGGCTCACTCTACTAAGAAGGCTTTGGAAGAGCATGGCGCTAGCTTAGAAGCCTCTGAAAAAGAAGCCATAGAACTAGCCCTCAAAGAGTTGGATGAAGCGATCAAGGGTAGCGATAAAGAAGCTATTGAAGCCAAAACTGAAGCTTTGGGTAAGGCAAGTCAGAAGCTGGGCGAAAAAGTCATGGCTGCTGAACAGGCTAAAGCTGGTGCAGCTGCAGGCGCAGCCCCAGGTGGCGAGCAAAAGGCAGCCCCTGACGCTGATGTTGTTGATGCAGACTTTAAAGAGGTTGATGACAAGAAGTAATTCTTTAAATCAGACATTCATTAACGTAGTTTTGATGTACTTAAATAACAAGTCGGCCTCGTGCCGACTTGTGCCATTCAGGTTGTTGAGAGGATAGGCCGTGCCTAAAAGTAAACGCGATTTTTATGAAGTGCTTGGTGTAGCAAAAGGTGCCAGCGATGAAGAGCTCAAAAAAGCTTATCGTAAAATGGCAATGAAGTATCACCCTGATCGCAACCCCGATAGCAAAACCGCTGAAGCCCAATTTAAAGAAGTAAAAGAAGCGTACGAAACGCTAAACGATCCCAATAAGCGTGCTGCATACGATCAGTACGGTCATGCTGGTATTGATCCTTCGATGGGTGGCGGATTCGGAGGCGGTGGCTTTGGCGGTGGCGGCTTTGCTGATGCTTTTGGTGACATCTTCGGTGATATTTTTGGTCAAGGCGGTGGTCGTCATGGTGGTCCGCAAGTCTACAAAGGTGCTGACTTACGTTACAACATGGACATTACACTTGAGCAGGCAGCCGAAGGCTATACCACTCAAATTCGTGTTCCTAGCTGGAGTAATTGCAAGCCATGTCACGGCACTGGTGCAGAGCCTGGTTCAAAGGCGGAGAAATGTTCTACCTGTGATGGGCATGGTCAAGTACGTGTTCAGCAAGGCTTCTTTTCAATGCAGCAAACTTGCCCTAAGTGCCGCGGCACTGGCGAGTACATTCCAAAGCCTTGCAAGACTTGTCATGGCACAGGTAAACACAAAGAACAAAAAACCCTCGAAATCAAAATACCTGCAGGTATTGATGACGGTATGCGCGTTCGTTCAGTTGGTAATGGCGAGCCTGGTATTAACGGTGGACCATCCGGCGATCTCTACGTAGAGGTTCGCGTTAAACCCCATAAAGTATTTGAGCGCGACGGTAGCGATTTGCATGTACAGATGCCGATTTCATTTGCGATAGCAACGATCGGCGGTGAAATTGAAGTCCCAACGTTATCAGGTCGGGTTGAGTTTCCAATTCCGGAAGGAACTCAGACTGGTAAGACTTTCCGCCTACGTAATAAAGGCATCAAAGGCCTCCGTTCAACTTTAGTTGGCGATTTGTTTGTTCACGTCTTGGTTGAAACACCGGTGAAGTTGACTGATGAGCAAAAGCAATTGCTACAGAAGTTTGACGACAGTCTGAAATCTGGTGGCGACAAACATAGCCCGCAACAAAAAGGCTGGTTTGATGGGGTAAAGAGCTTCTTTAGCTAATTAACCAGCAAAGCCGTGCTCGGGTCCGGGAAATTTTCCAGATTTCACTTCACGCACATAGGCCTTAACGGCTGCTTCAACTGAGTGGTGACCTTCCATGAAGTTCTTCACGAACTTGGGCGGTCTACCTGGGCTAATGCCCAACATGTCTTGAAGTACTAAAACTTGACCCGAGCAATCTGGACCTGCACCAATCCCAATGGTTGGAATATGCAATTCAGACGTAATTTTTTCGCCAAGCGATGAAGGTATCGCTTCGAGCACTACCATTTGTGCGCCAGCTTGTTGGCATGCAAGTGCTTGCTCCAGCATGTGGGTTGCCGCATCTCTTGATTTACCTTGAACTTTGTAGCCACCTAAAACATGAACTGATTGAGGAAGCAATCCAAGGTGAGCACAAACTGGAACGCTACGCTCAACTAAATATTGAATGATATCGACTTGCCAATCGCCACCTTCTAGCTTGACCATGTCTGCGCCAGCGCGCATGAGTTCTGCTGCAGAATCTAAAGCCTGTACAGGGTCGCCATAGCTGGCGAAGGGTAAATCAGAAATTAAAAAAGCGTGGGTGTTGGCGCGAGCTACACATTCAGTGTGATACGCCATTTGCTCAACAGTCACTGGCGTCGTGCTGGAGTGGCCTTGAATCACATTGCCTAGAGAATCACCAATTAAGATGACTTCAACTGCGCAGCGATTCAATAATGCGGACATTGTCGAATCGTATGCGGTGAGCATAGTAATTTTTTCTTGCTCGGCATGCATCGCCAAGAGCTTAGTAATCGAAATTGGCTTGTCGCCTTGTAAGTAACCCATGGCGAGAGTTTAATGAATTAATGCGCCGTTTGGCTATAAACGTCTTTTTCCCCGCAATTGCAGTTGCGGCAGGGGAGTTTTTCGATTCTCTGATGAGCCACCTGAGGTAAATAACTCTTCAGTTCGCCAAAATTAGGTAGGAAGAAATCAGGGGCAATTTCTAGCAGGGGAAGTAGAACGAATGATCGTTCAATAATTCTTGGATGGGGGAGCATAAGCTCAGTTTCATTTTGAGTAACGCCCTCAAAAGACAGAATATCGAGATCTAGCGTACGCGGTGCGTTAGCGTAAGGGCGCTCTCTACCAAATTCTTGTTCAATTGCTTGGCAGACATGCAGAAGCCCATACGGACTTAATTGGGTTTCGATTTCAATCACTGCATTAATGTAATCGCCACCGAGAGCTTCAACGGGTGCGCTTTGATAAAAGCAACTCTTTGCCAGAATTTGTAATTCTGAGCGCTGCGCTAAGCAGACGATTGCATCAGTGATGAGCTGACGGGTATCACCGATATTGCCACCAAATCCGATAAATGCTCGTGCCATACGATTCCAAACTAGAGATGAAACTATTTTACCGAAAAATCTCTAAGTCTGCTTAACCTAAGGTCGGTTCTGGTGGGGTGGCTGATTTGGGTTTTCTACGCCGGCGTCTTTTGGCAGGTATATTGGCGGCAGCGCCTAATTCATTTTTTACGCTGGCCATCAATTCATCTTGTCCTACTGGGTCGGCAGCAATGAAGTTAGTCCACCACTCTCCTATGGCTGGGCTCTGCTCACCAGTTGCGCATCTTAGGAGCATAAAGTCATAGCCTGCCCTAAAACGGGGCGATTCTATGAGTCGATAAGGGTAGCGTCCAATTCGCCTTTCAAAGCGTGGCTGCATAGACCAGATTTCCCGCATATCACTTTCAAAGCGCCGCTGAATCGTCATACCACTACTTTGGGTGGCTATCGTGTCATCCATTGCATCTTGTAGTGCCGGGATATTTGCCATGCCTTTAGCAATATTGGCCTTCCAATTCTTTAAGAGGTCTGGCCAAAGTAGGGTGGCGAATAAGAAGCCAGCCGAAACGCTCTTGCCAGATTGAATGCGTTGGTCAGTATTGGCTAGCGCTAGCTTCACAAAATCATTTGCCCCCTTAGAGGCTTCGCTGTTATCAAGAATATGATCGAGCAGCGGAAGTAGGCCATGATGAAGGCCTGCATTTCGCAGACCTTGTATGGCCGCCCAAGAATAGCCTGACATCAACAGCTTAAGGATTTCATCAAAGAGTCTTGCTGAAGGAACGTCTTGCAGTAGTTTTCCTAGCTTGGCAATCGGCGCACGAGTATCAGCGTCCAAAGTAAATCCAGTTTTAGCAGCAAAGCGAATCGCTCTGAGCATCCGAACGGGATCTTCGCGATAACGCTTTGTGGGGTCGCCAATCATGCGCAAAGTTTTCTTTTGCATGTCCGCCATACCGCCGTGATAGTCGAGCACAGTTTCGCTAGATGGGTCGTAATACATTGCATTAATTGTGAAATCGCGACGAGCTGCGTCTTCACCTTGAGAACCCCAAACGTTATCCCGCAAAATTCGACCACTTTCAGCAACATGGTCACCAGCGTTATCAAGTAAGGCTCTAAAGGTGGAAACTTCAATGATTTCTGGGTGACCTTTACCAAAGAAGGTCACATGCACGATCTGAAAGCGACGCCCAATGAGACGTGCCTTACGAAATAACCGTTGGACCTGATCTGGTGTTGCATTGGTAGCAACGTCAAAATCTTTTGGGCCAATGCCTAAAACGAGATCTCGTACCGCACCACCAACAATAAATGCCTCATAACCCGCTTGTTGCAAAGTTTGCGTTACCTTGACCGCGTTTTTAGAAAGTAAATGTGGATCAATGCGATGCGATTTTTTAGGAATACGTTTTGGTGCGCCTGTATTGTTTGCTTGCGTATGCTTGACCATCGGGTCGCGACGCAAAATGCGCTTGATAAATTTAGTAATCATGCGAACAACTCAAGAATTGGCCAGCCACGTAATTGGGCTTCATTGCGTAGACGATCGTCTGGATTAGTGGCAACTGGGTGACTTACTTGCTCTAATAATGGTAAGTCATTCATTGAGTCTGAATAGAAATAACTGCGCGGTAATTTAGCTAAGCTCAGATCCTGCTTACTCAGCCAGTCATGCAGATTTTGAATCTTGCCTTCGCGAAAGTTTGGAATGCCTTTAACTTCGCCCGTGAAGCTGGCCAATAGCCCATCACCACGGGTTGCTGGCTCAGTTGCAATCAGATGCTCGATACCAAAACTCTCGACGATTGGGCGCGTTACAAAGCTATTGGTTGCGGTGACAACGCAACATAAGTCACCAGCATCTTGATGTTGTTTTACCAAATCGATCGCTTTTTGACGAAGCTGCCCGTTGATCACTTCTGCCATGAATTGGTCATGCCATTCTTTGAGCTGGGCACGTGAGTGCTCAGAGAGGGGTTTTAGGGCAAAGCGGAGAAATTCATGAATATCAAGCTTACCTTCCTTGTAGTCTTGATAGAAGCGCTCGTTTTGTCGTGCATAGTATTTGCTATCGACAACGCCAATACGCGCCAAGAATTGACCCCATTCGTAATCGCTATCGCAGGGCAATAGTGTGTGGTCTAAATCGAAAAGGGCTAACTGGGTCACAAATAGAGTATTGAATAAATTATTTAGGTTGCAAGAGCTCGCGCACCAAGGGCAAGGTTACAGCACGTTTTGTTTCTAATGAATAAGCATCTAAAGCATCAATGAGGGCCATTAAATTGGGCATATCGCGGTAAAAACGGTTTAACAACCACGGCAATACATCAGGCGATAGCACCAGCCCTCGAGCCTTGGCTGCTTGCTCCAAGGCTTGTATTTTCTCATCATCATCCAAAAGCTGGGTTTGAAAGATGAGACCCCAGCCCAGACGGGTCCGTAGGTCTTCCCGAAGTGTGAGATTGGCTGGAGCAGCATTTCCAGCTATAAAGATGTGAATATTTCTACTAGCCTGGACCTCATTCAGAATCCGAAAAAGTGCACCAATCAGTCGATCATCTAAGCGGTCGACATCATCCACTGTAATGACTGAGGCGGCCTCACTTTGGACGAGAACCAGTAGTTTTTCTTCAAGTCGCACCCAAGAAACGGGTTCACTTGGATTTAAAGAAAAGCAATCAAGACCAGTGCGTTCAGCAGCATGCGCCACCGCTTCTAATAAATGCGAGCGACCAGATCCCTCTGGTCCCCACCAATACATCCAACGATGGTTCAGAGGGTTGCTAGATCCTTTTGTGGAATTATTTTCCCAAGAGTTGCAAAGTATTTTCAGGGTCTCAACTAAGGCACGATCTTTGCCGGGTAAATAGTTCTCGAGACTGGCTTTGGGTGTGTGACTAATATCTAAAGCGAATTGTCTTGGGAGCGAAGGTGTATTCATTAAAACGAAATTATTTTTGATACCAAGAGCTTTGCGTATAAACAGACCAGAGGTATTGCACTAGTACCAAACTTACTGCGCTAATTGGTAAGGCTAATAAAACTCCAAAGAATCCAAAGAGTTTTCCAAAGAGAAGCAAAGCAAACAGGACGGCTACCGGATGTAAGCCAATGCGCTCACCGACGAGGCGTGGTGTAAGGACGAAGCCTTCTAGAAACTGGCCAAGCCCGTAGAGTGCGAGAACACCAACGAGTTCTCGTTGCGGACCAAACTGTAGAAGCGCCGAAATGATTGCAAGGCTAAAGCCCAGTGTGATGCCAATGTAAGGAATCACAATCATGAGCGCAGTAAAAATGCCCAATGCAATAGCGCCTTTAATGCCAATGATGCTAAGACCAACGCTATAAAAAACCGACATGATGGAAATTACAATGATCATGCCGTTGAGATATTGCGAGAGTAGGCCATCTGTATGCATTGCTAAGTGATGCACCGTCTCTTGCGCGCGCACTGGAACAATTTTTTTGATTAGCCCAAAAAAATGATCCCAGTCGATAAGTAGATAAAACATCACAAACACGATCAAAATAGAATTAATAAATCCTGCGATGACCGAGCTGCCAGACATGAGTACGGTCTCGATCGTGGAGCCCATAAGAGTGTCAGCGTTATCGCTAATATGATCAGAAATTTTTTGTGAGATAGTTGTTTTTAAAGTGCCCCAATCGACGCTGAAATGCAGTTCAGCTAATTTAGGCCCAAGCCAAGCTTGGGTATTTGCAATCCATTCTGGCAATTGCGCCTTAACTAGCGGGATCTCGGTTTTCAAGAGACCAATAAAGAGGCTCAAAATCGCAATCACCACCCCTAGGCCAAAGATAACAGTCAGACCTGCTGCAACTGCTGCTGGCAATCGACGTCCTTCAAGCCATTGAAAAGAAGGCCTTAGGATGTAAGCCAAAATGAATGCAGCCAGAAAAGGGGTAAAAATTTCAGCCATGACGAGTAATCCTCTAGAATTCAATGATTCTACTGACCCAGTAGCATTTTTTACTAATATTCCAGCTCAGATATGACTTCACCTACAAATTCTTCCTCAAAAGGCCTTTCCTACCGTGATGCTGGCGTTGATATTGACGCTGGGGATGACTTGGTTGACCGTATCAAGCCCTTAGCTAAAAAGACCATGCGAGAGGGTGTATTGGCCGGAATCGGTGGCTTTGGCGCCCTTTTTGAGGTTCCTAAGCGCTACAAAGAACCAGTTTTGGTTTCCGGTACCGACGGTGTTGGCACAAAACTACGTTTGGCCTTTGAGTGGAATCGCCACGATACGATCGGGCAAGACTTGGTCGCCATGAGCGTGAACGATATTTTGGTTCAAGGTGCCGAGCCACTCTTCTTCTTGGATTATTTTGCTTGCGGCAAGTTGACTGTAGATACTGCTGCGACTGTTGTTGGTGGTATTGCTAAAGGCTGCGAATTATCTGGTTGTGCGCTCATTGGTGGTGAGACAGCGGAAATGCCGGGTATGTATCCCCCAGGTGAATATGACTTAGCTGGTTTTGCAGTAGGCGCAGTTGAGAAATCTAAAATTATTACTGGCAACACTATTGTTCCGGGTGATGTGGTCTTAGCAATTGGTTCAAGCGGAGCTCACTCCAATGGTTACTCTTTGGTGCGCAAAATTATTGAGCGTGCTGGCGCAAAACCTACCGATGATCTAGGCGGTCGTTCATTGGGTGATGTTGTGATGGCGCCGACAGAGATTTATGTAAAGCCGCTACTCAAATTGATCTCTGAGATTGATGTTAAAGGTATGGCGCACATTACTGGTGGTGGCTTGGTGGATAACGTGCCACGTGTATTACCAGAAAATACTCAAGCAGTTTTACATCGCAGTAGCTGGCAAATGCCCGAACTCTTTCGTTGGTTGCAGATGAAGGGTGGCGTTGCAGACGCTGAGATGGTACGGGTATTTAACTGCGGTATTGGTATGGTGGTGATTGTTGCTCCAAGCCAAGCAGATATTGCAATCAAATCACTAACTGCCCAAGGCCTGAAAGCATGGACTGTTGGCGAAGTGCTTGAGCGTCCAAAAGATGCGCCACAAACAATTGTTATCTAAGACGATCACTACCCGCTTATTTCTTTAGGTTTTTCTTGCAGTAATCTAAGGCTACCTTCAGCTCTTCTGAGTTGAAGGGGTCAAAAGTATTTCGTCCTGCGATTGCTCTTAGCCAGGTGAGTTGGCGCTTTCCAAGTTGTCTAGTGGCGGCTAAAGCTTTGTAGCGCATTTGTTCGGCATCAATTTCACCGTTGAGATATTCCCAAGCCTGGCGATAGCCAACTGAACGTATCGCTGGCAGATTTGCATGTAACTCAGAATTAGTACGGAGTATTTTCACTTCATCCAAAAAGCCTGCTAGTAGCATTTTATCGAATCGTTTTTCTAGGTTTTGATGTAAACGTTTACGGTCACTAGGTTCAAGCGACACTAACTTAATCCAATCTGGAATAGCGGAGCCTCCTCTACCATCCTCACTAGGCGAGTCTGCGAGTAATGTGGACATAGGTTTGCCACTGATTTCAAAGACTTCAAGCGCGCGTTGAACTCGTTGAGAATCATTGGGCTTTAAGCGTGCTGCCGTTTCTGGATCTACTTCTGCGAGCTTAGCGTGCATCGCAGGCCAACCTAGCGTTTTACCTTCTTCATCAAGGCGGGCACGTATTTCGGGGTTAGCGGTTGGTAATGAAGAAAGGCCATGCGCCCAAGCTCTCCAATACAACATGGTTCCACCAACCACGACTGGAATATTTCCGCGACCCCGAATTTCTTTGCACAACCTCTTCGCATCTTTGGCAAAACGCGCTGCTGAATACACCTCAGTCGGTTCAAGAATATCAATTAGGTGATGAATGACTGCAGCTTGTTCTGCTTTAGTCGGTTTGGCGCTCCCAATATCTAGGCCGCGATAGACCAAGGCGGAGTCCATACTAATTAATTCAATTGTGAGATCGATCGATTTGGCATACTCAGCCAAAGACATGGCGAGATGGGTTTTGCCTGCACCAGTAGGACCCACAATACAAAGAATGGGATTTGCTTCTAGTGACTGCATAGGCTGAATGTGGGGTTCAGTTTGCATGCTTCATTATAAGAGCCTGTTAATATCCGCATCAAACCTATCTTTGGAGAGCAAGTTGATTGATACCCTGTTGCAACTAAGCGATTTATTGCTTCATATTGATCGCCATTTAGATATTGTGATCTCACAATATGGCCCTTGGGCATATGGTTTGCTTTTTGCAATTGTGTTTGCAGAGACGGGTTTGGTTGTTGCGCCCTTCTTGCCGGGCGACTCTCTTTTGTTTATTGCGGGCGCGTATTGCGCAACTGAACATTTCAATCTTTGGACCTTGTGTATTGGTTTATTGATTGCTGCAGTAGCCGGCAACACAGTAAACTATTTCATAGGTAGATGGATTGGTAAGAAAGTGTTTAGTAGTCAATCCCGTTGGATAGATCAAGGTGCTTTACTTAAGACGCACGCTTTTTATGAAAAGCATGGCGGTAAGACCATCATCGTGGCTCGCTTTCTGCCCATCATCAGAACTTTTGCTCCTTTTATTGCAGGCGTATCAGAGATGAACTTCTCGCGCTTTCAGTTATTTAATATTACTGGCGCTGTGCTTTGGGTTTTTGGCTTGGTGATCGCTGGATATTTCTTTGGCAATATTCCAATCATTCGCCAGAACTTAAATGTGATCGTGCTCGTAGGTATTGGTGCAGCAGCTGTGCCAGTAGTGCTTGCTGCACTCTACAAAATTTTCCAGCGCAAGAAAAACTAAATCAACCTCAGCCAGACCAGACTAATGCAGTTTGGTTTGGCTTTCTAAAGTGGCGATATGTTCACGAATATCGCCAGCGTCCTCTGCTTCTGGGGATTCGCTGAGATAGCGATGCATATCCGCTAAGGCGGGGCGCAAATACTCAAGTTGCGCAAAGATCAAACCACGATCTCTGATCTCCTCAATAGAGTCCGGCAATAAAATTACCAAGCGCTCTTGAATGCCTAGCAGGCGCTCCCAGCGCTCATGCTCTGAGTAGATCATCTTGAGGTTTCTCAAGAAGCGCGACAAGATCTCTCTTGGGCTCGAGGCCCGCAGGAAGACGTTCAGGGGTAGGCTTAGCTCCCCCCGGTAGCCTTTGGCATCAAGATAAGGATCAAGCATTTCTTGTAGCTGATTTTTAGATAGCGAATCACCAGTCAATGGATCCATGATGACTTCACCTTGTTGCAATGAAATACGCATCATGAAGTGATTTGGAAATGAGACGCCGCGAATCTTCAAGCCAATTTGTTGACCCAATTCCATCATCAGAATTGCTAACGAGATTGGAATGCCTCTGCGGTTCTCAAGCACATAATGTAGATAAGAATTTTCTGGAGCATAGAAATCATTCGGGTTTGGACCAAAGCCAAGCTCGGTATAAAAGAAGTGCTTCAGAATTTGTAAGCGCTGAATCGGGGAAGTGTCTGGTGTAATGCGCGCCTTTAATTTATTGCCTAACTCATCAAGATGATCGAGAACGCCTTGTACATTCAAATCCGGATACGCATGTTGTGCTACAGCGATTGCTGCTTCCGTTAATGGGAAGTGATCGTCTTCAGTAACTAATGAAGTGAAATAGTCGAGTTGTTGTGTTGGCATACATCCTATTTTGCATGACGCAAGAATTTTTGCCAGCGAATTCCGACTAAGGCTAGGGCGCTAAAGTAAATCAGGGCTGCCACCGTCAGCCAGAGAGCCAATAAACCTATGCGGGTCCAAGGTTTGGCCTGAAGGGCAATCCAGTTATGTGCATTTGCTGCATAAAACAGCACGCCCGCGAACGGAATTAAAGCTAAAAAGAGCTGTCCCAAATACTTTGCCCAGGCTGCACTTGGAAGTGCTCCCCGCTTGTGTAGGCCAACCCAGAGTAGAGCTGCGTTAAGACAGGCGCCAGTACCAACAGATAAGGCTAGGCCGGCATGTCCAAGCCAGGGTACAAAGATTAGGTTAGCCAATTGCGTGGCAACCAGAACGAACAAGCCAATTTTGACTGGGGTGCGAATATCTTGGCGTGAATAAAAACCGGGCGCCAAAATCTTGACTAGGATTAATCCAATTAGACCTACTCCGTAGGCCGCTAAAGCACGTTGTGTCATTAAGACATCGAGCGCATTAAATTTTCCATAGTGATACAGCACTGCCGCCAAGGGCTCGCCAAAAACAAAGAGCGCAATGGCAGACGGCGCTGCGAGCAAAAAGGTGAGCTGTAATCCCCAAATCAGTAATTCACCGGCGTGCACTAAATCATTTTTAGCGTTGGCTTTGCTCAAGCTTGGCAGAAGCACAGTGCCTAGTGCAACACCAAGCAGTGCTGTTGGAAATTCCATTAAGCGATCTGCATACGAGAGCCAAGAGACGCTTCCTGCCTGAAGGCGTGATGCAATATTGGTATTGATGATTAAAGAGATTTGCGCGACAGATACCGCAAAAACTGCAGGCCCCATCAGCTTCATGACACGTCTCGCATCAGGATTGTTGATTGCGGCTTTGATCGCTCTAGGCAGTAAACCAATGCGCGGCAAAAGACCTAGACGAGAAAGTGCTGGAACTTGAATGATTAATTGCAGTACACCACCTAAGAAAACACCAATGCTCAGCGCATAAATTGGCTGCTCTAAATGTGGCGCTAAAAAGATGGCGCTGCCAATTAAAGCGAGGTTCAGTAATACGGGTGTGAAAGCTGGAATGGCAAAGCGGTGATAGGTATTCAGAATCCCCGCGGAGAGGGAAACCATCGAAATCAGTCCGATATAGGGGAACATGATTCGGGTCATCACAACACTAGCCTCATATGCCGGGCCACCGCTAAAGCCTGTAGCAATGACCAAAATGAGCAATGGCGCGCCGATTACCCCAAGCAGTACCGTGAGCAGCAGGGCCCAAAATAAGAGCGTGGCAACCGCATTTATGAGGACCTTGGCCTTGTTTTGGTCTTCATTTGTGGAAATTTCACCCAAAATGGGCACAAAAGCCTGAGAAAACGCCCCTTCCGCAAATAGCCGGCGGAGCAGATTGGGTAGTCTAAAAGCCACATTAAAGGCATCCGTCCACTCAGAAGCCCCGAAACTACGGGCAATCAGGGTCTCTCGGAGCAATCCCGTAATACGGGACAGCATGGTCAGGGAGCTAACCTTAGCGGCGGCAGAAAGCAGATTCATGAGCCGATTTTCACCTATTTATGGGTGGACTGGGCTTTTTTGCCCCTTTAAGGTAAAATCTTGGGTTTTGGCGAGCTTGCTTATGAATCTGGCAGGTCCGCGAGATTTTTAACTAATCGCATTTTGCAATTTATAGAGGCAAGGTTTAAAGATGGCCAATACAGCACAAGCGCGCAAGCGCGCACGCCAGGCAGTAAAACAGAACGAGCATAACTCCAGCTTGCGTTCAAAACTACGTACTTCCATTAAGGCAGTTCGTAAAGCAATCGACACTGGTGACAAGGCTGCCGCAGCGAAAGTATTCGCTGCAACTCAAGCAACAATCGACAAGATTGCTGATAAAAAGATCGCTCACAAAAATACTGCAGCACGTCAAAAGTCACGTTTGTCTGCAGCTATCAAGGCGATGGCAGCGTAATTTAGTAAAAGTTTTAGGCTGGTCGAAGCAAGTTTCGACCTAAGCCCGCTCCTTATCAGAGCGGGTTTTTGTTTTTAGGGCTGGGTTTGGGGTTTGGGTTCAAACTCACAGGCCTCTTCAATCGGTAGGCTGTTGTCTTTGGCAAAGTTCATGACAAAGTCGAGCGCTCTTGGATCGAGGTCACCTAGTCTGGT